>JBCAZI010000005.1:0-33221 GCA_038533095.1 Pseudomonadota bacterium
TTTGGGATGTGGCTGCAGGATTTGCCCGAACGGGTGAGTTTACCAGCGGCGGGATCGGACCGCATGACATTAAACGCCTGCCCGGCAGCGATGTGCTTGTCGTTGCCAATGGTGGGATCGACACCCATCCAGACAGCGGGCGGACCAAGCTGAACATCCCCACGATGCGACCCAATCTTGCTTATATCAATGATGGCGAGGTGGTTGAGACAGTGGAACTCGACCATACCCATCACAAGAACTCTATCCGGCACCTCGCCATGGCGGATGACGGCACAGTCGCCTTCGGCATGCAGTGGCAAGGTGACATCCCGGCGCCACCGCTTGTCGGGACACATCAGCGTGGCGGGAAACCACACATCTTTGCAATCGCATCCGACCCGCTGCGCCAGATGCAAGGCTACGTCGGCAGCATCACTTTTAACCACGACGGTACAGAGGTCATCGCGACATCACCCCGTGGCGGCATTGTCCAGCGCTATGACAGATCCACCGGAACATTGATTGGCCAAATGCAGCTAGAGGATGCGTGTGGTGTGGCGAAAACATCAGGTGATGTGATTGTCACCACCGGCACCGGCAAAATTGTCGGACTGGATCGTGATCAGGCAACAAGACATGCAGCATTGCAATGGGACAACCATCTGATCGCGCTCTGATCCCTGAAGTCACACAATGGCGCAAAGCGCAGAACTGATATGGGCAAGGTGATCATCCTTGCCCATATCGATCATATACTGACCCTCAAATGGTTGCTGAGCTGCCGTTAGAACGGCGCGAAACCGTCAGATGCCACGTCAGGCATTGTCCAGCGTTCTTTTGGGTCAATTGGCTGGGGTGTCGCACCGACGTGGGGGATCTGTCCACCTTGACCGTAGAGCCACAATACAAAGTTTGACCGTTCACCTTCGGTGATTGGCATCGATTCATGTGGGACGCTTCCATGATGGATCAGAGCCACGCCGGGTGCAAAGCTCAGCTCTTCAACCTTTCGGCTGATCCGATCAAAGAACCGCACGCCCGAGCCTTCAAAATCTTCGCCCGGCAGGTTCAGATTGATGTTGAGCGTCACTGAGGATGCATCCGTATGCGCGCGCAAAGACGTGTCTGCATCCGCCTGCCACTGGATTGAAAAGCCGAAGGTCTGGGTATCAAACCCCACGACATCTGGGAATAACATCCGGGAAATTGGACGCATATAGCGGTTCATTAGCCCCAGATAAAAGTCTTGAAACTGCGGAGCCGCCAAATATCCCTCTGACCGGCTATCCAACATCGCACCGCCACGATTCAGGGAAATGCCATAAGGTGGACGCAGGGGAATATCTGCATTGGCGGTCTTGTCCATATAGCTACGCAGCGCGCTTAGGTGCGCGGGATCAAAGAATTGCGCCTTGTAAACACCGGGGAAGACTTCTTCCCACAGGTCACGCACAGCGCCTTCTTGTGCGGGGTCGTCCCAGGCCTGCGCCACGGCTGCCCGCAGTTTGGGATCATAAAGTGTCTCATCCAGTGTCACGGACTGGCCATCTTCGGTCGTTTCCCATTCCGCCCAAGCATCCTTGAACGCCTCGCGGTTCTGGTTCCAGAACGCATGGACCGATGGGTGGCGCTGCAACATTGCCTCGCGAGAGGGGCGTTCAATCGTGCGTGCGTGATTAAGAGCTGTTTCTTGCATCATCTTATCTTTCTTAAAGGGGGGTTACGCGCCTTACCCAATTTTGGCGACGGCTTCGTTGATGGCGTTCATGACGTCTGTACTGTGGGTGCTATCCATGCCTGCTGCATGAGGGTTGGCAAAGGCCCCGCTGTCATTGTCAAAATACCGACCTGTTGCACCCGCAAAGCTTGCGCCAACCGCAGCTTCGCGCAGGATCGCGGCGCCAATGCCAAGGTCATTGCCTGCGACACCAAAGCCTTCTTTCACCATTTTCGACGCAAGCAGTGACCCTGGGTTCACCGCAACAACGACCGGCCCTGCACCCAATTCCTTGGCCAGTTGCTGTGTCCAGATCGTGATGGCAAGCTTGCTTTGTGCGTAGGCCCCCATATCGTCATATTGCTTGCGTCCATGCAGGGCCTCCAGATCGACAGGCGCCTGAGCAGCCGATGACAGGTTCACAATGCGCCCATCCGCCGGAATGATCGGCAAGAGGCCACGCGTCAGCACATATGGCGCAAAGGTATTCACCATGAACCGCGCGTCATACCCGTCATCGGTTTTCGGGTTGGCGATTTTCAACACACCGGCATTGTTGATCAAGACATCAAGCTGCGTGTGCGCTTTGCGCACCTCGGCGACCAATGCATGTACATCCGCCATGCGGGTCAAGTCGGCGGTATAGGTTTCAATGTCCCCGCCGATGTCTTGGGCAGCAGCTGCCAGCTTTGGCGGGTTACGACCATGTATCAGAACCTTGTGCCCTTCAGCCACAAGTGTCTTGGCCGTCAAAAGGCCGATGCCATCGGTTGCACCAGTTATAAGAATAGTCTCAGGCATGTGATCCCTTTCGAATTGAGCGAAGTTTTAGTAGCGAACCAGAGTCCGGCTCTCGATGCTTTTGCGTATGGTTTGAATGGTTGGGTCCTCGACCATATCCAAGGCACTATGTGCGATGGATGGACGACCCTGATTGTCAAAGATGTTGAAGTAAGCCACATCATTAGGGGTCATCTTGGACATATAAATCCATTCGTGATCAGGGTTCGCAGCCAGACCCAAGATTTGCCCCATGCGGTCTGGGTAAATCAGATCGAGCAATATCCAGTCTTCTTCCGCGACGCTTTCTGGAAGCACAAAACCAAGAGGGGCTGAGTTGATCGGCGCGCCTAAAGGGCGCCACACATTGATGAACGCGTAGTGTCCCTTGCTCCATGCGGCCGCCTGTTTTAGCCCCAAAATATCGACAAGTCGCTGTTTGGCACCATCGACGCTGTAATCGCTATGGACGTTCCGCGCCGGTTTTCGGTCGGCACTTGGATTGTCGACACGAACGGTATGATCAAAAATGATAACCTCTTGTGCGTCAACTTCGTCCTGCAACAACTGCGTGAGTTCGCGGTCGTAAGTTTCCTGCCAGCCTTTATCGGCCTCAAATGATCTGACCTCTGTCGGAAATTCTGCAAAGCCGACCGACGCATCCTCAAACGTGGTGGCGACGCCAACCGCACGTTCATCAAAGACGCTGATTTGCGTTTTCACCAGTTCGGGCGAAATCAAGTTGCCCGGAATGCCACCTGCATCAAGTTCGAAGGCTTGCCGCTCGGGTTTGTGGACATGATAGTTGACTGTCGCTGTCCGTGTCATGGCGTGATCCTTTGTCCGTTTACGCCTTTGACATACAGTCTTCAAAAAATATAAAAACTAGCCCAAAACGATTTCACTATTCCAAAAAAGAATATAATGGATACGCAAACACTCCGCCTTTTCATATTGGCCAGCGAACGCCTCAACATCAGTGCGGCAGGGCGCGAACTTGGGATGGCACCGGCTGTTGCCAGCACCCGTATCGCCAAGTTGGAACATCTTCTGGGCGCAGAACTGCTACACCGATCCACGCGCAAAGTGTCGCTCTCGTCTGAAGGCCAGGACTTTCTGCCATATGCGCGTGATATCATTGCGCAGGAAGACGCCGCTTTGGCGGCCTTGGGCAAAGGTCAGACGAAAATCTCTGGCCTCTTGCGCTTTGCCGCCCCCAGTACCTTCGCGCAAATCTATATCGCACCTCTTTTGCCCAAAATTATGGATGCCTATCCGGACCTGACGCTTGATCTTCATTTGTCCGACGCACAATTCAATTTGATCGAAGGTAGCTATGATCTTGCCCTGCGTAACGCGGTGCTCGCTGACAGCAGCCTGACCACCCGCAAACTTGCCGATGACAAACGCATTCTATGCGCATCACCCGGTTATCTAGATCGGCACGGCACGCCGCAGCAACCGGATGAATTGCGCTCTCACCGCCTCATCGCCTTTCGTGATTTAGAACCAACCGGGTTGATTGCGCCGGATGGCCAAAGAACAGAGTTCGCGCCAAAACGCGCGGCACATCGTCTGATTATGAACGATGGTATGACACAGAAAAACGCAACGCTGGATGGTGCAGGCATCTCCATCAACTCGCTTTGGCTGGTGCATGAAGAGATTGCGAAAGGCAGGCTGGTCCAAGTTCTTCCCGATCATGCCATCGCAGACCAGCCAAGCCTTTGGTTGATCTACCCCAAAAGCAATGTGGTTTCGGCGAAGGTACGGGTGCTGATCGATTTTTTGATCGCGCAGATCGGACATCGTCCACCTTGGCTGACATAGCTTGGGCTGCTTTTGCGCTTTCGACAGTGCGACGGATTTTATATGTGAGACGCCAAAGGAAATTCCATCATGACAGAGAACAAAGCGTCCGTTTTCTGTAGGTGTAACGTACCCCCAAAATCTTCGGTGACGGCCTTTGCAATCGGAAGTCCCAACCCAGACCCCGCACTTGGGCCGATTTGACTGAAGCGACCAAGCGCATTTTGGAAGTTGGCTGGCGCAATACCAGTGCCATCATCCTGCACCTCGACGACTAGTTTGCCAGACGCCACAGAGGCGTTAAGGCGTACATGCGTTAAGTCGTCACCCCCATGCATCAACGCGTTGTCGAGCAGGTTCTTCACAGCCTCCTGAAACATCGTTGGATTTCCGTTGAGTTGAGCAGGCCCCGCGCGAAGCTCAGCACTGTAGCGCAGGCTGGGGACCACGATTTTCGCCCGAAATGACCTATCAACTTCGGCCAGCATCTTGAACGGATCAAAGACCCGCTTGTTGCTATCAATCCCGGCGCGCATACGCTCGAGTTTCAGCAAGTTATCGGTCAGATGGCCCGCCTCTCGCGCCGCGACGATAAGGTCGCGGGCGCGGGCCTTCGCGCTCTCCAAGGTTTGTGACCGATCCACGGAATCCGCCAAGGTCAGGACACCAGCGATTGGATTACGCAACTGGTGGGCCGCGTCCGAAATAAAGGCATCCTTTTCATCCATTGTTTGCGACAACTCGCCCAAAAGGTCGTTAAAACGCCCGACCACGCCTTGCGTTTCGGGCGGAATGCGTCGCTTGATCGGGGAAAGGTCGTCGGACGATCGGCGGGCGATCGCATCCTCAAGGTCTGTTAACGGGCTAAGGCCCACGGCCACCCCAAACCAAACGACGATGCCCAATGCACCAATCATGGATGCAATGATTAAAAATACCGGTTGGGTCCGGGACTGTACAAACCCATCGCGCACGTCGGTATTCTGCCACACGGTGAATGTGAAAGGACCGGCCAGCCCATCGATGGAGGTGTTTTGCACCACGCGCAACGCACGCACAGGCGCCCCTTGATAAACGGCATCATAGAAGGTTTGCGCTGAGTTCGGCTGCGGGGTCGACGGTGGCACCGGTGGGGTCGCATATCCGGTGACAAAGACACCGTCAGGTGCATAGACGTGATAGAACACGCTACCATTCGATGTATCCCGCAGCAGATCACGGGTGTCGCGGCTCAGCGCGTCACCACCAGAAACAGCAATGTCGCGCGAGATGGCCAGCGCTGTTGAAAGCAACGATCTGTCGAAACGTTCTGCGGCGTTGTTCTGGGCGTCCAGATAGGCCCATGTCCCGACCAGTACAGCGATTGCCACCAATGGCGCCAGTATCACAATGATTAGTCTGGCCCGCAACGACAAAGAGCCGGTCATGATGATGCCCGCATGATGTAACCCAACCCGCGTTTGACCACGATCTCAACGCCGTGTGGTTTCAGTCTTTTGCGCAAGCGCGAGACGTAGACTTCGACCACGGGTTCATCCACATCTGCGCCCGTTCCGTAGAGACTATCGAGAAGCTGTTGTTTTGAGACAATGCGACCGTCCGATTGCAGCAAGCGTTCAAAAAGCGCGACTTCCCGTCGGGGAACTTCCAGCGTGCCATCGCCACCGGAAAGCATGCGGCCCGTCTTATCAAACGTGACATTCCCGATGTGCGCCGATGCAATCGGGCGTTCGGTCACGCGTCGCGAAAGAGCCCTGATCCTTGCACCGAATTCAGCCATCTCAAATGGTTTGCTAAGATAGTCGTCCGCGCCTGCATCAAGACCGGTGATTTTATCGTCGGTCTCGGATCTTGCCGTCAGCAATAGAACGGGCCGCGGATCGCCCCTTTCCCTCATTTCGCGCAGAATGCTCAGCCCATCCATCCCCGGCAGTGAAATGTCGAGAACAGCGATATCTGCATCATCAGTCTTAAGAAATGCTGCGGCTTCCCCTCCATCAAAGAGAAGATCAACGGCATGCCCCTCATCCTTAAGGTAATAGCGGATACCCTTGGCGACAGAGATATTGTCCTCGACAACGACAATGCGCACTGGCCCCCCCTTTGAGAAATTGCGGCATGCAAGGTTCACGCAAGGATGGCACCGCATCCTCATTTCATCAAGAAGGCAGGGAGGCCTTCTGATTCAGTTTTTCGGACAAAGACGTCCGAGCTAGGGAGGAAAACATGTTCAAGAAAACCATGGGCGCGCTGGCGCTCTCTACTGCGTTGGTTGCAACGCACGCTGCAGCAGACGGTCATCAGATCGATCTGGCAGGTAAAACAGTGGAATGGATTATCCCATTCTCTGAAACCGGTGGTTCGGCCAAATGGGCCAACTTCTATGCCCCGCTTCTGTCAGAGGCGCTGCCGGGCAACCCAACTGTAGTTGTGACATTCAACCCAGGTGCCGGTTCGACCAAAGGCGCAAACGCTTTCCAAGAGATGGAATATGAAGACGGGACAACAATCTTTGGCTCATCCGGTTCCACACAGTTCCCCTATCTGCTGAACGACCCGCGCGTCCGTTACGAATACGGTGACTGGAACGTGGTTCTGGCGTCTGGCACTGGTGGCGTGGCTTATCTGCCTGCCGACTTGGCTGGTCAGCTAGGTGATGCTGGCGATGCAACACCACTTGCTGGTGAAGACTTCATCTACGGTTCGCAAGGTGCGACACGTCTGGACCTTGTGCCGCTTCTGGCATGGGAAATGCTGGGGCTGCAGGTTGAGCCGGTCTTCGGCATCGAAGGCCGCGGTGATGGCCGCCTAATGTTTGAACGTGGCGAAGCCAACATTGACTATCAAACATCGTCCAGCTTCCTGTCTGGCGTGACGCCATTGGTCGAAGCAGGCACAGCCGTGCCATGGTTCTCCTTCGGTGCGCTGGATGCAGACGGCAACATCGTCCGCGACCCCACCTTCCCAGATATGCCATCCTTCAAGGAAGTCTGCGAAGCAACACCGGCATGTGCCACCGAAGGCGAGCAGTGGGAAGCGTGGAAAGCTTTCTTCATTGCTGGTTTCCCAGCCCAGAAGATGGTCTTCCTGCCAGCTGGCGCACCTGACAATGCCATCGCAACATTCACCGAAGCATTCGCTGCAATCCAAGAGCGCGATGACTTTGCTGAAATCAGCCAGGCACGTCTGGGTGTGTACCCGCAGCTAACCGGGGCCTCTGCACAGACAGCGCTGGAAAGCGCAACTGATGTGCCACAAGAAGCCAAAGACTTCGTGATAAACTGGCTGAGCGAACGCTACGGCGTCGTTCTTCAGTAAGCACGTCACCCCACCCGCCTGAGGTGGGTGGGGTATCTCCCTGTTCCTCATTTTGATCGGAGGCCCATGATGGAGGTCTTTGCGACAGCATTGCCTGCGTTGTCTGACGCATTCGCTATGATCCTGCAGCCCCATGTGATCGGGTTCTTGATCCTGGGTGTGGTCATGGGGCTTTGTATCGGGGTCTTCCCGGGGTTGGGCGGAATTGCTGGCCTGTCCTTGTTACTTCCATTCATGTTCGGGATGGAACCGGTGACAGGACTTGCCTTGATGATTGGCATGGTCGCGGTCGTACCAACCTCGGACACATTCGCCTCGGTATTGATGGGGATACCGGGGTCATCCGCATCACAGGCCACTGTGCTGGACGGGTTCCCAATGGCCAAAAAGGGTTTAGCGGCGCGGGCGCTGTCAGCGGCCTTTGCCTCATCTTTGTTTGGTGGCCTTGTCGGTGCCGCCTTCCTGACGGTTTTCATCCTGGCCGCGCGCCCCATTGTTCTGCTGTTCCAGACGCCTGAGCTGCTCATGATCACGATCTTCGGTCTGTCGATGGTGGGCATCCTGGCGGGGCGTGTAGCGCTCAAAGGCCTGGTTGCAGCCTGCCTTGGTATTTTGGTTGGCACGATTGGTGAAGGTGCCAGTTCAGGCGCCTTGCGGATGTCGACCTATGACATGCCCTATCTTGTTGATGGACTGAAACTGGTGATCGTGGGCCTTGGCATTTTCGCCATTCCTGAGATCGTGGCCTTGTTGCGCCGTGACAAAGCCATCTCGGATCGTGCACCACTGGGTGGCGGCTGGCTCGAAGGCGTTAAGGATTGGTGGGCCAACAAATGGCTGTCGGTCCGCTGTTCCTTGATCGGTGTGGTTGTGGGTGTGATCCCCGGGTTGGGTGGGTCCGTGGTGGACTGGATTGCCTATGGGCACACCGTGCAGACCGCGAAGGATAAATCGCAGTTTGGCGATGGTGATGTGCGCGGCGTGATTGGGCCAGAAAGCTCTAACAACGCCAAGGAAGGTGGCGGTCTTGTACCCACACTGTTGTTTGGCATTCCAGGCTCGGGCTCGATGGCGATCTTCATTTCTGCTGTCGCGCTGTTGGGCACTGGCTCGATCGAAGTTGGCCCTTCGATGCTCAAAAACAACCTTGATTTCACCTATGCGATCGTCTGGTTGCTGGCCTTTGCCAATGTCGTCGGCACGATCATTTGTATTGCGGCCTCTGGCGGCATCGCAAAGCTGACCGAGATACGCTTTGCGCTGCTGGCACCGTTCCTCTTCATGATTATCGCCTTTGCGGCCTTCCAGTCACGGCAAGAGATCTGGGATCTGGTTGCGCTCTTCGGGATTGGTCTGCTGGGCATTTTGATGCGGCGCTTCGACTGGTCGCGCCCGGCGTTCCTGATCGGTTTCGTACTGTCCGCCCCGGCAGAGCGCTACACCAACCAAGCATATCAAATTGCCGCATCACGGTTCCGCCGCGGATTTGAGGAAGGCATCGATTACATCTTTAGCCCTATCGTGATCATCCTGATCATCATCACCTTGTTGTCCGTTGTCATCGGTTTGCGGCAGGCCAAGAACATTCAGGCCGAAGGGGCTGTGGCCTCTGGCTCCAAGCGTGCACCGTTGATCTTCTTGCTGGCCATTACCGCTTATATCGCATTGACCTACTGGAATGCGGCAATCATTCCGGACTTTGCCCGGATGGACCGCGTCTTCCCCGTCTTTGTCGCCTCTGTCGCGTTGATTGGCTGCGCACTGCTTGTCGTTCAGATGATCCGCGCGGATGAGACATCCGCGATCTTTGCCGACCGCGAGGCAGAAGAAGCCGATGAGAACGTTTATGGCTTGTGGGGCACATTGGCCTGGTTTGCCAGCCTCTTGATTGCCTCGGCCTTGGTGGGGTTTATCCTGGCACTGGCTGGGTTCCTTTTGTTGTTCATCCGCTTGCGCGCCGGCAAAAGCTGGGGTTTTGCGGCGATTTACACCGCTGTGGGCATAGCCTTTATCTGTGGCATGGCCTGGACCTTGAACCGCGACTTCCCACCGGGGTTGCTGCAATCCTATGTCGATCTGCCATGGCCACTGACATGACCCAAACAGCGATCCCTTTTCTTTTCATGCGAGGCGGCACCTCGCGCGGGCCCTATTTGAACCGCGCTGATTTACCTGATGATCTTGAGACCCTCGCAGAGGTGCTGATCGCCATGCTCGGTTCTGGTCATCCGCTGAACATTGATGGGATCGGCGGGGGGAATGCTGTGACCACCAAGGTTGCAATGTTGTCAGCCTCTGATGATGACTGGGCCGATGTGGATTACTTCTTTGCGCAGGTTAGTGTTGATGACCGTTCCGTGGACTTCAAACCAACCTGCGGAAACATTCTGTCTGGCGTCGGGCCAGCGGCACTTGAGATGGGGCTGGTGCCCGCAACTGGCGGCCAAACCACAATCAACATCAAGGCCGTCAACACCGGTGCGCGCGTCGTCGCGACCGTCGAAACGCCGAATGGGGCAGTACGCTATGACGGCGCTGCCGCCATTGATGGTGTGCGAGGAACCGCAGCGCCGGTCGCGCTGCAATTCATGGACACAATTGGCGGGGCCACCGGAGCGTTCCTTCCAACCGGCAATCTAATCGACGTCTTTGAACGCGTTGAGGTCACCTGCATGGATGTCGCCATGCCGATGGTCATCGCCAAGGCCGATAGCTTTGGCCTGACAGGTTACGAGTCCGCAGATGATCTGAACGCAAACAGTGATTTCTTTGCAGCCATGGAAAAGGTACGCATCGCCGCGGGCGAGGCCATGGGCATCAGCGATGTGGCCTCATCAGTCACACCAAAGTTCGGCCTTCTGGCCCCCGCCAAGGACGGCGGGACAATCGCAACGCGCTATTTCATGCCGTGGAAGACGCACCCCACAATGGCGGTTACAGGAGCACAGTGTCTGGCCTCGTGCGTTTTGACGCCCGGCACTGTCGCCGAGGGGATGGCCGCACGCTCAAATGACCGTCCGGCGACTGTCACGCTGGAACACGCCAGCGGCGAGATTGATGTGCTGGTGGACTATGATTTGACGGCGGAAGGGATCGATCTTCGATCAGCTGGCTTGGTGCGGACTGCACGCCTGCTGGCAAAGGGTGAAGTGATGATCCCCCGTGCGGTTTGGAGCGGGCATTGATCTTGGCAAGTATTATGTATACAATAGTATACATTTAGTGAGGAGGTCGACGATGTCATTCCAGCAACTCATCTCAGATGCCCAACAAGGACTGCGCCAAGCCAAAGCTCAGGTGAACGCCGAAATACGCGGCTACCCGACGCCCATTTCGGGTTGTGATGCCCAGTTCAACTATCTCTTGGCCGAACGCAGCAGGATTGGCGCCGCCTTGGCCGAGCTTGACCATGCGGTGTTCATCCCTACGCCGCGGACACCTGCCCCAAATGCAGGCGTAGAAAGCCGGTGAAGGTTCACATCCTTGATGATTGGTTTGACACGCTAAGTGGCCTGCCGTGCTTCAACAAGCTCAAGAAGCATGATGTCACAGTCTGGACGGACCACGAACCAGACCCAGAGAGGCTGGCCGCACGGATTGCCGATGCCGAGGCGCTTGTCCTATTTCGCGAACGCACCAAAATTGGTGCGCCATTACTTTCCCGCATGCCCAAACTCAGACTGATCAGCCAGCGCTCGGTCTTTCCGCATGTTGATGTGCCAGCTTGCACGGCGCATGGCGTGATGCTGTGCTCGAACATGCATAGCGGAACGCCGTCCTATGCTGCCGCTGAAATGACCGTGGCTCTGATGCTGGCCAGCTACCGCCAGATCCCGCAACAGGTGGCATCGATCCGGTCGGGAAACTGGCAAATGGGTGTGGGTCGTACGCTGCGTGGTCGCACCCTTGGGCTATACGGTTACGGGCGGATTGCAAAAGCCGTCGCGACATATGCTGAGGCTATTGGTATAAACGTCCAGTGGTGGTCGTCAGACGAAGGGCGCGCACGGGCCATAGCTGATGGACAAAACGTTGCCGATAGTCGCGAAGCGTTCTTTGCAACCTCAGACATTGTCAGCCTTCATGTGCGTTTGAAGCCAACAACCCGTGGCGTCATCACAAGCGACGATCTGGCAGCCATGTCACCCCGCAGTTTGCTGGTAAACACATCACGTTCAGGATTGATTGCGACTGACGCGCTTGAAGCGGAGATTGCACGCGGACGCATATTTGCGGCAGTCGATGTTTTCGATGAAGAACCTCTGCGCGACACTAGCCACCCATTGCTCACACACCCCAATGTCCTGCCGACACCCCACTTGGGCTATGTGACAGAAGACGAATTCGACCTGCAGTTCAGTGACATTTTCGACCAGATCAACGCCTTCGCCGCGGGGTCACCCATCCACGTGATCAATCCGGAGGTGGCGCGTTAAACAATCGGGCCGCGATGGGAGCGCCAATGATGACCGTTACGATCCGCAAGACATGATGGGCGATGACAAAGGCCATATCCGCGCCTGCAATCAGCGCCAGCACTGTCATTTCTGCCTGCCCGCCCGGCGCAAATGCCAAGAGCGTTTCCATCGGCGGCGCGAGCGAGAAGAGGTGGATGAACTCCACAAAGATTGCCGTCAGGATAAGCAGGATAACGCAAAACCCCAAAGCGGCAGCCACATCACGACGCAGTTCTTCGCCAGTGATCCCTGCGTATTTGGCACCGACCGTCATGCCGATAAAGAACTGCGCCGCCCAAATCGCCTCAGCCGGCGGGCGGTATTCCAAAACGCCGGTCAAAGCCAATATCCCAGCCAGGATCATTGGCCCCAGAATGGAAGCACCGAAGAGGCCAATGGCCTTGGCAATCTGCCAACCTGCCAGCCCCGCGATGACCATAATCAAGAGTTGTGACATGGGCAGGCTTGATGCGGGGGCACCCGGTGGGTTCGTCAAGTCAACGCCCCAGTAGCCTTTCAGGATAAAGGGCAACGCCGCCACAATCACGAGGACACGGGTGGCATGGATCAAAGATAAGGCGCGCACATCGCCGCCTGCCTCTTCACCGAACAGCAACATATCTTGCAGCCCGCCAGGCATCGCACCGTAGTAACTAGTGGCAAAGTCAAAACCCCAAATCCGTTGAAAATAGGGGACACCAAGAAGGCCGATCAGCAAGATCATGATCGGCACTAAGATCAGGGTCGTCCACATGCCCGCCATCGTCACCACCAGCGCTGTGGTAAATGTCGCACCGACCGCCACGCCAAGGATCGACCGCATGGCGTTGTTAACAAAGGCAACGCCTTTCATCGGCACACCGCACAGGGCTGCGAACAGACAGGCAATGATTGGGCCCAAAAGCCAAGGCAATGGCAACATCAACAGGTGGAACACCGCCACACCAACGGCAGCGATTGCATATGTAACAAGCAGTTTCATGAGGCGCGCATGACCTTTAGGCGATACCGCAATGATGTCTGCAAATGCGCCTCGGCAGCAACGCCGGCGCCTTCGATATCGCCAGCTGAAATCGCATCCAAGATTTGCTGATGCTGTCCAGCAACTGTTCTGATCCGGTCTGCATCCGCCAGCGTTGTCGGCCCAAGCAGCAGCAAAGCATTGTTGATGGCGCGGGCCGCATCCAGCAAGAAGCGATTGCGCGCCGCAAGATAGATCGCGCGATGGAACCGTTGGTTGATGGCCGCAGCCTGGGCACCGTTCCCGTCTGTTTTGGCAATTTCGTCGTTCAAGGCAGCCATGGCGTCCACCTCAGCCTCGGCCGCATGCTTTGCTGCCATCTCAGCCGCAGTGCGCTCAAGCACCAGCCGCATCTCGTACAGTTCGACGACTTCGGTCTGGCCAAGTTTGCGGATCACCGCCCCCACGCGCGGGCGATGTTCGATGATGTTTTCGGCCTCTAAGCGGCGCAAAGCCTCGCGAATAGGTGTGCGAGAGAGCGCAAGCCTATCGGCAATCTCGACCTCGCGCAGGCGATCACCGGGCTGATAAGTCCCCGCTTCGATCGCAGCCATGACCTTGGCAAAGGCCATTTCACCTTGAGAAACCTCACCATTTTCGCTGGCCATGTTCCGGTCTTTCCAAATTGTATCCTCTTGGATACAAGAATGTCTAAAGAGGAGAATCACAAATGTCAAAGCGTGTCGTCGTCGTCGGTTCAGGAAACGCCGCACTCTGTGCCGGGATCGCAGCACTTGAGGGCGGTGCTGACGTCTTGATGTTGGAAAAGGCAGACGAAGCCCTTGCCGGTGGGAATACAAAGTACACCGCAGGCGCGATGCGGTTTTGCTATGATGGCGCGGAGGATTTGTTGCCTCTCCTCAAAGACCCTGACGACCCAAGGCTCGCCAAGACCGATTTCGGCGGGTACAGCCAAGCGAAATTCACCGAAGACCTGCTGATGTTCAACGGCGGGCGGCCATTGTCACCGGAACAGGAACGGCTGATCGGTGAATCCTTGTCGGCGATGCAGTGGCTGGGAACCAAGGGCGTGAAGTTTGAACCCATCTACAGCCGCCAGAGCTTTGAAAAGGATGGTCGGCACGTTTTCTGGGGTGGGCTGACGCTGGCCGCCGAAAACGAAGGGGTCGGCCTGTTCGAGATGGAGCTCGCCACCTTCAAGGACATGGGCGGTACGATTCGCTACAATGCGGGCGTCACTGGGCTTCAAACTGACGACGGCCATGTGACTGGCGTTATGGTGGGGGATGAGGTCATCGCCGCGGACGCTGTCATCCTTGCCAGCGGTGGGTTTGAGGCCAGCAGCGCATTGCGCAGCGCATGGATGGGCGACAACTGGGACAAAGCCAAAGTGCGCGGCACACCGATGAACACGGGCGACGGGCACCAGATGGCAACTGCACTGGGCGCGCAGTTCTATGGCCTTGCCGAAGGATGCCATGCCACACCCATGGACCTGCACATGGCCGACTTCGGCGGCCTGCACTTGCCAGCGGCAGAGCGAAAAAACTATCGCAAAATCTGCTATTTCCTGGGTGTCATGCTGAACGCAAACGGTGACCGTTTTGTCGATGAGGGCGAGAACTTCCGCAACTACACCTATGCCCAGTTCGGAAAAGCCGTTCTTGATCAGCCGGGGCATTTTGCCTGGCAGGTGTTCGACGACAAGGTGACCGATCTGCTCTATGCCGAATACAGCTTCCACGATGCACATTTTGTCGAGGCCGACACGCTCGAAGAGCTGTGTCAGAAGTTGGACGGTATTGACCCAAGTGACGCGCTGGCCACGTTGAACGCATTCAACGACGCCGTGAATGACGATGTCGCATTTGACCCCACAATCCTTGATGGCAAGAACACTCTCGGCCTGTCACTAACGAAATCCAACTGGGCACAAAAGTTCGACACGCCACCCTACCGCGCCTACCCTGTTACGGGCGGGATCACCTTTACCTATGGTGGGCTGAAGGTTTCCGACAATTGCGAAGTCCTTGATACCGACAATGCACCTATTCCGGGCCTCTATGCGGCCGGTGAGATCGTTGGCGGCGTCTTTTTTGAAGGCTATCCAGGTGGTTCAGGTCTGACCTCTGGTGCGGTTTTCGGACGGAACGCCGGACGTAGTGCTGCGGCATAGCACCGAACCCTACGAAAGCAATGCGCGGATCACGCCGCGCAGCTCAGCCAGACCGCGCATGCGACCAATCAATGGGTAGCCGGGGTGGGTATCGCGGTCCGCGTCATCAAGCAGTGCATGCCCGTGGTCTGGACGGAAGGGGATGCTGATGCCTTGTGCCCTTTCGGCCTCTAGCAAGGCCGTGCAAAGCGCGACCATGTCGGTATCACCGTCCAGATGCGCCGCTTCCTCAAACGAGCCATCGGGAAACTTCCTGACGTTCCGCAGATGCGCAAAGTAGATGCGCTGCCCAAACTGGCGGGCGATAGCAGGCAGATCATTTCCTGGCCCCGCACCCAGCGAGCCTGAGCACAAGGTCAAGCCATTGGCAGGCGAGGGAACAGCATCCAACAACCAAGCAATGTCTTCGGCAGAAGAGACAATGCGCGGCAACCCCAATATGTCACGTGGCGGATCGTCGGGGTGAACGCACATCCTGATCCCCAGTTTTTCGGCTGTGGGTATCACCGCTTCGAGGAAGCGTTGGAAGTTTGCGCGCAGCGCGGTGCGATCAATCCCGTTGTAAGACGCGATACCAGCACGCAGGCCTTCAACATCATAGCGGTCATAGGCCCCCGGCAGCCCGGCCATGATCGCATTCAACAGCGTATCCCAATCCGCATCACTTGCAGTCTGCGCAAAGACGGCGGCACGTTCGCGCACTTCGGCGGGGTAATCCGTATCGGCGGCCTGCCGTCCCAACCGGTGCATTTCGAACGCGCACATGCGCGCGGTATCGAATCGCAGACAGGTGCCGCCACCCAAGACAGGTGCGGTAAGATCAGTGCGCGTCCAGTCCACAAGCGGCATGAAGTTGTAACAGATAACCTTTAGCCCCTCGGCCGCGAGGTTCGTCATCGATTGGCAATAGTTGGCGAAGAGTTGCGTCAGATCGCCATCACCGCGCTTGATCCTTTCGTGGACCGGCAAGCTTTCTACCACCTCCCAGGTCAGCCCTTCCGCCTCAATCTGGGCTTTGCGCACGGCAATCGCCTCGCGGGTCAATGGCTCACCGTAGGGCACCTCATGCAAGGCGGTCACAATGCCTGTTGCGCCGGTCTGCCGGATTTCGGCGAGCGAGATTTTGTCGTAGGGGCCGTACCAGCGCCAACACTCAATCATGGTAGAGTCCTTTCCACAGTGGCGCGCGCGCCATTGGTCACAAGCGAAATATAAGTCTTGGTCAGGGGCCCCAAGATTTGGCCAGCAATGACAGGATCGAAGACAGCTTCGATTGACAGCAAAGCGGCCACTGTTGCTTCTGGGGATGCCGCATCGCGTGATCGAGATTTCAGTTCTTCCGCCAATGGGTCCTGCATGTCGATCGGTTGGCCATCCTCGCCGGTCCCGCCGACGTATCGCATCCACCCTGCGACAACCACCAGCAACCCGTCGATATTGCCGCCTTCACGAAGCTGGTCATCAAGCGTTCCAAGAATGCGCTGTGGCAGTTTTTGGCTGCCATCCATAGCAATTTGCGATGTCTGGTGCCTTAGGCCGGGGTTGGCGAAACGGGTCAACAGATCTTCGGCATAATCTGCCAGCACGATACCCTCTGGCTGGACGAGTGTTGGTATGATTTCCTGCAGCCAGAGGTAGCGCAGAAAACCAGCAAAGACCGGGTCCCCCGCAGCCTCTGCCACAGTTGCATGTCCTGCCAGATATCCCAGATAGGCGAGGGCCGAATGGGCGCCATTGAGCATTCTGAGTTTCATCTCTTCAAAGGGCGCGACATCTTTCACAAATTGCACCCCGACCTGATCAAGTGCGGGGCGGGGCCTGGCAAATACATCTTCAATCACCCATTGCCGAAACGGTTCATGCTGCACCAAACCGGCATCATGATGGCGGTGTGCGGCGATATCCTGGGGCGTTGTGGCTGGAACGATGCGATCAACCATGGTTTGCGGGAAAGTCACCTTTGACGCGATCCAATCATGTAAATCGCCACTGACCTCTGCCGCCATATCCAGCACCACACCCCGCAACAAAGCACCGTTGCCGGGCAAGTTATCACAGCTCAGCACCGTCGGCGCGGGGGTGCCTGCCTGATAGCGCTGTTGAAGCGCACGCAAGACATATCCCGGGGCGGTGATTGGCAAAGGATGGCTCAGGTCGCGCAGAAT
Source organism: Pseudomonadota bacterium (assembly GCA_038533095.1). Taxonomy (GTDB): domain Bacteria; phylum Pseudomonadota; class Alphaproteobacteria; order Rhodobacterales; family Rhodobacteraceae; genus Yoonia. The sequence goes on from JBCAZI010000005.1 coordinate 17,387, forward strand.
GTCCGGATGGTCGCGGTTCAGCCGTCCGGTGGCGGGATCATGACAATAGCCTTTCTCAGTGACCGTCAGGCTGATGATATGCGTTGCAGGGTCCGCCATTGCGCTGAGCACAGCTGCCGGGTCTTCTGGCGCGACGAGGACCTGCTGCAGGGCTGTAATCCGTCGCTCGGTCTGCGCTTTTGGCCCGATTTCGACGCACGGGTAACAAAACCCGTTCGGGGCTAAGGCATCCCGTACACCCGCGCTTCGCAAGCTGATACCGATGACGCCCCAGTCGCCGCCGGCAACCTCCATTGCATCTTCCAGCCACGGCAAAGCAAAAGCGCGAAAGAACGCACCAAGCCCCAGATGCACGATGCCGGGGCGGGGCCGCAGTGTCATAGCCTGTAGGCCTTCTTGGCGAGCGTGTATGCCAAATCCACCGCAACCTCCTGCGCATCTGCCTCACTCAACCGCCCCGTCAGGATCAGGTCAGCCAGATAGGCGCAATCCACGCGGCGGGCGACATCATGTCGTGCGGGGATGGAACAGAAAGCACGCGTGTCGTCGTTGAAGCCGACAGTGTTGTAGAAGCCCGCCGTCTCAGTCACCGCTTCGCGGTAGCGACGCATCCCTTCGGGACTGTCAAAGAACCACCAAGCCGGGCCAAGCCGCAAGGCAGGGTATGCGCCGGCCAGTGGGGCAAGCTCTCGGGTGTAAGTGGCTTCGTCTAGGGTGAAAAGAATCAGCGTCAAACGTGGATCATTGCCAAAGGCTTCCAGCAAAGGATGCAGACCGTTCACCCAATCGACAGCGATTGGGATGTCAAAGCCTTTATCAGCACCATAGCGCTGGTGGATCGCAGTGGAATGGCTGCGTGCGGAGCCTGCGTGCAATTGCATGACCAACCCGTCATCAATGCTCATCCGTGCCATTTCGGTCAGCATTTGCGCGCGGAAAAGTGCTGCATCCTGCAGTGAAGCGTCGTGTCGCACGCGATCAAAAAGGGACTTCGCCTCGCTTTCTGACAAGTTAGCGGTTTGCGGTGTTTCTGCCCCGTGATCGGTTGCTGTGGCGCCAAGTGCGATGAAATCAGCGCGGCGTTTGCGATGCGCTGCCAGATAGCCGGCCCAAGTTCCCGTATCCTCTCCGGTCAGCTCACCGAACCGCACCAGATTTTCGGCAAACCCCGCCGTTTCAGGGTCGATCACAGCATCAGGGCGATAGGTAGGCAGCACGCGCCCCTGCCAGTCAGAGGCGGCAATGGCCTTGTGATGCGAGAGCGGGTCCAGCGCGCTGTCAGTGGTCGCCACAACCTCTACTCCAAAGCGGTTATAGAGCGCGCGCGGGCGGAAGCCAGGTTGGGATAAGGCCGCTGCGATCTGATCATAGCTAGCACCCGCAGTCTCTGGCGTCAGCTCTTCTGAAATGTCGAAGACATGCTGCAAAGCGTGGTCTATCCACATCCGCGTCGGCGTGGCCCGGAACAGATAGTAATGTTGCGCGAAGGTTTGCCAGACTTCACGGGGATCGGTCTGATAGCCGCTACCATCACGCGGCGCTACGCCCAGGTCCTCGTACCGCACACCTTGGCTGATCAGCATACGCAAAACGTAGTGATCGGGGGTCACGAAAAGTGCGGCAGGGTCATCAAAGCGCCGGTTTTCTGCGTACCATGCAGGGTCTGTGTGGCCATGCGGGCTGAGGATCGGCAGCCCCTTGATGCCATCGTAAAGCGCGCGGGCCAGATCGCGGGCTTTCGGTTCAACGGGGAACAGGCGGTCAGGGTCAAGCTGCGGCATCTGGTATCCTTATCCGAAAGCCCCGTTGAGCAAGAAACGGGACGATACCCTAAATGCACAGAAGCACAACAATCAGGTGGAGGGCTGCAATACGACTTGCAATCTAATACGGAAGGACCGTGGCAACACGTCTGTGCAAGCCCTATGGCTCTGCCTAAGCAGGGCAAGAGAAATTCAGCGGTTTCATTTGATGCGCGGGGCTCCTCTGGATTTTCCGATTACGTAACAATTGCAGTTGCATTCATCTCGTAACTGCGTAAGTTGCGTGAAATCACCTTTCAGAATCGGAGTAGAGAAATGGCAGATAACAGGCTTCCCGTCACCGTGCTATCCGGGTTTCTGGGTGCGGGCAAAACCACCTTGCTGAACCGCGTTCTGAATAACCGCGAAGGGCGGCGGGTTGCGGTCATTGTTAATGATATGTCTGAAGTGAATATCGACGCGGATTTGGTGCGCGCCGATACGGAACTCAGCCGGACCGACGAAACGCTGGTCGAGATGTCAAATGGCTGCATTTGCTGCACGCTGCGCGATGATTTGCTGGAAGAGGTGCGTCGCTTGGCCGCCGAGGGGCGTTTTGACTATCTGCTGATTGAAAGCACGGGCGTGTCCGAACCACTGCCCGTCGCTGCGACCTTTGATTTCCGGGATGAGTTTGGTGACAGCCTGTCTGATGTGTCCCGCTTGGACACGATGGTGACGGTGGTGGACGCGGTGAACCTGCTCAATGATTTTTCCAGCCATGACTTCCTTAGCGACCGCGGCGAGGTGATGGGCGAAGAGGATGAGCGTACGCTCGTGCACCTGCTGACCGACCAGATGGAATTCGCCGATGTTGTGATCCTGAACAAGGTCGCGGATGCAACACCGGCGCAGGTTGATGCGGCGCGCAAGATCATTCGCAGCTTGAATGGCGATGCCGAGATTATCGAGACCAATCATTCCGAGGTCGCAGCAGATAAAATCCTGGATACCGGCCTGTTCGATTTCGAGAAGGCGCATGAACACCCGATGTGGGCGAAAGAGCTTTACGGGTTTGCAGATCACGTCCCGGAAACCGAAGAATACGGCGTCACATCTTATGTCTACCGTGCCCGCCAGCCTTTCATTCCGGAAAAGATCTTGGCGACACTGAATGGTAGTATGCCTGGCGTGATCCGCGCCAAAGGACACTTCTGGATTGCGACGCGGCCAGAATGGGTGGCCGAATTTTCCCTTGCCGGGTCGCTGTCGAGCGTAAAGCCGATTGGCACATGGTGGGCGCAGGTTCCACAAGAACGCTGGCCCGACCATGCCTCTGCACAGGCCTATATCAAACAACATTGGGTCGAACCCTGGGGTGACCGGCGTCAGGAACTGGTCTTCATCGGTGCGGATATCGATTGGCCGGCCTTGAAGGCCAAACTTGACGCCTGTCTGGTGCCAACTGTCGTGGCTGCCGGGCCAGAGGCGTTGCCGCTTGATATGCCGGACCCATTCCCTGGCTGGCGCCGGGTTGAGGATGCCGCTTGAAGATCGCAACACCGATATCGGCGGACCAACCTGTGGGCGTCAGCCCGTTTGACGACGGCCAAGAAATGGGCTGCTTTCGCGATGCCACCTGCGCCGCAGCGATCTGGAACCGCAGTGTGCCATCAGAGGTAACCGCTTGGTTGGCCGGACTTGATGGCGCGTTGCTGCCATCCGGACGGGCGGTCATGGCTGTTGCCGCTGTCACACACAACGTCACGCAACTTTGTGACATGGCAGACATGCCGAAAGGACCGCAGCGTGATTGGCTGATTGACGACATAGCAGACCTTGCAAAACGCTTTGCAGAGGTTATGAGCGCGCCTTACGTCAGGGTGCGCTTGCAGGCCGTGACGACGAACGCCTGCCGCAAGTTTCATCTTGATGCCATAACAGGGCGGCTGGTGTGCACCTATCGTGGCAGCGGCACACAATATGGCACATCTGCCAAAGGCGAGGATCCAGAACACATCTTCACCACCCCAACCGGCGCACCTATTCTGTTGCGCGGATCCCTCTGGCCGGCCAAGCCATCCACGGGGTTGCTGCATCGTTCACCGCCGATTGAGGGTACCGGTGAGACACGTCTTGTCCTCGTGCTTGATCCAGCAAGTGAGACAGACATTACAGCATGACCCGTAACCTTGGACAATGCAGCCTGCGCCGCAAGCGCCGGGCAGTCGATCCGATGACGACATTTGACGGCCTACCCGCACCGGTGCGCCAATGGGTGGCGCAGGCAGCCCTGCCGTGGTCGCCGACATCGGTTCGCCGGATTTGGTTGAAGTCAAAGACCAAAGGTCTGTCAGCGGAAGAGGTGCTCGACCGCCTGAGCCAAGCCGAAGCCCGCACCCTTGCGCGGGACCGCCAATCCACAGGTTTCAAACTCCGATCTATGACCTGACGGAAATGCATATGTCGGTCTTTCGTCATTACCGGGCTGATGGGTTCTAGTGGGCGGCGTTCGCTGCTAGCCTTGCCTGGATATGAACGGCATCACCCCACCCCCATTCTCTACGGTATCAAGCCACCTTATTCAGGACTGGCGTCTTGCGCTGCAATCACTTTGTAGCCAAGAGCATTACGCCTCATTGCTTGCGCGGTCCGACCTGCCTGTGGATGATAACGCACCACTGGGCCGCGTCACGCTGGACCAGATCGTCCGTCTTTATCAACTGGCGGCTGTCGAAACCGGGGATGAGATGATGGGGCTGTGGTCGCGGCCGGTGCGGCCGCGCGCCCTACAACATCTTTTGACATCTGTCCGCGAGTCGACCTCGCTCTCATCTGCGCTCTATCGTTTTTCAACGTTTTGGAACCTCATTCTCGACGACCATCAATTTGAACTGGTTGACGATGGCGATACCCGGGTCCTGCGCCTGACAGCGCTTACCGGAAGCCCGGCCCAACGGTTTGGCCACATGCTGATACTCAAACTCGCCCATGGCATATTGTCTTGGCTCGCGCGGCGCGAAGTGGCGCTGGCCGCCATCGACTTCGCCTTCGCACGCCCGCCGTTCGATGAGGATTACAACGTGATCTTTCCGGCGCCGGTCAAGTTTTCCTGCCCGGCAACTGCGATCCGATTTGACAGGGCGGCCTTAGGCCCTGTGCAAGTCCGAAGCACGGATGACCTGGACCATTTTCTGGAAAACGCACCGCGCGACTGGATTTTTACACGCTCGCAAGAACATACACAGTCTTTGCGGGTGCGCGCCTATCTTAATCAATCAAACTGGGATCAAGCGCATTTGAAAGCGGCAGCCAAGGCGCTGCACATGACCCCACGCACATTGATCCGAAGGCTGGATGCAGACGGCACGTCATTTCAGGCCATCAAAGACGGACTGCGCCGTGACATTGCAATCCGACGGCTACAGATTGGCGACGCCAGCATCGAAGCGATCGCACAAGACATTGGGTTTTCCTCGGCTGCAAGTTTCCACAAGGCCTTTCACAGATGGACCGGAACAACACCGAGTTCCTATAGGCGCGGGCCCAGCCAACCTGCATAATTTTGTCACTTTTGGACAATGGCCTGTCACCGCTAGAGATAGCGCTCAACTATAGTGAGCTTTTATAAAGCGGCAACACAAACGCAAAGCGATTTAAGGATCGATCTCGCCAACCTGCATTGGCGACATCGGATACTTGCGCCCCAAGCATAGGATCAAACCATGTCAGCGAAACTTGACGCCCTTCTCACTGCAGCCAACGACCACGCCCGCAACGTGATTCTTCCTAACATCGATGCCTGGAATAAAGGCAAAGCATGGCCGCGCAGCGCATCAGACCAAGCTGGCGCAGCAGGGCTAACCGGGCTTTACGCGCCTGAGGCATGGGGCGGCCAAGGCCTGCCATTGTCCGAAGGGATACAAATCTACGAACAACTCGGGCTGGGCGACGGGGCCTATGCATTTGCCCTGTCGATGCATAACATCTGCACCTTCGCAGGCTGTGGATATGGGACCGACGCGTTTAAGAAAGAGTGGGCGCGCGATCTCACCTCTGGGCGTAAGCTGGCCAACTTTGCGCTGACTGAGCCGCAGTCTGGCTCTGACCCGATGAAAATGTACACCCGCGCCACCATCAACGGCGATGGCACATGGACAATCAGCGGATCCAAAGCATGGGTCAGCCTGGCGACCGAGGCTGATATCTATTTCACCGTTGTCAAAACAAGCGATGCGCCGGGCCACAAAGATATGGCCATGATCGCGATCCCAGCTGATGCACCGGGGATCAGCTTTGGCCCACTCTACGACACCCCATCCTATAACTTCCTGCCGATGTCCGAAATGTATCTCGATCAGGTCGTTGTCAGCGAAGACAACATTATCCTGCCAATCGGTCAGGGGCTGCAAGGGTCGCTGATGGCAATCGACATCGCACGCGTTTCCATCGCGTCTGGGTGTTGCGGGCTGATGCAATCTGCCCTTGATACAGCCCTGTCTTACGCCAAGAACCGCAAGATGTTCTCAGGCAAAAACCTGGACCTTGACGGCATCCAATGGATGCTGGGCGAGGTGGCAACGGATCTGGAAGCATCCAAACTGCTGTACCGCAAAGCTGCCGAGGCCCTGGGCACGCCCGAGGGTCCGTTGATGGCGGCTCATGCAAAGCGCTTTGTACCCGATGCCGCCGTCAAGGCCGCTAACACCTGCACCCAAGTGCTGGGCGGAATGGGACTGCTACAGCCCTATGGGCTGGACCGGTTGTCGCGTTTGGCGCAGATGCTGCGGATCGTGGATGGCACCACCGAAATCAGCCGGGTTGTCATTGGTCGCGCCTTGCAAAAACGGGCCGCTGGCCTGCCGGATTTGCCGGTGCCAAAGGGCTATGGCGAGGCTACGCAGGATGGCACGACAATGGCGGCAGAGTAACCTTCGCCCGCCAACGGCACCTTGCCAGCCATCAGATGATCGCTAAAACCGACAACAGACCGATGGCAGGGGTATTCTGATATGCGCGCGATTTTATGTACCAGGTTCGGCGGCGCGGACGCACTGACCATCGGTGAAGCACCGGAGCCGATACCAGAGGCAGATGAAGTTCTGATTGATGTGCGGGCCGCCGCCGTCAGTTTCATGGACAAGCTGATGACCGAAGGCAGCTATCAGTTGAAACCTGACCTGCCCTATGTGCCGGGCACAGATGCGGCGGGTATTGTCCGGGAGGTCGGGCGCGATGTCACTGGTTTTGCGCCCGGCGACCGTGTTGTCGGGCAGATGTGGTACGGCAGCTATGCCGAACGTGCTGTGACGAAACATTGGAAATGCACAAAAGTGCCTGATGGCGTCGATTTCACGGCCGCATCAACGGTGCTGCACAACTACATGACGGCCTACCATGCGCTGATCCATAGATGTGCCCTGCAACCAAAAGAAACCTTGCTGGTCACGGGTGCGACCGGCGGGGTTGGCCTGGCCACGGTTGATATGGGGGCCATGCTTGGGGCGCGGGTAATTGCCGGAACAGGCGATATCTCCAAAGAAGAGCTGCTGAAAGAGGCCGGGGCCGAAGCGGTGGTCAATACACGTGACGGCGACCTGCGCACACAGATCAAAACCCTGACCGGCGGCCAGGGGCTGGATGTTTGCTTCGAACTGATCGGGGGCGACACATTCCAGCAACTTGCCAGATCCATGCGATGGGGCGGACGTATCGCACCCATCGGATTTGTCAGCGGAGAGATCCCGCACTTGCCAATGAACCTACCACTGCTGAAAGGCTTCTCTGTCGTCGGTGTCTTTGAAGGGGCATGGGCCGAGAAATTTCCCAAAGAGGCCAGCGAAACAGCCGATAAGATCATGCGCTGGATTGCTGACGGTCACCTGCACCCGCGGATCGACCGGGTGGTCCCCCTTGATCAAGCAGCGGACGCATTGCGCGCGCTCGGCGATCGCCGGGTGATCGGACGTATCGTACTGGAGATTTAGGGGAAACGAGCGGCCTTTGGGACTTTTGGCGTTATTTTACAGATTGGCTTCAGTTAAGCCAGATCATCCCAATGTTTCCAACGGGCGTGACGGCGATCATTTTTTGAACAAATCAGTCAACCTGTTAATCGTTCTTCGGACCTCGGGAAGATGTCGGTCCTCCTGATGGGTCACGATCCATTGATCATGTGCCAGTTCTGCGATCGGCGCACCTCTAGCAAGCAAATCAGGGTGCATTTCAGCTATGAAAGTTGGCAACAAAGCAACGCCGTGGCCTGACAACGCCAGATCAAGCGCGTTTCGCGGATTGTTCACCTCGCAAACCGCATCAGACCCAATCGTTTTATCGAGCCACTTGGCCGAAGGCGTATTGCCAAGAACCTTTATCCATCGATCCGGTGCATCTTCTGTCGCATAGCCGCAAAACGCGACTTGCATGATTTTCTTTCCAGCAAGCCGTATGTCTGCGGGTCTTGTATTACGAAAACCGATTGCGACCTCGCGATGCGGAATGTCCAAAAGCGCCTCATCTGCGACAAAACGCAGGTGAACATCTGCCGGTCGCCCGGTGATTGCATCAAGGTTTTGCAACAGCGCCATGGTCGTCCATGACCCTGCAGAGATTTTGACCAGTGGCACATCATGCGACCGCTTGGGTCCAGCTGCCTGCACTATATCGGCCTCTACCCGCCGCAACGCCGTCTGCAGCGCCTTGCCTTCGTAGGTCAGCTCATAGCCGCGTTGGTGTCGCACAAACAGATCACGATTGGTCGCGCGTTCCAGCGCAAGCATGCGCCGCCCCAACGTGGCCGGGCTGGATCCGGTTGCTTCGGCAGCTGGCGATAGCCCCCCTTCCCGGGCGACAGCCAAAAACAGCTGTAAATCTTGCCAGTTATATAATTTTTCATTCATGAAAAGATCTTTTCAAATCATTGCATTTTCGACTGCATACCTGGCCGGTAAAACAACAGCAAGTGCAACGATAACAAGAGGACCAGCATGCTATTCATATATCGTCCGATCAGCTTACATGATCAGCCCCGCCACACCCGACAAAGCGACGAGGAAGAATTTTATCGCGCGCACGGAGGCGCGGGTTGCCGCATCGTTTTTCGGTTTCTGAATATCGCTGATAGCGCTGCTTCCGGCCTTGCCGATAAAAAGCAAAAACGTTCGTCCGGCATCACCGCACGATGGGCCCAATAGATGATACCGCGGCGTTTTTTCGGATAACAGGTATGACAGCGATCGCAGATAAACCCTTTAAAGCCTAAGGGCGCGGTCGGCCGATTGTATCAGGCTTTGGGCTTGGCACCATGACTTTTGGTGCTGAGACGGATGAGCAACTGGCAGACAACCGCGCCGCCGCTGATCCTGTTCTTGAAACCAATGAGATGCATCGGCTCTCTACGGTCTCATCCACTGGCGATCTACCGTATCCCTACAACTCTCTGCGCGACAGGTGCGGTCTGGATATTTGGCCGGACCTAAAGACATAAATGTAAGGTCTGATACAAACGGCCCCCACATAGGCGCGACCTTGCAACAACGGCAGGGCGCACTTGCGTCATTTCCTGCGCGTCGACAACATTGAAGGGGCGATTAGAATGCAACGCGAAAACGTTCTTGTTCTTGGGGCGGCCAGCTGGAACCGGATGGTCTATGTCCTCGCACTTCCACAAGGTGCATCGGCAACGATTTTTGACGCCCGTGAGGTGGAAAATGTTGGATCTACGGGCGTTGGTAAATCCATGGCTTTGGCAGCTTTCGGTTGCAAGCCCGTGCTGCATTGCACCCTTGGTAACGACGATCTTGCCTGGCTGGTCCAAACCACCTGTCAGACACGCCAGATTGACCTGATTGTCAATGCACAAGACGCGCCGACACCCCATCATCTGAATATCATGGATGAAAAAGGCGGGCGATATTCGCTGTTCATCTCGAACGGCCCCGCCAATCCCAAAATTGATGAGGCGCGTATCGTAAAAGCAATTCAATCTGCGCCAACGATTTTTCTCAGCCTCTGCGCTTCATCCAAAAAACTACTGCCTATTGTGCAGCAGGCCGAAGCTGAAGTCCTGCTCGACCTGCACGATTATGACGGGCAAAACCCCTGGTATGATGATTTCATCAGCTGTGCCGATGTCATACAGCTTTCCGATGTTGCGCTATCTGACCCAACGAGGGTCATCAAGCGACTGTTGGCTGGACGCGCGCAGCAGGTGGTACTGACCAAGGCAGACAAGGGGGCACAGATCATCACAGATCAGAGCATCATTGACGTACCACCCTGTCCGGCAAAACTGCGTGACAGCAACGGTGCAGGCGATGCGTTCTCGGTCGCGCTGTGGCATGCGCAAAGGGCCGGTTTGGAGCTAAGCCAAGCCGGGGACTTTGCCGCTGCCGCCGCGGCCTTTGCCGTTGAGAGCGAGGCGCTATTTCCGCGGGATCTGTCTTTACAGGAAATCGCAAAGCGCGCGTCAATTACATCAGCCCTTGATGAAAGAAACTGACATCCGTTGCTCTATGGTGCACTCAATCCTCTGCGTTAAATGCCTGCCGGATGATGACCCACCAAACCACTACAAACAGCAGTGCGCCGACCACCATGACCGGGGCCAACAGGGGCGGCCCACCCAATTGGAAGACCCATGTGACAATCAGGCCCGCAACCGCAAAAGGCGCATAGATCAGGGGCAGGAATACGGTCATGATCTGCCCAAAACTGGCGTCTGGGATCTGCCTGTTGCGCAGAATAATCGTTTCCACATCAAGACTGTTGCGTATTGACATCGGCAAGCAGATCGCGACCGCAAAAAACACGACATTCCCGGTCAGAAAAGCCGCTATAAGGCCAAGGGTATAAAGGACGATTGCCCATGTTGCCCGCACTGGTTGGGCCCAGTGAGACGCGATTGCCGGATACGCCCTCAAAACCACCCATGACCCTATGTGAATGCCGGCGAATACGGCGGCAGCAGTGGCCGGATCCTGATGGAAAACTGCTTCCATCATGACTGGCAAGGCACCAAAAACCATACCTTGTTGCAGATTGAGCCCCCACAACAGGTAAATCAGCCGTCTCAGCGTCTTATTTGCGAACACCCCACGCACGATCGGCCAAATTCCGATGGGGTTGGCACGATGTGTTACAAGTCCGTGCAGGAGATTTGACCGCGCCTGTAGCACATGCGCGGCGCAGAGGACGACAACCGAACCCATGATCAGCAGCGTCTCTGTCCCGCTCGCCAACAGCGTACCGCCAATAATCGTGCTCACCGTTAATGCCACACGATCCGCGCGCAACGCTGCAGAGAAAGCTTCGACTGCATTCCGATCCGACCCACCACCATTGCTTGGTGCAGCGACGCTCAACCCTTTTTCGAAAAGGGCAATCGCCCAAAGGTTCAAAAGGCTCAACAGCCCGGCCCCAATGAGGAGCCATGCACCAACGGGCAAGACGGCAATACCCAAAAGCGTCGTGATCCTCAGGGCATCGACGACTTTCATTTGTAGACGTGGTGCCGTGGCGTCGATCAACCGAACGGCCACGAAAGGAAACAGACAGCGGGGTGCCCAAATAGCGAAGAAGCTTAACGCTGCAAGCGTTGGGTCGCGCGTATCACGGTAGACGATGATCGGGATTGAGATGCCGATCACCTGCTCGGTCGCCATGTAAAGCGTTCTGGCAAGATAAAAGAGCCGCAGATCAAGCCTGCCGGTGTTCTTGGCAATGAACAATCTTCGCTTCATTCAATTGGTTTCACGTCAAGGCCATACGTCTGCGTGAGAGAATAGATGCAGGAGGTTATGCTGACTGCGATCACGACAAGAACCCAGCGTCTCGTCATAAAAGCGCCAACACAGCCGCCGCAATGATCGCCGCAGCCAAAGCCACATTCAGACAACGCTCTGCAAGCGGCGGCATTGTGGCGCGTCCAAGCCAAACACCAACCGCAAGCCAAAGAAGGTCAACCACGATCATCACAAGAACGACCACAGACCATTTCAAGGTGGCGTCGAGCAATGCGTTGCCTGAAACCAAGGTTACAGGGACCATCAGAGCGGCAAATGCAATGTAGGCTTTAGGGTTGGTGACACCCAAGGTCGCACCAGCCAGCACAAAACCGCCCTTTGGCAGCGCAACAGCATTCTTTGGCTTGCCAATCGGGGCGCTGGCAATTTTCCAGGCAAGATAAAGTAGGTACGCACCTGCGATGACTATCATCGCCAGACGCAAAGCCGGGAGTGCCGTCAAAAGCGATACAAAACCTATCGCGCTTACCGCGGCAGCCGCCGCCAGCCCAAGCTGCAATCCACCGTAAAACCACAAGCCCCGCCGGGCGCCATGGACCTTGCCGACAGCGACAAGTGCCGCGATGGCCGGACCGGGTGAGCCAAGCAAACCAATGGCGGCAAGGGCAAAGGCAGCAAGCGTCATATTGTCAGCAAGGATCATGGGAAAGCTCTTTAATATCGGACTTTTGTCCTGAATGCCTGCAAGACTTATCTTTCCCCAGCTAATTTTACTTTTGCATCGCATTAGACTTGTTAATGTTAGCGGTATGTTTGATCAGGTCACCCGCAATATAGACGTCGCGCTGCTGCGCGCATTTGTTGCCACTGCCGAGACTGGTAGCATGACCCTCGCAGCCCAGATGGTGAACCGTACCCAAGGGGCGGTCAGCCAACAGATAGCGCGCCTTGAGGCGCTCTTTGATGTCCGCCTCTTCGATCGACGCCCCGATGGCCTGCGTGTCACCGCAGCGGGTGAGCGCCTGTTGGCAGGTGCCCATCGCATGATTGCCGAAAACGATACTTTAATGGCGGCGATGATGGGCGTTGAAGCGCATGACGAAATTCGATTGGGCATTCCCCCTGATGTTGTCGGCGTATTGGTGCCGCCTGCATTACGGCTTTTCCGCGCCAACCATCCAAATACGAGGGTGACGCTTGTGAGCGCAGGGACAAGAGCACTCCGAGAGGCAATCACAGTAGAGCGTATAGACATTGCTGTGACGACAGATGCAGTACCATCTGAAGATGCGGCACCACTATTGACAGATGAGCTGGCTTGGACAGGCATGCCGGACGGATCGGCCTATAAAAGCCGCCCATTACCCGTGGCACTTGGGGAAGAGACATGCGCCTTCAGGGCGTTTGCCGTTAATGCGCTTGTCAGTGCCGGAGTTGACTGGCGGCCGGTTTTGCAAATTGGAAGTTTGGAACCTGTCATCGCCACATTGCACGCAGACGCCGCCATCGCGGTCTTTCTGTCAAAAACGATACCAGAAGGCCTTGCGCAAGTAGGACAGGATAGGCTGCCACCGCTGCCTACTGCCTATGTCAATGTGATCACACCGCGCAGCCAGCCATCCGGTACAGTCACTGACTTCATATCCTGCCTCCGCGACGCCGCAGTGAAAGTCTAGGCGCGCAGGCATCCCATACGGCAAAGGCATAAGGGTTTAGCATGGCAAGGCGCACACATATCAACCACACCGGCAGCATAACGTTATTGGTGTGGCCTGTTCCTCTAATCCGCAGCTCTGCCGCGCCATCCAACGACGTTCAAAACAGTGAATAGAATTGCGGCCACGCAGACAACCGATGGCCCGGCAGGCGTATCAAACACATAAGCACCCTGTAGGCCGGCAATAACAGAAATCGCGCCAATAAGGGCCGCGATCCCCGCCATCATCTCAGGCGTGCGGGATAGCCCCCGCGCCGCGGCGGCCGGGATAATCAGCATCGCAGCGATCAACAAAACCCCAACCACTTTAATCGCGACCGCGACCGTGATGGCCAGTGCGACGGTCAGCACCAGCTGTTCGCGCTTGGGGTTCAGGCCGCTTGCACAGGCCAGTTCTTCGTTCAAGGTCGATGTCAACAGGGCCGACCAACGCCAGAGGATCAGCGCGACAACAAGCGCGGCTCCGCCCCAAATCACTACCAAATCGGTCCGTGACACAGCCAGGATATCGCCAAACAGATAGGCCATCAGGTCAATGCGGACGCCCGACAGAAATGACACCGCAACCAAACCAAAGGCCAAAGCGGCATGTGCCAGGACACCCAAAAGCGTATCCATTGCATATCCGCGGCCTGACAGGAAATTGACTGTCAAGGCCATGATCAAGGCAACGGCGACCGTGCCTGCAAAAATTGACAACTCAAGCGCAAGCGCAAGTGCCACACCCAGGATCGCCGCATGTGCCGTCGCGTCGCCGAAATAGGCCATGCGCCGCCAGACAACAAAACACCCCAACGGGGCCGCCGCGAAAGCCACACCAACCCCGGCCAGCGTGGCGCGGGTCATGAAATCATCCAGCATTACTCAGCCGCCTCATGCGCGTGGTCGTGGTCATGGCTATGATCATGCTCGTGCCGGTAAAGCGCCAAAGCACCCCCCGTCCCGGTGCCAAACAAGGCGCGGTATTCCGGCGCGGATGCCACCACCGCTGGCGTCCCCTCGCAACAGACGTGGCCGTTGAGGCAGATGACCCTGTCAGAGGCGCTCATCACCACATGCAATTCATGGCTGATCATCAAGACGGCGCAGCCGGTTTCCGCGCGCACCTTTTCAATCTGTTGATAGAAAGCGGCTGAGCCGCGCTGATCAAGCCCTTGGGTCGCCTCATCCAAAAGCAACACGTCAGGCTGATTTATCAGCGCACGCGCCAGCAGAACACGCTGAAACTGGCCACCCGAAAGTGCTGACATTTGCCGGTGCAACAAATCTGGCACGCCGGCGGCGTCAAGTGCTGCCTTACATGCGGATTTTGATACTTTGTCGGTCAGCTGCATGAACCGCGAAACCGTGATGGGCAAAGTCGGATCAATATGTAGCCGCTGCGGCACGTACCCGATCTTCAGGCCTAATCGCAAAGTGACATCGCCGCGCACAACCTCGGTTGCGCCAATGATGGCGCGTAGCAGGCTGGTCTTGCCCGAACCATTGGGACCCACAATCGTCACGATTTCGCCCGGGTCGACATGTATCGCTACATTGCGCAGTACCGTATTCGCGCCGTAGGCGACATCGAGGTTCTTAACGTCAATTAAACTCACGGTTTGGCCTGATCTTTACAAGCAGGGCAAATCCCCTCGGCTTCGACAACAGTTTTTTCGATCTGAAATCCGGCGGCACGCGCGGCATCTCCCAAGGCACCCTTGGCAGGGGTTGATTGGGTCTCTGCGACGGCGTCACATACACGGCAGATCATAAAGGCGGGCGAATGGTTTTCATTTGGGTGAGCGCAGGCGACAAAGGCGTTCAACCGCTCGATCTTATGCACAAAGCCATGTTCCGCCAGAAAATCCAATGCACGGTAAGCGACCGGCGGCTGCGATCCAAATCCGGCATCGCGTAAAAGATCAAGAATAGCGTAAGCGCCCAGCGCCCGATGTTCGCGCGCCAAAAGTTCCAGCACCTTGCGTCGCACAGGCGTCAGTCGCAGCCCTTTTGCGGCACAACGCGCCTCAGCCGCAGCCAGTGCTTGCTCCACGCAGGCGCGATGATCATGCTTTTCAAAACCTACTGGAGGCATGTTTTCAGCGGACCTGTCATGCGCCTCTATTGTCATGTTATTGTATATCATTTAAGGAACTCGAAATGTTATAAAATCACATGAGGGATCCAATGTCCACAAAGCGCGCTTCACTCTCTGTCATTGCCACTTTGATGGGGGGCACTGCGATGGCTGATGTGCCAAACGTGGCCGTCGACATCGCACCAGTTCATTCGCTGGTGGCCCGCGTGATGGACGGCGTCGGCGAACCTAGCCTAATCCTGCCACCGGGCGCATCACCCCATGAATACAATCTGCGTCCGTCAGAGGGAGCCGCCTTGCAAGACGCCGATGTGGTGGTCTGGATGGGCGAAGATCTGGCCCCATGGATGGAAGATGCCATCGATACGCTTGCTGCGGAAGCAGCAGTGATGACGCTGCTGGAAGCGGATGAAACAACGCTGCTGGATTTCCGTGAAGGCGCTTTGTTCGAGGCACATGATCACGGCGACCATGATGACCATGATGACCATGATGACCATGATGACCATGATGACCATGATGACCATGATGACCATGATGACCATGATGACCA
>JBCAZI010000005.1:33319-64492 GCA_038533095.1 Pseudomonadota bacterium
GCGACCATGATGACCATGATGACCATGATGACCATGATGACCATGATGACCATGATGACCATGATGACCATGATGACCACGCACATGACGACGACAAGCACGATCATGACGACCATGCAGAAGATGACCATCATGACCATGATCATGAGGAAAAAGCGGAAGCACATGATGATCACGGGCATGACGACCATGCACATGACGACCATCACGATCACGACAATGAAGAAAAAGCTGAGGAAGCATCACATGACGATCATGATCATGATGACCATGCTTCGGATGGCGGCCACGATGACCATAACCACGGTGCACATGATCCGCACGCTTGGCTTTCGCCTACAAACGCAACGGCCTGGCTGAACCTGATCGCCGCACAGCTGTCCGCGGCAGACCCGGAAAATGCTGGCACCTATTTTGCCAATGCCGCCGAAGCACAGGCTGAAATGGCGGCACTTTCTGCCGAAGTAAACGAAATACTGGCGCCTGCGCGCGGTCAAAGCTTTGTGGTGTTCCATGACGCTTATCAGTATTTCGAAACTGATTTCGACCTCCCGGCCTCCGGCGCAATCTCGCTGGGTGATGCGACCGATCCAAGCCCGGCACGCATCGCCGAAATTCAGGACCGCGTGAAAGATGAAGGGGTCGATTGTGTGCTGGCAGAACCGCAATATAACGCGGGTCTGGTCACAACAGTGCTGGACGGAACTGAGGCCAATACCGGCGTGATCGACCCGTTGGGTGTCAATTTGGAACCGGGTCCAACGCTCTATCCGCAGCTGATCCGGAACATGGCGACAACTCTGGCTGAATGCCTCTGACGCAGGCCTTGTGGTCTTGACCGCTTTGGTCAAGACCACACTACGCGGGCGCTTGTGACCCGTATTCCAGCCAAGCCCGCTCTTCTTGCGTCAGATGCGCATCCATCATCGCATCATAGGCTGCCAGTTCTTGATCCATCAGTTCGCCGTGCCACTTACCGCTGCTGCCGCTATCAAAGAACGCCGTATCTGATTTCATGAACCCTTTGCCACCTGATGGGGCAAAGCGCGCCGCGTTCGCTCTCATATTGTCAAAAGTTGCAGTCTGCACCAGCTGATCCATGACCGTGGCAGAATGCGATATCCCCAATAGTTGCGCCACCTTCGCAAAGGTCCCCGCTAGATCGCGCGTCATATCCGCATAGTGGAACAGCGTCACATTGGGCTGATCGGCAAGGACAATTGCGGCCTGATAGTGTCGCAAGATATGGGCAAGCGGCATCGCATCCCCATCAAACCCTTCCGGCCCACCATCCAAGAAACGACGGAAGGTGATCCCATCAACATCATCTTCAGGGTACCAAAGGTCAAACCAAGACATAGGCAAATTTTGCAGATGTTTGCGATAGGAAAAATGCGCATCCAGAGGATGACGAAATACGCAGATATACTGGGCCTTATCATGCAAAGGCAGCCCGTCCATCGGGGTGTGGCTTTTCATGCTGCGCCTATGGGTCATCGCCTCTAGACGCGCCGCGACCTCGGACATTTCGCGGACGCGAATGTCGATCCATGGCATTTTGACCGATAGCTCCGTCTCGACCTCTGGATCACCTGACAAGAGCAAGGCAACAATCGTCTGCATCCAGGTTGTCCCGCATTTTGGCGGGGTGACAATGAACACGTCATCATCACGGATATCAACCATATCCCAACGACGGTTGTCGGTCAGCGGCCCCAGATATAGCTTTCGGTCGGTCATCAGATGTCTACCGTAGCAAGCCGGACAGGTTACGCAAATCACCCACGCCGCATCACGGGCGTTAAGGCCAGCAGGGATTTCGTATAGTCGGCCTGCGGTGTCTGATAAACTTGTTCGGCTGGTCCCAGCTCTTCGATCCGGCCATTGCGCAGCACCGCCACATCATCGGCCATCTGCCGCACCACCGCCAGATTATGGCTGATAAACAGGATGGTCAGCCCAAACTTGGCTTGCAAATCTTTGAGCAGGTTCAAGATTTCAGCCTGGATCGAGACATCTAATGCCGATGTCGGTTCATCGCAGATCAGGAAACGCGGACGCGCGAGCAGTGCACGCGCCACCGCGATCCGCTGCCTTTGCCCGCCAGAGAATTGATGCGGATATTTATCAATCGCGTCAGGCTGCATGCCAACAAGCGCCAGCATGGACGCGGCCAGCGCTTGCCGTTCCTCTGCGTCTTTTATAAACCCATAAAACCACAGGGGTTCAGTTAGGATCGCGCCGATCCTGTGGCGCGAATTCAGGCTGGAATAGGGGTCTTGAAAAACCATCTGGATGAGTTGCCGTGACGGGTGATGCCGGTCGCGCGCTTTGCCACCCAGCAGCATATCATCACCCAGCATCATTGTGCCTTCACTTGGCTTCACCAATCCCGTGATCGCTTTGGCAAGCGTTGATTTGCCCGATCCGCTCTCGCCCACCAGCCCCATAATCGACCCCGGCTGTACGGTCAGCGACACATCGTCGAGCGCGACATAAGGCTCTGGCTTGCGAAATAGCGATGTGCGCGGCCCTGCGAAACGGACGCTGAGATTTTGTAAAGACAGACCCAAAGGCTCTGTTGCAACCCCTTCCAGCAACCAATCCTCTGCTGTCTGGCCCAAAGCCTCTGCAGGGGGTGCGCCTTCTTCCTCGGGCACACGAAACCTATCGATCCGGTGATCCAAAGGGGGGACGGCGTCCATCAACGCGCGGGTATAGGGGTGTTCAGGCGCGCCAAGCACCTGTGCGGTCTCCCCGGTTTCCATAACGCGGCCTTTGCGCATGACCGTCACGCGGTCTGCGATCTGCGCGATCACCCCAATATCATGGGTGATCAGCATGAAGGCGATCTTGCGATCCCGCGCTAGCCGCTGGATCAGGTCCAATACCTGTGACTGCACTGCGACATCCAAAGCGGTCGTCGGTTCATCCGCGATAATCAGTTCTGGGTCCGTACAGATTGCCAAGGCAATCACGACCCGTTGGCGCATCCCACCGGAAAACTGATGCGGATAGGCTTTGATCCGTTCGCCTGCGTTCTTGATCCCAATCTCTTCCAGCAGATCAACGGCCCGCTTCCGCGCCGCACTCTCACTCACGTCAGAATGCGCCTGAATGGTTTCGATCAACTGGTCTTCGATTGTCATTAACGGGTTCAGGCTTGTTTGCGGGTCTTGGAAGATCATCGAAATTCGGTCGCCGCGCACCGCATGCGCCTGCTCTGGCGTCAGGGCACGCAGATCGGTATCACCAAGGGTCAGGGTCCCATTTGCGATGTATCCCGGCGATTGCAGCAGCCCAATCACAGCCGCCCCAACGGTCGATTTACCGGCACCACTCTCGCCGACCAGCCCATGAATTTCACCCGGCTTGATCACCATATCCACATCTTCAATCGCCGTGAATTCGCCAAAACGCGAGGGAAATTTCACCGCAAGATCTGTGATCGTCAGCATCTAGCGCAGCCTCGGGTTAAAGACGTCGCGCAGGAAGTCGCCAAGGATGTTGATCGATACCACCAAAGCCACCAGAAACAGGGTCGGGATCCATAGGATCCACCATTCCCCTGACAGCAGGAACTGCATGCCAATACGGATCAGCGTCCCAAGGCTGGGGCTATCCGCAGGCAGGCCGATGCCAAGGAACGACAGCGTTGCCTCTAGCAAAATGGCAGAGGCCAGATCGACCGTCATGATCACCAAAAGTGGTCCCAGAATATTTGGCAGGATATGCACAAACATCACCCGGGCAGGCCGCTGCCCCATCATGATCGCAGCCTGCACATATTCCTTGTTCATCTGCACGAATGTCGAGGCGCGCGCGGTGCGCGCAAAGTTCACCCAAAGCGACAGGGCAATCGCCAAAGTCAGCACCGCGACCCGTAAATCCTGTTGGACAGCGGCAGGCAGAATGCCGCGCGCGATCCCGTCGATCAGCAAAGCGGTCAGAATGGCAGGCAGCGCCAGCTGCACATCCGCAATCCGCATCACGATGGCATCAAAGCGTCCACCGAAATACCCCGCCGCGAGGCCCAGCCCCACGCCCAGGACCGCCGCAATGGTGAGCGCAGACAGCCCAATGACCAGCGACAACCGCGCGCCATAAAGGATGGAGGAGATCATATCACGGCCTTGATCATCCGTTCCCAATAGGTATTTGGGGTTCGCCCCCTCTTCCCACACCGGGGGCAACAGCCCGTCAAATAGGCTGAACGATGACAAATCATAAGGGTTCACCAGCGCCAACCATGGCGCAAAGATCGCCCCGAGAATGATCAGCACAGCAACCACCGCCGCGATCATCGCTGCAGGCGAATGAAAGAACAGCCAAAGCCCTTCGTAGCGTTTGATAAAGGCAATCATTGCACGTCCTTCACCCGCAGGCGCGGATCGATGGCGACGTAAAGCAGATCAACGATCAGGTTCACCAGCACGAAGAAAAACGCGATGACGACCAGGTAGACGCCCATCACTGGGATGTCGACAAAGCGGATGGATTCCAGAAACAACAGCCCCATGCCGGGCCATTGGAAGACACTCTCGGTCACGATGGAAAAGGCGATGACGCCGCCAAATTGCAGACCAATGATCGTAATCACCGGCACCATCGTATTCGCAAGCGCGTGTTTGTAATGCAGTTTTTGCATGGGCACACCTCGCGCCATGGCGAAACGGATGTAGTCGGTGCGCATGACCTCCATCATCTCGGCCCGCACGAGGCGCATGGTCAGCGTCAGTTGATAAACGCCAAGGGTGATCGCTGGCAGCAATAGCGCGCGCCATCCTTCAACGGTGAAAAGCGAGCTTTCCCAGCCGCCGATCTGCACCGTGCCACCACGCCCAAAGGTCGGCAACCAGCCCAGTTGCACCCCGAAGATAAAGATCAACATGATCCCGATCACAAAGGTCGGAATCGACACGCCCACCAGCGTTGTCATCAAAATGGCTTGGGTCGCGACGCCGCGCGGTCTCAACGCTGTGTAGACACCCGCAGGTATCCCGACGAGTAACGAAATCAGCAACGCCACAATCCCCAGCTCCAGCGTCGCTGGGATACGGTCCACAATCATCTCGGCCACGGGTTGTCGCGTCCGGTAGGAAAACCCGAAATCCCCCTGCAACATATCCGCAGTGAACCGACCAAACTGCAGAATAAAGGGGTCGTTCAACCCTAACTCCTCGCGCAGCCGTTCCTGATCCGCGACCGAGGTTTCCACCCCCGTCATCTGCGTTATCGGATCACCCACAAAGCGGAACAGGGAAAAGGCCAAAAAGGCGACGGCCAGCATCACAAAGACGGACTGCACCAGCCGTTTGAGAATGAAATAGACCATCGCCCTTTTGCTTAACTTTGGATCAGTTCACCGTCACCCAGCGCAGCATGAAGAAGTTATCGGCGCGCTGTGTCAGATCAACATTGTCCTTCGCCGCCCAGATCAATGGCTGGGTATAAAGCGGGATATAGGCCACCTCTTCCTGCGTGATCGCCACAACCTCATCAATCATGGCCTGACGTGCGGCTGGATCAATCTCTTGCTGGATCATTGGCAGCAATTCATCCACGCGGGCGTTGGAATAGTTGCCAAAGTTCCATGACCCCAACTTCTTTTCATCGTCCTGGCTGTGCATCAGGAAACGGATCGGGTGCTCCATATCGAATGTGCCCGGCGACCAGCCCAAGAGGTACATATCAAAGTCATCCTCACGCAGTTGCGGCCAGTAATCACGGACCGGACCAGTGGACAGCTCCGCGTTCAGGCCAACGGCGGCAAACATCGATGCCGCCGCGCGGCAAAGCGCCTCATCATTGATGTAGCGGTCGTTGGTGCATTTCAGACCGAAAGAGAAGCCATCGGGATAACCGGCCTCTGCCAGCAACTCGCGGGCGCGCTCTTGGTTAAACTCTGGGCGGTCCTGATTGGCCTCAGAGAACCCCGAAATACCGGCAGGCACCAACTGGCTTGCCGGTTCAATCTTGCCCCGGAACAAGACGCGATCAATGGATGCGATGTCAATCGCGTGGGCGGCGGCCAAGCGGACGCGCGGGTCGGTGAAGGGGTTGGTGTCAGTGACATCCGACGAATAAAGCAGCGTGTCATGCTCGTGTCCAAAGCCAAACATGATCACGCGGGTTTCTTCGCCTTCCAGCACTTTGAAACCGTCACGGCCTTCGACCTGTTCAACATCCTGCAACGGGATCGGCTGGATAAAGTCGATCTCGCCGGACAAGAGCGCGGCCAAACCAGTGGCAGAGTTACCGATGGGGGTGAATACCGCCTCTGTCACATTGTGCTGCACCTCATCCCACCAGCCCTCATTTGGAACAAGTGTCGTGCGGACACCGGGATCGCGACTGGCCACGGTGAAGGGCCCCGTGCCATTCACATTCATCGTCGCAAAGTTTTCAGCGTCCCGCGCAGGCAGGGCAGCGTCGTTGCTTTCGGCCCAATCTTTATCAAGTATCATAAAGTTGGCGATGGAGTCCGGGAACAGCGGGTTGGGTGCTGTGGTCACAAAATCAATGGTGAAATCATCAACGACACGCACCTCTGATACAGGTGCGAACCAAGACCGCACATCGGCGGCCTCATTTGATGCACGCTGGTAGGAGAACATCACGTCCTCTGCCGTAAAGGCTGCGCCATCCTGAAACGTCACACCTTCGCGCAGGTTAAAGCGCCAGCCGTTTTCGCCTTCCAGCGGCACCCATGATGTAGCCAGCGACGGCTCGATCGACATGTCCTGCCCGCGGCGCACAAGACCCTCATAGACGTTATTCAGAAATGACAGCACCGGGGCAGAGTTCACTGCATGCGGGTCCATCGTTTGTGGGTCAGTGGTTGAGGCCCAGCGCAGCGTTTCGGCGGAAGCGCCCACGGCGCAAAGGCCAATGGCGCTACTGAGCAAGGCAACTTTTCGCAGATTCTGTCGTTTCATGATGGTTCCCTCCAGAGCGGTTTGACCCGCCCAAGACTGGGTGAAATCATCGCAAGGTCAAGCGAATTCGGCCCTGGTGACAAGTCGTGATCGACGCGCTCGCCGTTCTCTTACCTGCTCCAAAGCCCTCATTATTCCAGCGCAGCATATCTTTTCTGCAGATCCGATTGCGCTGAAACATATGGACCCGGACCAAAGCTTGCCCGAGACACCCCAAGCGCTTCCACATCACCGATTGAGGTCAGCGCACCAATCATCATCACGTTTACTGGCAGTCTGGCTGGGTCGGTGACACGTCGGATCAAGGACGCATCCGTCAAACCTGGCACAAAGAAACCATCCGCGCCCGCCGCGGCATAGGCTGCCGCCCGCGTCAGCGCTTCGTCCATCAGTGCCGCATGCGTTGCGGGGTCACTGCCCAGAAACAGATCCGTACGCGCGTTGATGAACAGTGGTACAGCTTCGGTATCTGCCGCGGCACGCGCCGCTTTGATCCGTTCCGCCTGTGCCGCGACCGGATACAGCCCGTCACCCTGCACGACCCGATCTTCGAAATTGATACCAACGGCACCCGCTTGCACGACTTTGGTGATATTCTGCGCGACATCGGCCGGGTCAGTCGCATAGCCCCCTTCAAAATCAACTGTCAGTGGCAGATCAACTGACGCCGCGATGCGGGCCACGATCTGCAAAACGAAATCAAGCGGTATCTTTTCGCCATCGGCAAACCCATGCGCGGCGGCCATGGACCAACTGCCGGTGGCGATCGCGGGGGCGCCCGCATCGGCAAGCGCCTTCGCCCCGCCGGCATCCCAAATATTATAAAGGACAAGCGGGTCGCCTTTGACATGTAATGACTTAAACAGGGCAGCTTTGTCGCGTTGGTTCATGAAGAAGTACTTTCTGTCGTTGCGGTTTTATAGTGTCGTTCAATCTCGATCAGTTTTTGCTTGCGCCAGAGCCCGCCGCCATAGCCAGTCAATGACCCGTCAGCGCCGATGACACGGTGACAGGGCACGACAATGGCAATCTGGTTGGCCCCATTCGCACGGGCCACGGCCCGCACAGCCGAAGGCCGCCCGATACGCGCAGCGATATCTGAATAGCTGCGCGTGACACCGGCGGGGATCTGGCGCAATGCGTCCCAGACCGATTGTGTGAAAGGTGACCCATGATAGGCCAGCGGCGTTGTGAACGCCGCCGATTTGCCCTCAAAGAAGGCATCCAGCTCCGCCTTGATCTGCTGACCGGGGTCCGTTTGTCCGATGCCGATCTTGCCCTTGGCGAGCCGATCCAGCTTGGCCAACTCTGTCTTGAGCGCTTTGCGATCAACGAACTCTAACAGATGCAGTTGCGATGCGCTGCTCACCGAAATCATATCGCCCAGGGGTGTCTGCGCCCAATCGGCAAACAACATCGGGGTGTCATCCAAAGTGCCAGGTGCCCGTCCCAAGAGTTGGGCAAAGGAGGCCCGAAATGCGCTGGCCGAATTGAACCCCGCGTCAATCTGCGCCTCAATAACCTTGCCACCGTCAGAGATAGTCGAAAACCCTTCACGCAGGCGCCTTTGCCGCGCGAGTTCAAGGAATGTCATCCCAAACTGGCGTTTGAAGCTACGACGGACCGTGGACAGATCAAACCCCATGCGGGCAATATCCGCTTCAGTCCAACGGTAGGCGGGCCGTTCGTCCAAAGCCGACAAGAGCGCTGCAATCGCAGGATCAGCCGAGGCGATCGGCGCAAGTGGGTGACAGCGCTTGCAAGGGCGAAAGCCCGCTTCGATGCACGCCCCGACAGAGGTGTAGAAGGTGCAGTTTTCCGGTTTCGGTTTGCGCGCCGGACAGGTCAGGCGGCAAAACACGCCCGTGGTCGATACGCCCACATAGGCCTGCCCGTCATAATCCGCATTGCGGTCAAGAAGGGCCTGATACAGGGTCGCATGGTCTGGAAGATCAAATAACATAAAGCCACCATAGCAACCTGATGATGGGATGCCGCCGGAAATCAGGCGTCTATTTCAACTTTCTGATCTTTTTTGACAGAGGTTCTAGGGCATCGCATCAATCGTGTCGGCTAGCGCCTGATAGTCACTGAGCAAAGTCACGGGCGCAACACTCTCACTGCACAAACGTGGCATGGTGACATCAGCGAAATGGGTCGGCGAAATGTCGGGCCAGTTTTCTTGCTGCCGGTCCAAGACTATCGCAGCATCTTCGGGCCGTCCCATCCGGTTCAACAGCATTGCATGGCCAAGGAATGTATATGGCGTTTCAAAAATCAAAGAGGCATGTTCTTTGGCGCGTAGCGCACCGTCGTTGTCACCAACATTGATTTTCAACCAGGCAATCCAGTTCAGGGTGATCCATCGTATGGGATTGTTTGATGAAAGACTGGCGTCAAAAGAAACGGTGCGTTCAATCACGCCCGGCGGCGGAACGGTACAGGTATAGGGGATCACACTTGCCAAAAAGCGGGCCAAGTCATGGCCCGGATCAAGGTCAAGGACGCGGCGCATCACCGCGTGGCTTTCGCGAATGCGCCCGGCATGCCAATGGGCCTGGGCCACATTGAACATCGCATCTGGATGGTAAGGTTCCAACCGTGTTGCCAGCTCAATATGGTTCAACACAGCCTCCTGAGCCTCTGGGTTGTTATAGCGGGGGTAGAAATTTGCCAGTTGCGCCAGCTTATCGGCCAAGACGGAATGTGCGGTACCAAGGTCAGGATCGCGCTCTAGCGCCAGTTGCATCAGGGAAACTTTATGTTCTTCCCAATCTAGCGAATTGGCGGCGGTGGGGCTGGGCACCCATGTCGCCATCAAGAACAACTGCTGTGCTGTCAGGCTTTCTGGATCACGCCCTTCCAAAAAATCCTTTGAGGCCCCTAATACCCGCAGGTTCAGTTCGCTGCCTAGCTCGCGCGAGACAATACCACCGATATCATCCTCATCCGAGATGCGGATTGATTTCGACCAGATCACGCGGTCTTGGTGGGCGTTCAGCAAATCTATGCTCACCCGCTTGTCAAAGCGGTTCAGGTTACTCACCAAGCCGCGCAGCGTGAAATCGACCCCAGCGCTGTCAACAGTCGTTTGCGATAGAATGGCAATGGATGGATTGCGCACCAGGCTTTCACGCAAAGACGCCTCGACCTGCGCGGTCGTGGCGGGCACACCTTCAAAACTGTCCATGGCAAGCCTGATGCCGGACGCGGGATCAGAGGCTGCCTGCGGTGTCTGAGGCCAAAACCAAAATGCCGCCGCGACCAATACCGCCGTCAGACTGGCTGACAAAGCTGCAACCGTCAGCAATGTGCGCTTGGCAGGCAGGGTAGCGGGATCGGTTGCTTTGGCGGCACGCTCCGAGATCTTGGGCCGATAGCTGCCTGTTGGAATTTCGACTGACAAAGCACATTGCGCCGCATCACTCTCCTCAAACGCTGTCAGTGCGGTGCGCAACCGGCCCATTTCCACCCGGACGCTGCTATCAATTGCCGGATCAAAATCTTCGGGTTTATTCAGCACATCGATGCCGATTGCATAGGCTTTCAGACTATCGCCTGCACCACGCAGTTCCGTCCGGATCAGATAGTCAAGCAGCTGCAGGCGACGTTCGCTCTTGCCCAAAACTTCGGAGGCGGCGACGCTTTCAAGATACTCTGCGATCTGTTCCTTTGAACCCATGCACCTACAATCATATCGTCTATCCAGATGCGGTCACCGACAAAGCCAGCCGGCTTTGGCACGCGCATAGCAAAAGATTAACACACAATCCCTGCGTTGCGACGAAATAAGTGCCGCTACGGCAACTTGGAGACGGGCGCCAAGGTTGCCTATTAGGTAAACTAACTTTTCGTCATTTTTTCAGCGTCTTACGCGATTTTGTAACATGTGACTCACCCTCTGATGCCTGACAGCTGGGTCACGCAAAGCTTAATTCAGCATCACAAGAAATCATTAACCATGGCCAGCCGCTCAGTCAGGGGGCCGTGGATTTACCCCTTTTGTTAACCAGGAGACACGCACATGAATACGATCACCAACTTAAGAACAGACCAACAACCATCTTTGACCGGGACCGTGAAATGGTTCGACGCAAACCGCGGTTTTGGTTTTGTTGTCATCGACGGATGCGACACTGACTTTCTATTGCACCAGAATATCCTGCAGGGATTTGGCCGCAGCAGCATTGCCGAAGGCTCTTCGGTCGAATTCACTTATCAGGCGACAGAGAACGGTTTCAAAGTGACCGAGATTTTTGCCGTCGCACCACCACCGTCGGGTACGATCGAAGACCCGCAAGCACAGCCTGATATTGTTTTCGAAGAACGTATTGCCGCGCGGGTGAAGTGGTTTGACCCCGGCAAAGGGTATGGATTTGTGAATGCCTTTGGCAGTACCGAAGATATCTTTGTGGGCATCGCCGTGCTGCGCAAATCCATGCTGGGTGAGGTCAGCGCCGGTGACGCCCTATGCATTCAGGTCGCGGAAACGGAAGGTCGCAAAAGCGTCTTTGCTGTTTACGATTGGTGCTAAGGGCACCGCCATATTTTTCGCCAAATAATTTTGACATAAACCATAGGACAGCTGAAAGATGACCTATTTTCTTCTGACGACCCAACGCCTTTATGAAACCTGCAAGGTAATGCACTGGTTGTTCAGTCAGCATGACAATTGCGCTGACCAGCCACACCCCACACCACGGCCATTTAGCAAACGCAGCCGCGACCATCTGATGCTGGTCTTGCGGGCGCAATGGTACGGGTTCGACCGCAATGAGACGATTTATCTGGTGCAGCTTTTTGATGAAACGCAGGGTGCGATCAAAGATTAGTCGGCATCAAGTTCGCCCATATCGATCTTCAAACCGCACGATATCGTCCTCACCCAGATAGCCGCCTGATTGCACCTCGATCAGCTCCAATGGAATTTTTCCGGGGTTTTCCAGGGCATGAATTTCGCCCAGCGGGATGTAGGTCGACTGGTTTTCGGACAGCATCAGCGTTTCATCGCCGCGGGTCACCTTGGCGCAACCGCACACCACGATCCAATGTTCTGCGCGGTGGTGGTGCTTTTGCAGTGATAGCTTGGCACCGGGGTTCACGGTGATGCGCTTCACTTGATAGCGGTCACCCATATCCACGCTGTCATACATGCCCCAAGGGCGGTAAACGACGCGGTGATGGTCCAGTTCTGGCCTCTTGTCCGCCGTCATCTGCGCGATCAAATCCTTGATTTCAGAGACCCGATCTTTGGGTGCAACAAAGACCGCGTCCTTTGTTTCAACCACGACGGTATCTTGCAGGCCGACGGCCGTCACAAGGCGACTGCCCGCATTGATGTAGTTGCCAGACCCATGCAGGCTTTGCACATCGCCGATATGGCAATTCCCATCCGCGTCTTGCGTGGATGCGGCCCATAAGGCCTCCCATGATCCAATATCGCTCCACCCCGGATCGACGGGTAGGACGACAGCAGCCTTGGTGTGTTCCATTACCGCATAGTCAATGGATACATCCGGACATGAAAAAAACGCCTCTTCATCGAAACGCAAGAAATCCAGATCACCCGCCTTGCCTGCAAATGCGGCACGACAGGCCGCCAGCACATCAGGGCGATGCGCCTCAAGCTCGGTCAGATAGTGGCTGGCGCGAAACATGAAAATGCCGCTGTTCCATAGATAGTCGCCGGTCGCCAGATAGCGCTCTGCCGTTTCTTGATCCGGCTTTTCAACAAAAGCATCAACAGCCAATGCAGGCCCCTGCCCCACAGCAACACCCGCGCGGATATAACCATAACCGGTGGCGGGATGTGCCGGGCTGATGCCGAATGTCACCAATTGGCTCGCCTGCGCATGGGCGGTGGCGGCGCGGACCGCATCCACAAACACGTCGACGGCGCTTATCTTGTGATCGGCTGGCATGACCAATAGCACCGGGTCATCGCCATCCGCCATTGCCTGCAAGGCGGCGAGTGCGATGGCAGGGGCGGTGTTGCGCCCCGCTGGTTCCAGCAGGATCAAAGTGCCATCCTTGCCCATTTGACGCATCTGTTCCGCAGCAAGGAACCGGGTCTCTTCATTGCATATGACCAGCGGATCGGCGCAGGGCAGTCCCGCAAGCCGGGCGGCTGTCGCCTGCAAAAGCGTCACCCCGCCATCAAGGCTAAGGTACTGTTTGGCATAATGTTTACGCGACAAAGGCCACAGACGCGTACCAGCACCGCCCGCCAGGATCACGGGCTGAATGGAAGCAGGTGGATCGTCTGGTGAATAAGACATAATCGGCGCTTCCTACTAGGCGGATCGTGAACTTGTATTCAATATCACCGGCGACAGATATGCGGCAAGTCTTCAGCGACCCGTCAAAAGCGGAAAGATGCTCGTAACGACAGATCGTCCAGATCGGTGGTGATATCTTCGTCAAAGGCCCGACCTTCAATGCGCCGCACAAGATACTCGGCACCGACCGCCAACTGATCACTAACCTGATAATCCACTCCGAAAGCAATATTGGGCCCGTTACCGGGTGCTTCCTCATCACTGCTTGCAACGTTAAGACGCGACATGCCGACCACACCATAGGCTAGGATATCGCCGAGATCATATCCCAAGCGTCCCTTCAGATCGACATTTGGAGCTAAGATGCTGAACTCTGGTGCATCGACCAACACAGCATCGGGCGCGTTAGTAATTGCCAGTTCCGCGCCGAAGACAAGCGATCCGGACTGTGACTGATAACCGGCAAACGCGCCAAAGATGCGGCTATCGTCAATTGCAAATACGCCGTCATCCTGAGAATACTCTGCCGCGGCCGTGAAGCCGAAGGAAAGACCGGCATAAGGTCCACTCCATTCCGCCATCGCGGTGCTGGGTAGGATTAGCGCAAAGCCCGCTGCGAAGTTTCTCAAGGTCACTTTCATCGATAGAGTCTCCCGTTGGTTCGGGCACGCTTCGCGCCGCCTACTGATGAATTACGCCCCGGATGAAGAGTTTATTCACGAACGTTGTGGGCCTTTCACTATTTTGGACCTCGAACAAACCAAATTTCGTTGATTGCCACACCATTTCCATAGCATTCATCAAAGGTCTCCCCTAAGATTTCCAAACAATAGAATTGCTTAAACGAGACCAAAAATGCCTTTGCAAAATACCAGCGACAGCTACGGCGCCTTCACCAAACTTTTCCATTGGATCATCGTTATCCTTTTTGCGTGGCAATATGTCAGCGGCAATATCATGACCGGGATGGAACGGGGTGATGTTGTGGCAAGCCTGAACCAGAACGATTATTACAACTGGCATAAATCCATCGGGCTTGTCGCTCTTGCAATCGCGATCGCCCGCCTGCTGAACCGCTATATCGGGCAGTTGCCGGGCTGGGCACCGACCCTATCGGGCAGCGAGAAAAAGGTCATTCACCGGCTGGAACAGGTGCTCTACCTTGCCATGTTCGTGATGCCTGTTACCGGGTACATCTACGTGATGGCCGGTGGGTTTGGCGTACTGTTGTTTGGTGAATACAAACTGCCAGATCCCATCGGTAAAGCCGAAACGCTCGCCTTTTATGGCAAGTGGATCCATATCTACGCCGGCTACGTGCTGGCCGCCGCTGTCGCAGGGCACTTGTTTATCGTCTTGCGCCATCAGTTGTTCATGAAAGATGGGCTGCTGCTGCGGATGCTGCCGGCACGACGCAAATAGGGCAAAGTGGCGGTTCGCACGGTATCGCGTGAACCGCCACCCTAGCCGCTAAGCAGCAGCTGTCGCCTCGATCTCGAACAGCAATCCGGGGATCGCCAAGCGTGTGACCCCCAACAATGTCATCGGCGGTGCGGCTTGAACCGGGCCAAAGCGCATGCCCAGCAGATCAAAGTTCTTCATCGCCTCATCCACATCCGTGGCAAAAACGCCCAAGCGGATGATGTTGGTCAGGTCCATGCCAGCCTCGGCCAAAACAGCCTCTAAGTTATCCAGTGCCAGAGCAATCTGGCCACGCATGTCACCGGGATGTTGCGGGTTGCCTTCGCCATCGACGGCGGTTTGGCCAGCACATGTCAGTTGACGGGTCACGCCTGAAATAACCTCTCCTTGGTTATATCCCAGCTTCAGTGACCAGTCCCATGGGTTTACTGCGGTACGTTCCATTGTCTGCGACTCCTTTTTGATGTGTCTGAAAATCTTGTAAAATTAATTAGTGCCAAAATTTGTCACCATATGTGTTATGGTCAAAAAATGTACATACGCCTTCGCCATGACACCATCGTGCGCAGCCTACGTCGCAGCGGAACCTCCACCGTCGATGAGCTTGCCCAAGAGGTGGGCGCGTCGCGCCGCACCATTCTGCGCGACATCTGCGCGTTGCGGGATGAGGGGTTTGTCATCCACTCCGAAACCGGGCCCGGTGGCGGCCTGCAGCTTGACCCGCAATCGCTGCAAACCACCGCACGCTTATCAGTGACTGAGGTATTTGCCTTGCTGATCAGCGTTGCGGCGATGCGGGCGGCACAGAACCTGCCCTTCGCTGATCTGGCTGATGCGGGCCTAGCGAAGATTGAAAAATCCCTGCCGTCGGACAAGGTGCGCGATCTGCGCCGGTTTCTGGATTGTCTGCATGTGGGGCAACTGTCGCCGTTGCAGGACATCTCAAACATCGGGGCGATGGACCCCGATCTACTGCCCACCTTTGAAACAGCATTTCTTGAAAGGCTTTGCCTGCGCTTTCACTACACTGACGCCAAGGGCGTACAAACCAGCCGCGAGGTAGAGCCACAAGCGATGCTGATCCTGCCGCCCCTTTGGTATCTGGTGGCATGGGACCCCTCGCGCGAAGATTTCCGCCACTTCCGCATGGACCGCATCAGCGCGCCAAGGTGCATCGCCGACAAATCATTCCGCAGCCGTCATGTACCGTTCGAAGATGATGTCTGCCCACTAACCCAAATGAACAACCGCCGCACCTAGGCTTGCGCTTTGTCCAATGCAGCTTCTACCGCATCATGCAACGCGCCATTGCTGGCCAAAAAAGACCCTGACGCTAAAACGGGCCGATCCGCCCACAGCGGCGTAAATCGCCCGCGTGCTTCTTGCACAATCAACATGCCCGCAGCAATATCCCATGCGCCAAGATTGCGTTCCCAATAGGCGTCAAATCGGCCCGCCGCGACATAGGCCAGATCAAGTGCTGCTGCCCCCCAGCGCCTTAGACCTGCAGTTTGCGGCATCAACTGCTCTAAATCATCCAGACAATGCGACAGATACGTCGTTCGCCCACCCGCAGGCACACCTGAGGCCAACAGCGCCGCACTCATCGGGACCGCCTTGCTAACCGTAATGGGCCGTCCGTTCAGATAGGCCCCTTTGCGTTTTTCAGCACTGAACATCTCGGCCTTCACCGGATCATGGATGATCGCCGCTAGCGGCTCATCCCCCTGAAACAGCGCGATTGAGACGGCCCAATGTGGCAAGCCTTTCAGGAAATTCGTCGTGCCATCCAGCGGGTCCACAATCCACCGCAACCCGTCTGCATGGCTTGCTTGTTCTTGTGTTTCCTCGCCCAGCCAACCGTAACCGGGGAAGGCTTGCATCAGGTGATCAAAGATCACCCTTTCCGCCTGTACATCCGCTTCGCTGACAAAATCACCTTGCGTTTTTTCCGTAATCGTGAGGCCGGACAGACGTTCTGAAGCGACCAGCAGGCCATCGCCTGCCAAAATCGCAGCCTCGGCCATCGTTTGCAGCGTCGCAGAGGCTGTTTTAGGCAGGTATTCACCTGCACTAATCTTCATACCGCACCCGATGACACAGCGTGGCCGGGTCCGTCAAAATTCCATCGTAGGCGGCGGGCAGATCAGCAAATGCCGTCTCGCCCGAAATCAGGGCGTCCAGCGCCGGGTCATTCAAGAGCGCCAGCGCCTTGGCCAACCTGCGCCCGTAATCCCAGCGCGCTGCCTGTCCTGCGGGGATCCGTCCAACCTGAGAGCTGACAATCTGCAAACGACGCTGGTGAAACCGCCCGCCCAAGGGCGCCTCAATACTGTTTGCACCGTACCAACTGGCCTCAACGATCTTTGCCTCGACCCCAGCCAGCGCAATCGCCAGTGACAGACCGGCAGCGCTGGCCGATGCATGGATGACCAAATCAGCCTCATCCGGCGCTGAGTCAGACACCGCAAACCCACAACCGAGTGCCTCAGCCAGCGCGGCGCGGCTGGGATAAATATCAACCAAAGTCACCTCGGTCCCCGGCACTTTGGCCGCCAGATAACCAACAAGCGCACCAACCACACCGCAACCGATCACAACAACGCGGTCACCAATGCTGATCCCAGCATCCCATGTGATATTGACAGCCGTTTCCATATTCGCCGCCAAAACGGCACGTGCCGCAGGCACGTCGCCCGGCACGGTCAGGGCCATAGCGTCGGGCACTGCAAAGCTGGTTTGATGCGGGAAAAGGCTGAACACAGTCTCGCCCTGCCGGTCACCACCCTGCACCTCGCCCACAGCCGCGTAGCCGTATTTTATCGGAAAGGTGAACGCGCCCTCCTGAAAAGGGGCGCGCATGTTGGCGTGTTCAGATGCCGGCACCTGACCGCGATACACCAGACGTTCGGTCCCGCGGCTGACACCGGTGAACAGCGTCTTGATCTCAACATCGCCTGTGTCAGGAAAATAAGTCGTGTCGCGGGTCACCGCCTCTTGCGCGGCAGTGATCCACAGCGCGCGCGCGATGGTCATAGGCTATGGCCTGATTTCAACGCTTTGACAGACAGATAGTTATCATTGTGCCGGTTGCGCCCGACACGCAGGGGCAACTGTTCTATCACGGTGATGTCGCTGTCTTGGAAGGTCTGCACCTTGGCCGGGTTATTCGTCAAAAGCCGGATGGCAGAGAAGCCAAGCGCGCGCAGCATAACAGCGCCGACGCGGAAATCGCGCTCATCATCGTCGTAACCCAGGCGGTGGTTCGCCTCCACCGTATCAAGACCTTGGCTTTGCAGATCATAGACCCGCATTTTATTGGCAAGGCCGATGCCACGGCCCTCTTGGTTCAGATAGAGCAGAACACCAGAACCTTCCTGCCCCATGCGCTCAAGGGCCGCGCGCAGCTGCGGGCCGCAATCGCATTTTAAACTGCCCAGCACATCACCTGTGAAACAGGCAGAATGGACGCGGGATAGGACCGGTTGATTGCGGTCGGGTGTCCCGATCTCAATGGCGTAGTGCTCTGCTGTGCCGTTAGGATCGCGGAAAATATGCAAACGACCCAGATCATGCGCCTCAAGCGGCAAAGCCGCCGCCGATATTTGGGCCATAACAGGCGGGAGCAACAATGCCTCCAACGCGTCATCAGCACCAAGAGATGCGAAACCCAAAGCAGCCAGGTCGGCATCATCAGAAACGGGGAACATCGCAACTGCCGGCAGAAGTTCGGCCAATTTGACCAGCTTGATCGACAAACGGTGCAAGGGCAATTGCACTGTGCGGATCATATGCAGAGGTCCGGCAGGACGGCGGCCCGCGTCAAACTGCGTATCAGATAGGTCTTTGAACCACGCCAACCCAGCCTGTGCAGGCGGCTGTAAACGTACAATCGGGTCAGTGACATCCGTTGCGGTGGGCATAATCGCCTGCGCCCGCTGCGCGGTCAGGATCAGTTCTGGTACACCAAACAACTGGCCAAGCGCATCAAACCGCGCTTGCGACAGTGTTTCCACGGCGACGACAACAGCGCGTGTGCCATCGTGTGACAGTACACAAGGCAGCCCCATGGCAAGATCACTGCGCGCCCGCGCAAGGCGCTCGGGCAGGGTTGGCAAAAGACAATCAGATGTGACATGCATAGCGGCAATCTCGTTTCAGGTTAAAGGCCAGAGCCCAAGGCATCCGGCATTGCATTGTTGCAGCGCATGGCAGCAATCGGCAGGGTATCGGCAGGATGAAGCGCGCAATCGAACAACACATCACTGCCAAGGTTATAGACATCCGTTTTAGGACGGCGGGCCTCTGCCAGCGTCCCAATTGGGGCCGTTGTAAGGCTTTGTGGGCCAGACCCGATCAACAGTGGCGCGATGGCCATATGCAGACGGTTCAACAGGCCAGCCTCAAGGAATTGGGTGATCGTGATCCCCCCGCCCTCGATCAGGATGCTCTTAAAGCCGCGTTCTTTCAGCGCGTCCAGAATATCCTCCGGCGCGATCCAAGGTGCGCGCGACAGGGTGATCACCTCAACCCCTTCGGGGCGTTCTTTTGCGACGGCTTGTATGACAATGCGGCGCACGGATGTATCAGTCAGCAAACGCGCGTCATTCGGCAGCCGCCCATCCGGGTCGATCACCACCCGCGCAGGGCTGGTGCCGTCCGCCAGACGCACAGTTAGCTGCGGGTCATCTTGCAGGGCCGTCTTGACTCCAATAACAACGGCATCAGCCAAAGCACGTAATCTGTGCAAATGCGCCAAACCATCGGCGCCAGACACATCCTGCGCATCGCCGGTTTCTGTGGCAACACGGCCATCAAGCGACTGGCCGATTTGCGCAAAAACCTGACAGGTCACGGTTGGTTGCGCCAGCGCCCCATAAAGTGAAAGCGCCTGCGCTTCACCGCTAGTCCACTCACCGCAACACAGACAGGCCGCACCGGTTTTCACGTCAAGAATCCTTTCCCATACTCTATCGGTTACGTCCACGTGCTGCATTTTATTCCCCCATCCCGTGCGGTACGGCGAAAATATCTGTATGGCCGATATAGCCTGTGGTGTTTGACACGGTCGCGCGACGGTCTGTGACCCAGTCTTGTGCCTGAGCAAACCCAGCCTCTGCGGCCGCATTGCCGATGCCTACCAGCAGTTCATCGTGCAACTGGGCTGCTGAACCGTTCAATTGCCACGGGCTGTCACCCAAATGCACATCAAACCCATGTTTTGCAAAAATATCGGCCGTCACATCGGCTGATGTTGGCCCCAAAGCCGGACCAATCCCTTTATCCGTCAACTGATGGGCGTTGAATGCCTCGGTCACCCCGGCATCAGCTGTATGTTCTGGCGACCAACGCATCACACCATTGTAGTTCAGCGCGCCATAAAAAGGGATACCTGCGTCTTGCAGTCGTTGGGCCAGCGCCGTCACCCACTCCCGCGGCATCAAATCAAGCAAGGCCGAAGCCGTCACCAACCGCACACCATCCAGCGGTAGCTCGTCAATATGGCGCAGGTCAAACACCACCTGCTCTGCCCCCGGATGCCGCTCTTGCGCGATATCCAAGAGCGCCTGATCCCCATCGACAAACCGCCAGGTGCAACCCGTCTCACCAAAGGCCCGCGCCGTTGATCCCGTGCCACTGCCCAGATCAACCACTGTTGTCCCCGGCCCAGCGCAAGCGACAGCCTGCGCCAACAGGCTGGCATCACGCGACGCATGATCCACCGGTTCGCGCAGAGCCAGCCAGTCAGGTGAGAACGCCATTTAGATATCCGCCTCGTACCAGCCGCGCGCGACATGGCTTTCTTCAAGCGATACTTTGATCCGGCACACCCGGCCACCATCGCCCAAACCTGTGGTCTTGGCCGTCTCGCGCAGCTGTTGCCAAATGTAGTGGCACAGGAATTCGGTTGTCGTGATCTTGCCTTTGAAGGCTGGGATCTCATCCAAATTCGCGTATTTCAACGGTTTCAGCGCATCGGCCAGGGCCTCCATCGCCAGACCCATATCAACGACCAACCCGTTGTCATCCAGATCCTTGGTATAGAAGGCGGCGTCGACCACAAAGGTCGCCCCATGCATCCCTTGTGCCGGGCCAAACACGGGCGAGGGCAAGGAATGGGCGATCATCACGTGATCACGTACTTCAACTGCAAACATTTATTTCCCCAATCATATCGATATTTTTGATGTTAAGACTATCGTTGCCCTGACCACGCGTCAGGACATTACCCGCAAAGGCCAGATATTGCCCGATAGAAATCAAGACTTTACCTGCCTGAGCTGGAATATTCATCGCTGTCGCGGCAATGACGGCAAGGTTGATCCCGCCCGTACGCTGGCCACTTTGCGTGCCGAAATGCCCGTCGGCGACATTGACGCGCTGATCCTGCAAGAGGCCGATGAAGAGGTCCCACCGCATCGCGGCTTGCTGGACATCGCAGCGGTCGAGGCAGGCACCGGCCTGCGTTACATCCACACCAACCCCGCACATCGCTGGTCTGACGGTAGTCACGGGTTTTTGGGCACGATCATTTTCGTGCGACCTGACGTTCATGTCGACCGTATCACCCTGCTTGATCTGCCCGGACGCTGCCATCGCGGTGCGGTCATCGCGGACCTGACGCGCGACGGCCAGGAATTCCGCCTCGTCGGCATGCACCTGTCGCTGATGCAGGCCCTGCGTTGGGCACAACTGCGCACCATCTGCCAATATATGTTCCGCAAACCGCGCCAGCCCGCCATCCTGATTGGTGACATGAACGAATGGCGACCTTGGGGCGGCTTTGCGCTGTCCAAGCGGTTTCTCAGCACCGATCTGCGCGGCCCGGTCAAGCCGACCTTCCCGATCAACCGACCTTTCCTGCCGCTTGACCGCGTGCTGACCACGGCCCCGGCGCAGGTTAGGTCGAGCGAAGTCATCGACGGTCCCGGCGTTCGCATGACGTCCGATCACCGGCCGCTGCTCGCGCATATCAATCTGGGTCACTAGCATCTAGACATCCCCATCGCGCGCCCGCGTCCAGCGGTGCAGCCAAACGGGGCTGAGCGGGGTTTCATCCGCCGCCCGCAGGCTGAGGCGGATTTCCGCAACATCCAAAGCACCGGGAGCGAAAAGAAAGGTGACGCGTGTGCCGCTGCCGTCCGGCAAAAGAAATGCGCTGATCCCCAGTACCTCGGCCCCATCGCTGGCAGAAATCACCGGCTGTGCATCCTCCGCAACGGTGGCCACATCCACGACAAAGCGGCGATGACCGGGGCGGTCATGCTCGCGCCCGCTGCGGCCCTGCACAAATGGCGCCAGGTCCCCGACATCAGGTGCGGCCAGCGTCCAATTCAGCCTGTAAGAATAGCTATACTCTTGCCCCACCAAAAGCGGGGCTGCGGGCCGCCAGAAGGCCACGATATTATCCAAAAACTCAGTCTGAGTGGGCAATTCAACCAACATCACAGCACCGGGCCCCCAAGGCTCTAGCGGTTCCACGGTTGCAGAGGGGCGGTCATGATAACGCGCCTCGGTATCCTGATAGTCAGCGTAAGCGCGCGGCGTCTGATACAGGCCAAAACTATTGGGACTGTCATCAACGAAGACAGAGGTTTCCACATTGCGCGGGTTTGCAATAGGGCGCCAAATCCGCTCTCCCGCGCCATTGGTAATCGCCAGCACATCGCTGTCATGCACATGCGGGCGGAAGTCATCCGAAACGGCCGCCAGCATTGGACCCTTCAGGTACATGGATGTCAGCGGTGCAATCCCGATATCGTCGATATCAACACGCGGGAAAATCGTTGTCGTGATCTCCATCTGCGTGTCCGCTCCGGGCCGCAGCAGCATATCCAAATGCGCGGTCAGTGACGGGCTATCGACCACGCCTTCCACGCGCACGGAATCCCCTTCAGCCGGGTGTAGACGTAGGTGGATGAATCGTGGAAACTCCTCCGGACCGTCGCCACCTGTGCCCAGCGCCACTGTGCGCGCGGATAAGCCGTAAACCATCGCCGACCCAATCGCGCGGAAATAGCTGGCGCCTTGCATGACCAGCACTTCATCCATCAAGTCAGGTGCGTTCAGCGGATAGCGCAGGCGCATGCCGGAAAATCCCGCGCCGGGGCTGGTTTCGGGGATCTCGCCAAAATAACGGTCGTCGAAATCAAACAAAGCCGGGCTAAACGGGATTTCGCGCAGCCCCTCTGGCGTCACTTTATCGACCTTGATCGGATCGGGAAAATACAGACCCGGTGGCATCAGATCGACCGAGAAACGGTCGCCATGTGGCAATTGCGCAGACTGGCCAATTAAAGGACGAATGCCGCGGTAAGCATTGTAGTCCAACCCGGCAAAGGGTGGGGCAAGTGGCGTGGTGTTCGGTGTATAGGGCTGTTGTTGCAACGCGCGGGCCACATCACGCAGGCTGCCTTCAGGCGCTGCCGTGAGGGGCAGTGCTGCTGCCACGGCAAATGCCGCCGTACTCATCAACAACGCACGCCGTTTCATGCGGGTTCTCCATTCAGGAACGGCATCAATAAAGGTGCCAAGATCAAGGGGACAATCACCGGCATCAGCCAAACTGCACTTGTCACTGGATTAGCCAATGCAAGGGCAAGGATCGCAAGGCCCACCGTCGCTTCTGGCCAGCCAGCGGGCATTGTCAGGCGCGCTTTGAGTCCTGATTTCCAGCCGCAGTCCTGCCCCATAAGGATTGCCCCGACAGAGGTGGCGTGGCGCAATGAAATCAGCGGTCCAATCAGCGTCGAAAGGGTAAATTCTGACGCCCATGCGCGCAGGATCACACGCCGCCGCCACATCGTGCGTGCGCGCGGCAACAGGTCGACCAAAGCGCATAGTTTGGGGACCAAAAGTACCAAGGCAACCAAGGCAATCGACGCATAGTTGCTGACCGAAACCGCACCAAGGCTGAGCAAAACCAGCAACAGCAACCAGATCGGCGCGGACAGATAGCTGAAGGCCCCCGTGATCAGATGCATTCGGCTGACTGGATGAAGGCCGGGGCGGGTCAGAATGCGCAAGTGTTGCAAGTTTCCCTGACACCAGCGGCGGTCGCGGCGGAAAAACTCTTGCAGGCTTTGTGGTGCATCCTCGGCACTGCCGCGCAGATCGGGGGCAAGCTCAATATCCCATCCCGCGCGCCGCATCCAAGCGGCCTCTACAAAATCATGGCTCAGCAGATCACCGCCAAAGGGGGCCGGGCCCGACAGGCGCGGCAAATGCGCCGCAGACCGGAAGGCCGCCACGCGCATGATCGCGTTATGCCCCCAGTAGTTGCCGGCCTTACCGGACCATGCCGCAAAGCCACGGCCAAAGGCCCGACCCAAAAGGCGTGAGGAAATTCGCTGATGCCGGCCAAAACGGGTGCGACCCGGAACAAGCGAAATCGCGCCCTGTAGCAGCCCCGTCCCGGGGCGGTCTTCCAACTGCCAGATCAATTGCTTGACGCTATCAGCCGTCATCCGGCTATCCGCGTCCTTCACGACCATATAGGCGAAGTCATCGCCATGCGTGGCCAGCCAATCCGCAATATTGCCGGGCTTCTTGCCCGTGTTGACCGCGCGACGACGATAGGTGACGCGACCCTTGGCAATCAGATCAACAAGTGCTGCTTCTTCGGCAGCAACCTGCGACGCGGCAGAAGTATCGGACAAGACAAAGACAGTTGCGTCATGCCCAAGACCCACGCCATCCAGATCACGGACAAAGCTATTCAGGTAAGCCGCCAAAGGTGCCGCTTCTTCCCCGCATAGGGTGACCAAAACAGCCGTCTTGCCTTTGGGGTGCCAGTTTTGGGGCGGCAATTTTTGCGGCACAGTGCGGGCGAATAACCCTATCATCGCGGTGACAGCACCCCCTGAAATCCACAGCGCATTCACCATGATCAGACTAGCAACAACGACGGTCAGCGCGCTCCACCCTTCGATTGCACTGGCAAAGGCCGCGACAATGCTCAGCGACAGGGCCACAGTCGCGCTGACAAACGGCACAAACCCTGCGCCAACCGTCTTGGGCGCGGATGAAACCGTGTTGCGCCGCAACAAGGCAAATCGCTGCTGCGCATGCGCCATGATCTGAGAGTTTGGGGTAAACACGCTTACTTACTTTCCCTGCTCTTACGCCTTGGGGCCAACCGGTGGCCACATACGCGAGAAGATGCCATCACGCTTCACCAGCCCATGATAGGCCGCCGCACCGATATGCATCGCAACCAGAATGGCAATTGCGTAAGCGCCGTAGAAATGGACGGCCTTCGCAAACTCCGCCAAAGCCTCGGATCGCGGCACAAGGGCAGGGATACCCATCGCATCCAGCGCTTCAATCGGGAACCCCCCGGCCCTGACCCTGACATAGCCCGCAAGCGGCATAATCAAGAGAAGGGCATAAAGGCCGAAATGCGTGACATGGGCTGCCAGTTGCTGCGCCTTGGGCAATGGCACCGGGTTCAGCACCGGCGGATTACGCCAGCGGTAGATGATCCGCACAAAGAACAGGATCATGACCAGCACGCCGATATTTTTGTGCGAGATAAAAAGAAAATTCTGAAAGCTGCGGCTCAGCCCATCGCGGACCATCAAGAAGCCCACCGCGATCAGGCCCAATACAAGTACGGCCATGATCCAATGGATCAGGCGGGCCGGGACGCGATATCTTAAAACACTGTCAGTCATGCGTATTTCTTTCTTTTTTGCGGGTCTTGCGAATACTACGCCCACCTTGAACGTATTATTCACAGGAAATATTTTTTAGAGTGCAGCGGATGACACACCCCACGCCAGAAAAGCCCATAGCGAATGCGCGCATAAAGCCAAGCAGCTTTGCGCCATCTCCCTTATTTGTGTTCTGTGTGGCAGCGTTGTTTGGCGCATGTATCTTGGTATTCTTTTTCGATGTCCAGTTTGGGGTGACGGCTGAAACCTTTAGTTTAGTCATCATCGGCACCGGTCTGTATCTGGCAGCTGCTTGTGTGGCAGCATTTCGCCTAAGCCAGGATTTTCCGCATGCGTCCTTAGGTTTATGCAATTTGGTAACACTGGCTCGGCTGGTCATCGTCGGCATACTCGGCATTGTCTTGCTGGTGGGGATTGAACCCAATTGGGCGACGTTCGGGATTGCGGCACTGGCGCTTGCCTTTGACGGTGTTGATGGATGGCTTGCACGCAAGCAGGGGCTCGCCTCTGAATTCGGTGCGCGTTTTGATGTTGAGGTTGATGCGATCTTCGCCCTTGTCCTTGCCCTATATGCCGCCACCAATGGGGCCGCTGGTGCTTACGTGATCTTGCTAGGCCTGCCGCATTACCTGTTCTGGATTGCAAGGCTGCAACTGCCCTGGCTGAACCAGCCCCTGAACCCCAGCTATAGTTTCAGCCGCAAAGCGGTCTGCGTTTTTCAGATCGGGGCGCTGATTGCGTTGCAAATCCCCTTCTTTGCCGATGGCCAGCTTGAACTGCTGATTGCCGCGGTCACATTGGCGCTAATCTGGTCCTTTGGGCGCGACATCATCTGGCTTTGGCGTCATCGGGCGGTAGATCTGTGATGTGGCGCGGTATTTTTGCGGCGATCCTTGCTGCTGTGGTGCTTGATCTGGTCCTGATCCAGCCCAACCACCCCGGCGCAGTGGCTTGGGACGCGTTTTTGCTTTTCCCGTTGGAGCTACCCGCCATTTTGCTTGCGATGCTGGCACTGGGCAAGTCACGCGTGGGCGTAGTCCTGAGGCTGGTACTGGTCGCCTTGTTGACGGTGATCGTCGTGCTCAAAACCGCAGACTTTGTGATGTTCACATCGCTGAGCCGCGGGTTCAATCCGGTAGGCGATCTGCCCTTGGTGCGGTCTTTTTACGACCTGCTTGTCGGCAATCTGGGGCGCGCGGCGGCCATCGCTGCCGTGATCGGTGCCGTAATCTTGATTGCAGGCCTGATCGCCCTTTTGTGGTGGGCGCTGCGCGTCTGGTCGCGGTTTTCGCTGCCCCATCCGTGGTCCTTGTTTGCAACGACCGCTGCAATTCTGATGGCGGTTCTGGTCATCACCGACGTCGGCGCAAAAATGGGACGTTGGAGCAAACCCTTCGCCTATCCCGGCACCGCCTTTACCACACGGGTCGGGGTTGAGCGTATGGTGACTGCGCGAAACACCATCGCAGAGCTTCGGGTGTTTCGCACAGCGGCAGAGAATGATCCTTTTGTTGGCCAGCCCGGTCTGTTTGATCTGGTCGACCGCGATGTCATTATCGTCTTCGTCGAAAGCTATGGGCGCACCAGCATCGACACCCCCTTTTACGCCGATCTGCATCGCGAAACGCTGGCTGCCGCGCAAGCCGAACTCGCGGCGTTGGGCTTGTCGATGTCATCCACCCTGCTGGGTTCACCCACCCAAGGCGGGCAAAGCTGGTTGGCCCATTCGACGTTCGCCAATGGTCTATGGGTACCAAACCAAACCAGCTATCGCGCGGTACTGTCCAGTGGCCGCCAGACGCTGTTTCACTTGGCCCAGGATGCCGGGTTCCATACAGCCGCCGTGATGCCACAAATCACACTTGATTGGCCTGAAGCGCAGTTCATGGGGTTTGAGACGATTCTGGCAGAGGCTGATCTGGGTTACGCGGGCAAGCCCTTCAATTGGATCACAATGCCCGATCAATTCACATTCGCCGCGATGGACCGTTTGCTGCGTGACAAACGCGACGACGACCGTCCCTATTTTATCCAAATGGCGCTGGGGTCCTCACACGCGCCATGGGTACCTGTGCCACAGCTGATCGACTGGGATGATCTGGGCGACGGCACGATCTTTGACCCCATCGTCGCCGCCAGTGACACCCCCCGC
This sequence comes from Pseudomonadota bacterium, assembly GCA_038533095.1. GTDB lineage: Bacteria > Pseudomonadota > Alphaproteobacteria > Rhodobacterales > Rhodobacteraceae > Yoonia. The sequence goes on from JBCAZI010000005.1 coordinate 60,786, forward strand.
GTGGTCTGGAAAGACTATGACCGGGTGCGCGATCAATACCGTTTGGCGGTGGATTATGCCATGCAAACAGTCTTTGCCTATGCCGCCTTACATGCGGAAGATCCGCCTTTGATGATCATTGTGGGTGACCATCAGGCGGCAGGTTTTATCGCATTGGATGAACGCCCGCATGTGCCGATGCATATCGTTGGCCCGCAGGGTTTGGTTGATCGGTTGTCTGACGCTGATTTCACCCCAGGCCTGATCCCGCAGGATGAAACACCCGTCCGCCGCATGGACCTGATGCGCGCGCATATCCTGCAAGCACTGTCTTCGCGCCTAATCGCAGAGGCCAGCCCATGACCCGCGCCGCGATGTGGCGGACCGGGCAGCTGGCATTCACGGCGCTGTTGATGGTCCTGCTATGGTCCGCCGCGGACGGGCCACAGATCATCGCCATCCTTGGCCAAGCGCAGCCCCTTTGGCTGCTGGCCGCGGTGGCGGTCCTGCTCTGCCAAACGGTTTTGTCAGCATTACGCTGGAAGATCACCGCCGCACATCTAGGCCAGAGCCTGCGTTTGCCCCATGCCATCAAGGAATATTTCATGTCTCAGGTCGTCAATCAGGCGCTACCCGGTGCGGTGGTGGGTGATGCCGCCCGCGCGGTGCGGGCGCGGGCGCAGGCGGGGCTGGCCGTTGCCACACAGGCGGTGGTGTTTGAACGGCTTGCCGGGCAAATCGCGATGTTCTTCACGATGGCATGCGCATTTGTCATCACATACACCGCAGCCGGCGGGCTGGACTGGCCACTGGCCTATGCCGCCCCAATCGCAACAGCCATCGCGATAGGCAGTATCTTCGCCCTGATCGTCGCGCTAGGACAATGGTTTCCGGCCATGCTAGGTCAAAAAATCAGTGGCTGGATGCGGCCTTTCTACAAGTCACTTCTGTCCCGACAGGCACTGCCCGCCCAAATCGGCCTGGGCGTTGCAATTACGCTCTGCAACCTTGCCGCCTTTGGCCTATCCGCATGGGCCGTCGGGGTGCATCTGTCATTCGCGGCCCTTTTGGCCATCGTCCCAGTGATCCTATTTTCGATGCTAATCCCCTTCACCGTCAGCGGCTGGGGCATTCGTGAAGGATCAGCAGCCGTACTTTTGCCCCTTGCAGGCATATCCGCGAGCGAAGGGGTGGCGGCCAGCGTGATCTTTGGCATCGCGATGCTGCTGGCCGTGCTACCCGGCCTGATCGCCGTGGTGCTGAAATGAGGGCCGCGCTGGCCGTTCCCGGTGAGCTGGCCACCCTGACGGGGGGGTATATCTATGATCGCCGATTGTTGCATGAATTGCGTGATATGGGACACGACGTCAGCCATATCGCCCTGCCCGGCAGCTTTCCTGCGCCTTCGGCAGAGGACATGGACACCACATTTGCGCAGCTTATGACGGTGGCTGACGCCTGCCCAGTGATTATCGACGGCCTTGCCTTTGGTGCAATGGATCCGACGCGTGTTGCACAGCTACGCGCGCCCATCGTGGCGCTAATCCACCACCCGCTGGCGTTGGAAAACGGGTTGGACCCGGATCGTGCGAAAGCGCTCTATGACAGCGAACGCGCGAACCTTGCGCACGCGGTTCAGGTGATCGTGCCCAGCCCGCATACGGCATCCTTACTGGTGTCTGATTACGGGGTGCCAGAGGCACGTATTCACATCGCACGACCCGGAACAGACAGGCCTGCGCAACAAACGAAACCGGTTGATCCGCCGCTGATCCTGTCTGTGGGCATCCAACTTCCGCGCAAAGGGCATGATGTCTTGCTGCGCGCCTTGGGCCTGATCACCGATCTGAACTGGCAGGCCAAAATCGTCGGCGCCCCGCTCGATGCCGCTTATGCACAACAACTAGAGGACCTGCGACAGTCCCTTGGGCTAGCAGACCGGGTCACGCTGACCGGTCAGATTGACCGCGACACACTCAGCAGGTTTTACGGACAGGCCAGCCTTTTTGCCCTCGCCACTCGGTTTGAAGGCTACGGGATCGTCTTTGACGAGGCACTTGTGCACGGCTTGCCCATCTTATCCTGTGCCGCCGGTGCGGTGCCAGACACTGTACCACCCGATGCGGGGTTGTTGGTGGCGCCCGACGCGCCGGAGGCCTTTGCCGATGCCCTGCGCCAAATCTTGGGCAATCGCGAGACCCATCAATCCCTAGCCACCGCAGCGCAAAGGGCCGGTAACGCCTTGCCCGGATGGCAAGACACAGCGGCCATCGCGGCCGCAGCACTTAACGCTACAAAGGTTCGAAAGCCATGACGACGATGACCAAAGCGCATCTACGCGCCATCCATACCTCACTTGATGTCTATTACCGCGATGCTGCGCGCACCGCGCGCATGGACCGGCTGAATGCGCAATTCGTACCCAAAGGTGGGTTGGCCTTTGATATTGGCGCCCATGTGGGTGATCGGACGGGCAGTTTCTTGCGGCTGGGGGCGATGGTTGTCACCGTTGAACCGCAACCACATATCTTTCGCGCGTTGCGTCTGCTTTACGGTGGCTGCAATCGGGCGCACCTACATCAGGTTGCCGTTGGGGCCGCACCAGGAACGTTGGAACTGCATGTGAACACCGATAATCCCACGATCACCACTGCCTCTTCCGATCTGATCGCGGCGGCCCGCAAGGCGGCCCAATGGCAAGGGCAGGTTTGGGACGACTGCCTTGCCGTGGATGTGACCACATTGGATGCGTTGATCGCGCTTTATGGCATGCCGGATTTCGTGAAAATTGATGTCGAAGGACATGAATTGGAAGTCTTGAAAGGGCTATCAAAATGCCCCGCTGCATTGTCCTTTGAGTTCACGACGATCCAGAAAGATGTCGCTCTCGCCTGTCTGACCCAGATGGAAAGCCTTGCGGATTATGAATTCAACGTCAGCCTTGGCGAAGATCACGCATTTGTAAATCCAAGCTGGACAGACGCGGCCAGCATCAAGACACAGATTGCTGGGCTGCCGATGCGCGCCAACTCAGGCGATGTCTTCGCGCGGCTACGCTAAATTATTTGGCGAAAAACGCTTTGCCACCGGCCGGATCAGGCGCGCATGCAGGTTGCGCGCTGCGATCTGACCGCGCAGCCGCAAGGACACACCTGCACCACCTTTGCGCGGTGACAACTTGTTTCGCGCATAAATGGCCTGTGGCGCGCGCAGGACAGCATTGTATCGCGTGCCCGCACGATCGCGGTTGGCATGACTGATCATCGTACTCCGCATCGCAAATTCATCCATCTCCACGGCCGAGATTGGTATAGCTATGATTTGCGCCATGACCGTTTCAGGAATGGCATCAGTGAAGTCTTGCAAAACCGTCATGCCAACCCGCATGAGGCATGCCAAATGGTACCTCTTGGTCAGCGTGATGAGCATGTCCCAGTCAATGTCCTGACCATGCTGGTTGATCAGCCAAAGCGCGTCCACGACCCACCTGATGGGCGAGACAATATTCGCATTCAACCCATGCTCAATCGCCTCAATCAGCAGCCATGTGGGGTTGGCTATATGGCTACCCGCCTTGGCACCGGTCGCCATGATCCAGTCCATCGCAAAGGGATCGTAGGCAAAGGGCAACCGCGGCATCCAATTCACGTCCAGTTCAACCCCATCCTGCATCTCCCAGCTAACCTCGGAACCGCGATATCGCATGGACGGTCTGCCATTCGTAAAGT
>JBCAZI010000006.1:0-62876 GCA_038533095.1 Pseudomonadota bacterium
GTGCCGGTGACATTGCGCCCACATTGGCGCAAATCCTCGGTGTGCAGGTGGAAACCGCCGCCAGTGAAAGCCCTGAGGTGATCGACGCCAGCTTTGCTGTAAATGAAACCAGCGTCAGCGGTGATCGGAACGCGACACGGATTGTCGCCAGCGAAGCCACGAACACTTTGCTGATCCACGCCACAAACGACGAATATCAGCGCGTTTTGGGCATGTTGCACCGGTTGGATGTCCCACCACGTCAGGTTCTGGTCGAAGCAACCATCGTTGAAGTCTCATTGAATGATGAATTGCGCTATGGTGTGCAGTATTTCTTTGAAAACGGCGGCGATACCGCCGCTTTGACACGGTCCACAACCGATCTGAGCATTGGGTCTGAGGTTCCTGGCTTTAGCGCCGTCTTTGGCGGGGCCACACCAGAAATTATCGTGGACGCGCTGGAAGATATCACAACCGTCAATGTTGTTTCATCACCTAACCTGATGATCCTGAACAATGAATCCGCGCGACTAGTTGTTGGTGATCAGGTGCCGATTTCGGTGCAGACCGCACAGGACGCCAATGAAAACCCCGATGTCTTCGTCTCGACCGTTGAATTCCGCGATACGGGCGTGATCTTTGAAGTGACGCCGCGCATCAACTCTTCCGGCTCAGTCGTTCTGGATATCCAGCAAGAGGTCAGCACCCTTGGCGAAACCGATGGCTCGACCGGCAACCCGATCATCTCGCAGCGTACAATCTCAAGCGCGATTGCTGTTGATAGCGGTGAAACCATCGCCCTTGGCGGTCTGTTCGAGCAGCGCAGCACACGCGGCACTGCCGGCCTGCCCGGTCTTGCCAAGCAGCCGATTTGGGGTGGTTTGTTCGGGCGTCAATCTCGCACCGACAGCCAGACCGAACTGCTGGTTCTGATCACACCACGTATCGTCAACAGCAATGTCGACACGCGTCGGATTACCCGGAACCTGCGTGAGCGTATGACAAGTATCCGTCTGGATGATGCAACGCTCAGCAACACGATCAACACGCCATCGATGAGCACCGTAAACTCTGCTGATATCGCGTCGCGCCGTGCCGCACAGACACGCAACGCCGCAGTGCAAAACGATGTACTGGCCGCTGTCCAAACCGCTGTCGCCGCACAGCCCGCCGCGACAGGCACGCATTACACCTACTTTGGCGCCTTCGGCACCGAAGAGGCCGCCCGCGTGCATTGGTCTGGCCTGCTGGCCACCAACGGATCTGATCTGGCCGGGCTGCAACCACGCTTTACCCGCGAAAACGGGATGATCAGCGTTGCTGTTGGTCCTATGGCGAGCGACCGTGCATCCCAGCTTTGCGTCGTGATCCGCTCAGAATGCTTTAGCAAGGGCGGCTAACCCCCTACCCTCGCAATAAACAAAAAGGGCGGCACCATCGCAGTGCCGCCCTTTTTCTATGTGCTGTTCAGCTGTCTGACATGTCAATTAAGGATCAAACTGATCAATCACATCCACCTGAATGTTGCCCTGCACTGGCCCCGTCCATTGGCTGGTGCGCCACATCCGCCCTGTACCCGCATCCAGATAGTGGATGTTATTGACCGTCTCGCCAGTATCAGTCGTACAGGTCTCGACCACTTCGACAGTGCTGCGATTTGCCTCGACCACGTCAATCACCGCGCTGCGCCCGACCTGATTGCGGCAGGTCATCGTAATCTGCTGATAGTCGGTGCCGCGTTGGGACAAATGATAGGTCCGCGTGACCTCGGCCGGCCAATTGCCCGCCCGCGCCTCTGTCACCAAAGGATCGTTGCTTTGCGTTGTCACGGCCTGCAGGTTTGTGCCCAGACCAAGCGTGGCATAGATCAAGCCACCCTCTAGCGTCACGCCCCGATTTTCGTTTGAGCTATAGTTAATCCGCCCGTCGCGCAGCTGGATCGCAATACCGACGGTACCAAGACCAACTGTTGGGCTCAGCATGAGAACCGCCGCCAGATCGGCCTGTTCAATGGCTGCGCGGTTCACCCGTGGGACCGTCATTTCAATCTCAGGATCAGGGTTCAAGACTGCGTCGCGCATTTGGCCAAGCGTGTCCAGACAGCCCGAAAGGGCGACAATAGCGCCGACAGAGAGTATGCCTTTGATCAATTCCAGAACTCCCCAAAGCCATCTTCAATGCGTCGCTTATCCGACGCGCGCAGCTCATTATACAACCGGCCGGTGCCACCGACGCGCGACCCAAAGTCACCCGATTGGCCACCGATAGACAGGTTGGTTGTCCCGGTGCCGCCATCCGCAGATGTCCATGACACCGGGATCGAAATTCTCGCACCAAAACGCAGCGCATCATCGCGTTCATCGCTCCAGACCGTTGACCCGGAAATGCGCCAGCCGTTGCGGTAGTTGCGCCCGACTGTCAGCCCCACTGCAAAATCCTCGGCCAGATGCTGGCCCGCATCGACGATGACAAAATTCCCATTGCGTCCAACGTTTGCATAAAGACTGCCGATTAGCGTTGTTGCATCCGCATCCTCAAAGCCAAACCAGCCCTCATAGGCGCGCTTTTGAACATATGTGGCCTCTAACCCCAGGGCGAAGTTCTGTTCCGGGTCGCGCCAGATCACCTCACCACTGATACCACCGTAAGAGCGTTCAAAGTAGCCGGCAGACACACGGCCATAGACCGCAGGCGCGACCGGAAACCGATGTCGCAGGCTCAATGACTGCAAAAACGCGATATCGGGCTCATAGGCCGTGGAGTCTGACCGGATACCGGGCTCTTCTGGTGGATCACTTTGTTCCCATTGGTTCAGGAAGCGGTAACCAACTGTGCCGGCGACAAATGTCTGTGGCGAAAACCTATAGCGGGCGTTTGCGTTCAAGGTGCCGGTCAGCTCAAGCGTGTCGGATGTGATGAAATCCGCTCTGAATACTGGCGCAAACCCATAGCTGAAACCTGGTTCAAAGGCTGTTTCACCCAGTGCTGCTGGCCGGTTGCGCGGGCTGGTGTCGAATGATGTCGCATCCCATGCGAGTTCGGCAGCGTTGGGTTTGCCTACTGCGGCGTCCAGACCCGCCCGGTCCAGCACGATGACATTGCTGTCAAAGGCACCGGTGTTTTGGGTTACGCGAAAGGTGGTGATGTTTGCCGGGGCCACGGCGGATAAGACACGTGCCACCCGCCCCGTGATGCGCGCGAAAACCGGGTCGGTATTCGATGAGGCGGTTACATCGATCGTGTCGCCCCGCATCGCAAAGCGATCGATCTGGATATTTTCTTTTTCCAACCGCTCTGTCAGCACGGCAAAGACCTGTGCTTCGTTTGGTTGCGGCTGGCCTGCGCGTGCAGGTCTGTTTTCGGCATAGGGATGCGGGCCCCGTCCAATATCCGTTTGCACAAATGGCAATCTGGGGTTCGCGGAAAACTCTAACCGTAGCCCGGCATCGCCCTGATTGTTGACCAATCCAGTGATGCGCAGCCCATCCAGCACTTCATAGGACAGGCTGGCGGCAAAGGTATCATCCTCTTCCAGTCCGGCAACACCGCTATACTCAGCAGCGGCGATCAGCCCATTAAAACCAGTGTCCCAGACAATATTGGCAAAGGGTTCACTTTCGCCTTCAAACAGATGGTCGGTGCGAAAAGTACCATCGTCTTCACCACGGTCGACGATGGTTTGATCCGCGTAACGGCCCCAACCCAATCCGCCCGAAATCTGCACAGGGCCGATTGTTTTGCTTGCCAGAATATATTCACCCGTGCCGCGATCATCACTGCCTAGGCCGACCAAACCAACGGTCAGCGATGGGACATAGGCACCTTCATTCAGAAACCGCAATCCAAGGCTCAACTCATTCCCGCTTGAACTGCCGGACCCGTCTTCATCATCATAGGTCGGGAAGCTGACACCAACCTCAACCCTATCACTTGGCTGAAAGCCGAATGATAGCGCACGATAATCTTCGCGATAGTCAAACAGAATTGTCAGATCGTCAGCCACGCCGCTGGCAGCACGTGGCGTATCAATCGCCTGCGACAGCCCGCCGATGCCTTCGGCCAGAACGCCCGACGACAGGCTGGTTGTGAGCAATGCAAGATAAGCGATCCCTTGGGCTGTTTTCTTCATGTGGTACTTTCCACCCGTCGGGCAACTGGTCTTTTGATTTGCAGACAACCTACCGAAGGTGTTTGGCAATTGTCGAGAGCATTGCACAAGTTTCGGCGGAGTTAGAGCTGGGGCCAGCATGACGCCTTCCGGACCAAAATATTTTTTCCGGTTTACCTGAAATTAAGCGCGGCGGTTCATACCACGCACCACGCCGTGTGGAAGCGGTGCGTCTTACAATGAGGGTGACACAAAGATGAGTGACGACACCGCACGATTTGAGTTGCCCCCCGTCATGAAGATTGAGGATTGCGAAGCTTTGCATGCTTTCTTTGCCGGCGTCACAGACCAGAATGTCGAAATCGACTGTGGCCGCGTGGAACGGTTGAGTGGGCTCAGCGCGCAACTGCTGTTGGCCGCACAGGCAAGCTGGCAGAAGAATGCACAAGCGGTCACACTCCTCAATCCATCCGAAGGTTTTGAAAAAGGGTGCGCACAGCTCGGCCTGTCCGATTTGATGCCACAAGATCAGGTGGCAGCATGAGCGCACATATTCTGGCAATTGACGATTCGCGCACCATCCGTGCGCTACTGACTGCCACGCTTGAAAAGGCCGGTTTCGCTGTCACAACCGCAGTTGATGGCGTCGATGGCGTGGAAAAGTTTCAACAGGCCCAGGCCGATCTGGTGATCACGGATGTGAACATGCCGAACAAGGATGGTTTTGGCGTCATCGATGATATCCGCCAGGGCAGCGTGAACCGTGCGGTGCCTGTTTTGGTGCTGACAACTGAAAGCGGTGCCGCGCTCAAGGAACGTGCGCGCAAGGCCGGGGCGACGGGATGGATCGTCAAGCCATTTGATGATGATGCCCTTGTTTCAGTGATCCGCCGGTTGACGGGAACCTAATCAATGACGGACTCTGCCATTCTTGATGCGTTCTTTGAAGAATGCGAGGACCTTTTGGTTGCCCTCTCCGACGGTCTGGAAGACATGCGCGAAGGCCGCGCTGACAGTGAAACCGTCAATGCAGTGTTCCGCGCGGTGCATTCAATAAAAGGGGCGGCTGGCGCATTCTCTCTTGAAGATTTGGTTGGCTTTGCCCACACGTTTGAGACCGTCCTGGACGAGGTGCGCAGTGATAAGCTGACCGCGGATGATGATCTTTTGCGCGTATTGCAACGCGCCGGCGACATTTTGGCCAATCTGGTTGATGCCGCACGCGACGATATCCCCGCCGACCGCGATCAGGTTGATCCCGTGATCGAAGAACTGCAGTCATTCCTTGGCACCGAAGCAGCTGCCGAAGAAGAGTTCGTTTTCGAGGCACTGTCCCTATCATTTGACGGCGCGGCAAGTGCCGCAAGATATGTGGTGCGCTTTAAGCCGGGTCAGGAATTCTATGCAACAGGCAATGACCCGGTGCTTTTTATCGCTGCTTTACAAGACCTTGGCCCTTGCGAGATCACCGTCGAAAAGACTGAACTGCCCGAGGATTTTGACAGCTTCGTCTGGAACGAAGGTTATCTGACTTGGCAAATCATCGTCGGCGATCAGCAAAACGATCTGGCGATCCGCGAAGTGTTCCAATTTGCCGAGGACCTTTGCGAGCTTCAGATTGCCGAAGAAGATTTGGATGAAGATGCGCCCGCTGGTGATGCAGACCTGGCCGATGTGGTTGCACCCGATGTCGATACACCCGTTGATGTCGCACCAGTCGACCTGCCGCCGGTTGATACGCCGCCCGCGGCCCCTGCGCCAGAGGCCGATGCGCCCTCAACCGCGGCGGCAAAAACGGAAAAGCCTGTCAAACGCGCCGCCAGCACCCTGCGCGTCGATCCTGAGCGGGTGGACCGGCTGATCAATGCGGTGGGCGAGCTGATCATCAACCAATCCGTGATTTCACAACGGATCGACGAAGCAGAGCTGCCAAACAGTGCCGAGCTTTATGGCGATCTCGACGATTACAAGTTGCTCGCGCGTGAAATTCAGGAAGGCGTGATGGCCATTCGCGCGCAGCCGGTCAAACCGCTCTTCCAACGCATGTTGCGCATCGGTCGTGAAGCCGCCGATGCGACGGGGAAAGACGTCAATCTTATCACCGAAGGCGAAGGGACTGAGGTTGATAAAATCGTGGTCGAACGTTTGGCCGATCCGCTGACCCATATGATCAGAAACGCCATCGATCACGGGATCGAAAGCCCCGAAGACCGCGCCGCCACAGACAAACCCAAAACCGGCACCTTGCGGCTGACTGCCAGCCAGCGGTCAGGCAGCATCGTGATCGAGATCATCGATGATGGCGCCGGGCTGAACCGCAAGCGCATCAAACAGATTGCGGTTGAAAAAGGGCTGGTCAGTGCCGATGCGACGCTGAGCGAACAAGAGATTGACCATCTACTGTTTGCACCTGGATTTTCAACCGCGTCCGTGGTGACCAACCTTTCGGGTCGGGGCGTTGGCATGGATGTGGTCAAAACGGCCATTACCGCGCTTGGCGGGCGCATTGCAATCAGCAGCGTGGCGGGGCAAGGCACCACATTTTCAATTACTCTACCCCTGACGCTGGCGGTCATGGACGGTATGATCATTCATATCGGCGGCCAAACAATGGTTGTCCCCATCGCCAGCATTTTGGAAACCATCCGCCCCTCGCCCGCCGATCTGGCCGAAATCGGGCTGAGCAATCACCTGCTGCGGATCCGCGGCGAGTATGTGCCCATCATTGATCTTGCCAGCCGCCTGGGCATCGCACCGCGCGCGACTGCGCTGACCGATCGGGTGCTTTTGTTGCTACAGACAGAATCTGTCAGCCAATGCGCCCTGGCCGTCGACGATATTCTAGATCAACGACAGGTCGTCGTGAAAAGCATGAAAGGCAGCTATGGCGAGATTTCAGGCATCTCAGGCGCCACGATTCTTGGCGACGGCAAAATCGCCCTGATCATTGATCCGGAGGCAATCGCAGCTGTGCAAGCAAATGAGCTGAACGCACAGGTGACAGCACAAAGAGAGGTCTCACATGCTGCAACATGATGATCCAAAAGGTGAAAAACAGACAGAATTTGTAACACTGGTTGCGGGCGGGCAAAGCTTTTGTATCGAGATTACGCAGATCCGCGAAATCCGGCGCTGGTCGCCGGTCACCCTGCTGCCGCATTCACCATCTTATGTGTTGGGTGTCATCAACCTGCGTGGCGCTGTGATCCCCATTCTGGATCTGGCCGCGAAACTGGGTTTTCCTGCGATCGAACCCACGGAACGCCATGTCATCATCATCACAGCGATTGACGACCGGATTGTCGGTCTGCTTGTTGAGTCTGTGTCCGAAATTCTGGGCGTGCAAACCGATATGGTGCGCGAAACCCCCAAAACCGAAGAAGACGCCGCCACACGCGCGGTCGAGGGGATCATTCCTGTCGGGGATAACATGATCAAAATCATCAATCTGGATGCACTTTTGCATACAAGCTTGCTCGCGGCCGCATAATGCAAGCAGCGCAGCAATCCTCAACCACATCACGGGAAGAGTTCGCTTTTTCCGAGCGTGATTTTCGGATGATTTCTGAACTGGCCAATGCCCGCTATGGTTTGTTTTTGCAGCCCTCAAAAAAGGCGCTGGTGCACTCTCGTCTGGCCAAGCGTCTGCGTGCGCTGAATTTGGATAGTTTTGAGGCCTATTGTGAACTTCTTCAACGCAGCGAAGGCGACGCCGAACAGACCCACTTGCTGTCAGCACTGACGACAAATGTAACTCATTTCTTTCGTGAGGCGCATCACTTTGCCTATTTGAAAGACAAGGTCGCCCCCAGGCTTGCGGCCAAGGCCAAAGGTGGCGCGCCCGTTCGCTTGTGGTCGGCCGCTTGTTCAACCGGGCAAGAGGCCTATTCGATCGCGGCCACACTGCTGGATGCCGAACCCGGTTTGGACAGGTTTGACGTCAAAATCCTGGCAACAGATATCGATCCAAAGGTTGTTGAGACGGCACGCATCGGGCGCTACCCGGCTGAACAAATCACAGCTATTCCTGACCCATGGCGCCGCGTTTTGACCCGCGGCGCAAGTGATCGCAGCGCGGAATTCAGCATGGATAACACATTGAAATCCATGATTTCCTTTGGCGAGTTGAACCTGATCGCAGATTGGCCGATGCAGCGCAGTTTTGACGTCATCTTTTGCCGCAACGCCGCGATCTATTTTGATAAATCCACCCAAGCCCGGCTTTGGCAACGCTTTGCAAAGGCCCTAGGCGACGAGGCCCATTTGATGATTGGGCATTCCGAACGGCTTAGCGGCCCTGCCGAGGCTTTCTTCAAAAGCGTCGGCATCACAACATATCAGAAACAAGCGCAGTCTAGACACCGCGATGAAGGAGACAAAAATTGAGCTTGAAAGACTCTTTGCGGGTAATGATCGTGGACGATATGGGCGTTAGTCGTGGCCTATTGGTTCAGGCCATCGAGGAAATGGGCATTTGGAAAAACCAAGCCGAGAACGATGGTCGCGCCGCCTATGCCAAACTGGTCAATGATCCCGTGCATCTGGTTTTGTCCGACTATAACATGCCGGGTATGGACGGTTTGCAGCTACTGCAGGCGCTGCGCCAAAACAAGACAACGGCGCGTATTGGTTTCATCCTCGTCACCGGGAACCCAACACCTGATTTGGTCAGCAAGGGCAAGGCACTGGGACTGAACAATATTATCAAGAAACCTTTCACGACCGATAGTATGAAAAAATGCATCGAAAGCGTCGTGGGCCGATTGTGAGTGATGCGGCAGAGACCACGGTTGAAAACAGGCTGGTTTTAGCAACATCACTGCGCCAAACCGGTCGTTATGTGCAGCGTATGGGCCATATTGTGCTGGAACTTGAAGATAAGCTGTTTGCACAACAGGACGATCAAGCGCTCGGCGTCGAAGATAAGCAAGGTCTGCAATCATTGGATCTACTGAAACAGACAGCAGATGAGCTTGCCGCCCTATTGGAGCGGTTGGCTGATGCGGTGCCGAAGGACCTCTCCATAGATCGCGATGATATTTTGCACCCCATGAAACTGCAGGAAATCCGCGATATGATCGGGGGGACCAGTGATGTCTCATTCGCACTTGAGGTGCCCAAATCTGACAAGCAGGTCGAGATGTTTTGATGCCAACTCGGCGGCGCAACCGGCCCATCGATGAAGGCATGCAAAACTTGATCCCCAGGGTTTTCCTACCCGCATAGCTGATCGATTAGCCCTTTGTCAGGGATTGCACCTTATTCTCGTCATCATCGCAATCCCGACCACCACCGTTTCAACACCGGATCAGAAATGAAAGTTCTTATCGCACATCAATCCTTGCTGCGACTGTCCCGCGTGAAACACAGGGTTATGGCGCTGATTGATGGTGTCGATATTCGTGAAGCGGCGTCGCTGACCGATACTTATCACCTTGCTGAACACGCTGAACCACATTGTGTGATCATTGCCGAAGAGCTGGCCGAAAAACCCGAGTTCGAGTTGTTGGCATCGCTGTTTCGCATTATGGAAATTTCCTGCATCATCATGACTGACAGCCCGGACGCCACACATATACACCCGATTTTCCCGGATATTCGGGTTGTGCCGGATCATGCGCTAGAGGATGCCATCAGACAGACCGTGAGACTGGCCCCTTCGGCACCAAACCCTTCGGCGCCCGACAAAAGGCCTGCCCGTGATACAGAAACCTATGATCCGGAGCGTCTGATTTTGATCGGTGCATCGACCGGTGGCATTGACGCGCTTCTGACTGTGACGCGGCACTTTGACCATCAATCTCCGCCTGTCATGATTGTGCAGCACACAGGTGGCAGCTTTGCAAAGAGCCTGATCCGGCTGTTGGACGGCGCATCACCGGCCAAGGTCATCGCTGCCTCTGACGGTATGCCCCTGTCACTCGGCCATGTTTATCTGGCCCCTGATGATCAAGCCCATTTGGCCATAACCCCCAGACGCAATCCGCATATTGCCTTACATCATGATGCGGCTGTTTCAGGTCATCGACCCTCGGTGGACGCCTTGTTTTCCTCCGCCGTTCCGCAGGCCGCCAAGGTCAGCGCCGCCCTTTTGACGGGCATGGGCAAAGATGGCGCCGCGGGATTGACCAAATTGCGTCAGGCTGGCGCATATACGATTGGTCAAGACCGCAAAACCAGCGTGGTTTACGGCATGCCACGTATCGCAAAAGAGATGGGCGGAGTTTGCGCCCAGCTGCCGATCCAACAGATCGGGCCCGCCCTTTTGAAATCCTGCAAGGTGAAGCAAAGCGCATGAGTGGACCAGAAAAAATAATCACAATCGTGCAGGGCGATTATGCGGTTTCAGGCGACCCACAGGTTGTGATGTCAACTGTCCTTGGGTCCTGCGTCGCGGTTTGCATGTATGACCCGGATGCAGGCGTCGGGGGAATGAACCATTTTCTATTGGCTGGAACCAGCGGGCCGCGCAGTGGGGACCTGCGCTATGGCGTGAACGCGATGGAGCTGCTGATCAACAACCTGCTGCGCGCCGGCGCAGAACGGCACAAGCTGCAAGCAAAACTGTTTGGCGGCGCGCGCATGACCAGCCATGCCCGCGATATTGGCCAGTCGAATGCCACTTTCGCACAAGATTTCCTGAAACAAGAAGGCATCCCCTGCATTTCGCATAGTCTGGGTGGCGAACAGGCTCGCCGCGTTCAGTTTACGCCGTCGACAGGTGCGGCCCGCCAGCTTCAAATTGCTGGCGATGCACCCGAGGTCATTCCAGAAAAGAAGGCAGCGCCTGCGCCCGACATCACGCTATTCTAGGCGCCGGTTACGGCCCTACCCGATGGCCTGCAGGCGTTTGAGCAGGGATGAGGTATCCCAGCGCCCACCGCCCAGTTTCTGCACGTCTTTGTAGAACTGGTCGACCAAGGCCGTCACTGGCAGGCTGGCCCCGTTTTCATTGGCCGTGTCCAGACAAATGCCCAGGTCCTTGCGCATCCAATCAACGGCGAACCCATGGTCCCACTGGTCGGCCAGCATGGTCTGGTAGCGGTTGGACATTTGCCAACTGCCTGCGGCACCTTGGCTGATCACCTCGACGACAGCCTCGCCATCAAGCCCGGCTTTCTGCGCGAAATGCAGCGCCTCTGACAGACCTTGCACCAGACCTGCGATGGCAATCTGGTTGCACATCTTGGTCATTTGCCCCGCCCCACTATCGCCGATGCGGCGACAGAGCTTGGCATAGGCGGCGATGACGGCTTCGGCTGTGGTATAGCTGTCTTCAGCCCCACCACACATCACGGACAGCGCACCGTTCTCTGCGCCTGCCTGCCCGCCAGATACTGGCGCATCAACAAAGGCGATCCCTTTTTCAGCAGCGATATCATGCAATTCGCGCGTCACCGCCGCAGATACCGTCGTATGATCCACAAAGATGGACCCGGCCGCCATGCCCGCAAAGGCCCCATCATCGCCCAAACAAACCGACCGCAGGTCATCATCATTGCCGACACAGGCCATCACCATCGTGGCACCCTCAGCCGCCGTGCGCGGTGTTTGGCCCAACGCGCCACCATGCTGACCGACCCATTTTTCAGCCTTCGCCGTGGTCCGGTTATAGACCGTCACATCATGGCCCGCCGCCTGCAGGTGGCCCGCCATTGGATATCCCATGACCCCAAGGCCCAAGAACGCAAGTTTTGTCATCGCCGCTGTCCCTTATTGCTATGCTCAGACTTAGTCTGCCACTTCCCAAGGGATAGTGTAAGCGTTCAATGCTTTGCCAATATCGGCCTCCGCGGTATCGCCAGAGCTGCGAATATGCGCAACCAGCCCGCGTTTTTTGTCTTCGCTGACCTCATGTACCTCGGCGTTGGTGCCCGCCAAAGCGGCATTGTAAACCCGTGTGATCGCCCGCTTGCGCAGATCAGGTTTAAAAATCTTGCCAACGGCCGTTTTGGGCAGTTCATCCAATATTTCCAGATGCTTGGGGTGGGCTGCGCGTTCGTGGATATGTTCCTTGGCATAGGCCATCAGATCATCTTGGGTCACTTCAGCCCCATCCACCAGTTCAACATAGGCGCAGGGCACTTCGCCTGCATGTTGGTCTGGCTGTCCAATCGCACCGGCAAAGGCCACGGCATCATGCCCGGCCAGCGCCTCTTCGATTTCGGCGGGGTCAATGTTGTGACCGCCACGGATAATCAGGTCTTTTGCGCGACCTGTGATCCAAAGATAGCCATCAGCATCAACGCGCCCCAGATCACCCGTGCGCAGATATTGCGCATCCGACTGCGCTCCGGGGTAAAACAGGTCTTTGTTCTTATCAGCCTCGGTATAGGTTTGACCGTCATAGACACCGGGGTTTGAGATGCAGATCTCGCCAATCTCATCGGTATCCATGATTTCGCCGTCAGCAGGGTTGACGATTTTGACGTCCGTATAGGGGAAAGGCACGCCGATGGACCCAACGCGTTTTTCGCCATTGGGTGGGTTGATTGATACAAGGCAGGTTGCCTCGGTCAGACCGTAGCCTTCGCAAATGGTTACACCTGCGGCCTCCTCAAAACGCCGGTAAAGCTCAAGCGGCAAGGGTGCTGATCCACAAAAGGCCAAGCGCAGGGTCGAGATATCGGCGTCGACCTTGCGCTGCATCAGCGCTGACATTGCCGTGGGCACGGTGATCATGAAGGTGACTTTATGTCTTTCGATCAGTTTCCAGAAATTGTCGAAAACACCCTCGCCCCGATACCCTTGGGGCGTGGGGAAAACAATCTGTGCGCCAGAACCCAGCGATGCGCCAAGTGACACGATGGTTGCAAAAACATGGAACAGTGGAAGCGGGCAAATCTGCACATCCTCTTCCGTAAACAACAGCCGGTCACCCAGCCACGCGTTATAGACGATACCGGAATAGCGGTGCTGCACGACCTTGGGCATGCCCGTGGTGCCACCAGTGTGGAAATAGGCCGCGACCCGGTCGACCTTGCTGTCTTCAAAGGCAAGTGCCGTGGGTTGTTTGTTCAGCTCCGTATTAAAATCAAGCACGGTCGCCTTGTGCGATACCGGATTTTTGGGGCGGATCAGCGGGACGATCAGGCGTTTCAGCCCGGTCAGATAGCGGTGTAGGTCCACCTCCAACACATGAGTGACATTGGGTGCCAGGCGCACGGCCTCGGCCGCTTTTTGGGCGACGTCCGTTTTGGGGAAGGCTTTCAGCGTGACCAGGACTTTGGCATTGGTTTCGCGCAGGATTGCAGCGATTTGTTCGGCCTCAAGCAGCGGGTTGATGGGGTTGACGATGCCCGCCACCTGCCCGCCCAGATAGGTCAGGATTGTTTCGGTCGCATTGGGCATTAGATAGGCCACGACATCTGTTTCGCCCACTCCAAGGTTGCGGAACATATTCGCCGCCTGCCCTGTTTTGTCGCGCAATTCATTCCATGTCAGCGTTTCGCATTTGGAGTTCGGATCAGACAGAAGGCTGAAGCTGACAGCCTTGCGGCCCCCGTGGTTGGATGCTGTTTGGCTAAGCAAGGCATAGGTGGTCGTTGGCGTATTGCGCGCCTCCCATGGCTTTTCGTTTTCGATGGCGTCCCGATCTGCGACACTTGCAAAAGCCATGTCGTCTCCTCCCTTGCTATGTTTACCACGCAGCCTTGCGCGGCCTCCCTGACACAGCAGGTTGGGCAAAAACGGGCCTAATCACAAGTCTTACGCTGCGAAAAAGCGCGGCTATTCGGCTGCAACACCTTCGGTGAATTGCAAACGGGCGAGCCGTGCATAAAGCCCGCCTTGCGCCACAAGCGCATCATGCGTGCCTTGGGCCACGATCTTGCCGTCTTCAAGAACAACAATGCGGTCGGCCTTTTTCACCGTCGCCAAACGGTGCGCGACGATCAAAGTCGTGCGGCTGCGCGCCAGTTCTTCGACCGCGCGCTGGACCGCATATTCGCTTTCAGCATCCAAGGCGCTGGTGGCCTCATCCAGCAGCAGGATCGGCGCATCACGCAGGATCGCACGGGCAATCGCGATGCGCTGTTTTTGGCCGCCTGACAACATGACACCGCGTTCACCGACATAGCTTTCAAACCCATCCGGCAGCGCCTGTAGGAAATCATATGCGGCCGCTGCCTTGGCGGCTTCTTCCACCTCGGCATCGGACGCTGTTGGTCTGCCAAAGCGGATATTCTCGCGCGCGGTATCGGCAAAAATGACGGGGTCTTGTGGTACAAGGGCGATGTGTTTGCGGAAGTCGGACCGATCTAGATCGCGCAGGTCTTTGCCGTCAATGCGCACTGCACCGTCCTGCGGGTCATAGAACCGCTGCACCATCTGGATGATCGTGCTTTTGCCTGCGCCAGAGGGGCCGACCAGCGCCACGGTTTCGCCCGGTGTGATCTCAAGGTCGATGCCATCCAATGCCGACACCTGGGGACGCGAGGGATAGTGAAACTGCACGTTTTCAAAGTGCAGCGCGCCCTTCACCGGGGTGGGCAGAACGTCAGGATTTGCGGGGTCCTGCACGCTGTCTTCGGCTGTCAGCAATTCGACCAAACGCTCTGTCGCGCCCGCGGCGCGTTGCAATTCGCCCCAGACCTCTGACAGAGCCGCGACGGACCCGCCGACCATGATGGTGTAGATCATGAACCGCACCAAACCACCTTCGGTAATTTCACCTGCGACCACGTCGCGTGATCCCATCTGCAAGAACAGGACAATGGCGGCAAACACCATGAAAATCACGATCGCCGTCAGTGCCGCACGTGTCATAATCCGGCGACGCGCAGACCGGTAGCTTTGCTCGGTCACCTCATCGAATTTGGCGCGGCTTAATTCCTCATGCGTGAAGGCCTGCACGGTCTGTGCCGACAATAACTGTTCAGATGCATCACCACTGGATTCCGCGATCAGGTCCTGATTTTCTTTCGACAAGCTACGCACCCGGCGGCCCAGAAACAGGATCGGGAACAGAACAACAGGGATCGGCCAAAGCACCATGATGCTCATCTTGACCGAGGTCAGCAGCATCAAAACGACGCCACCAACGAACAACAGGATGTTGCGCAAAGCAATGGAAACAGAGCTGCCGATAACGGATAGGATGAGCGTGGTGTCGGTGGTGATCCGGCTCAGCACCTCGCCCGTCATGATCTTTTCATAGAACGCCGGGCTCATGCTGATCATGCGGTTGAACACCGCTTTGCGAATGTCAGCGACCACACGTTCGCCCAGCCGCGTTACCAGAAAATACCGCAGCGCCGTCCCAAAGGCGAGCAAGACAGCCACGGCAAGCATGGTTGCAAAATGATTGCTGATCTCGCCGCTGGCCAAACCAAAACTATCGACAACCCGCTCGGCTACAATCGGGAAACTGAGCGAGATGGCAGCCGTAAACACCAGCGCAAAACCCGCAGAAATCATATTCCAGCGATAGGGCCGCATGAACGGCCAAAGCGCCTTTAACGCGCTCATCCTTTTGCCGACTGGCCGATCTTCTGGTTTTGGTTTTTGCGTTTCGGCCATCAGCGGTCCTTTATTGCGTTCCGTGGGACATAAAACTGAACCGACCGTTTCACAAGGCGACCATTTGCATCAGAACTATTTTTGCGCAGGGAAGATTGGAGCGGGCGACGGGAATCGAACCCGTATCATCAGCTTGGAAGGCTGAGGTCTTACCATTACACAACGCCCGCAATGGTAGCGTCGGGAGTATTGGACCTTTCAGTTAAGGTCAAGAGACGGCTCTAGCACATCAGTCACGGATCTGCGTGAAGGGCGAAAACTATAGACTGTAATGCTGATCTTAACAGTTATAGATCGAATAGCTGGTCTTTTAATCCAAAGAAACGGGTTCGCGGGTCAAGTACCGTGTTCCTATACGCAAGACCAAGTCATTTGGTAGCCCAAGCATAACCAGTGTTGCCATGAAGGATGCGCATGCTGGCAGCGTTGGTCGGTAGCCATATTTGAACACTGCCCTCCACTTAGCAGCCAAGATACCGCGCAGCATTTCATTCTGTCGCACTCTGGTGAGATTCCTGTCGTGAAGCCGATATTCTGCCAACGTCATTTGCAAGTTGTGGACCTTCCACCGGCGCGCAAACCGCATGAAAAATTCGTAGTCGTCGACGGTGTTTTCTTCATCAAACCCGCCGAGTTTATCCAACAGATCACGCCTGAGCATGATGCAGCTTTGCCTAAAGGGCTGGAACAACAGAATGGCTTTCAATATCTCGTCGTGGCTTTCCGGATAGGTGATGTGACCTTGTCTTTTTCCGTATGCATCCACAACAAAACAGTTCGCCCCAACCAAGCCATATGCGGGATTTTCGTTCAAAAACTGAACTTGCTTTGTAATCTTTCCTGCCAAGAAAACATCGTCAGCATCCAACAAAGTCAGGTATTCGCCCCTCGCCAGTTTTAGGGTCATGTTACGCGCAGACAAAAATCCTTGGTTCGCCGGAAACCGATGGCACATAATCCTTTGGTCTTGCGCCATTAGCTGCTCAAGCAAATCATGTGTACTATCGGTCGAGCCATCATCAACAATGATCACCTCAATATTGGGATAATCCTGTTGCAAGGCGCTGATGACGGCCGCCTTGATATACGCTTCTCCGTTAAAAACCGGGATCAAAACTGACACGAGCGGATCAGCATCTGGGTGCTTTGCATCGTTACAAGGCATTGCGGGCCATTCGAACGATATTTGAGGTCTTCATGCAATTTAGGCACTCATCGAAAGCCGTGATGAAGATATCAATCTCGGATTTCTTAATATTGAGTGGGGGAACCAGCAAAATCTGTGTTGGATCATGTAGGGGCGTTAATGTCAGGATACCATGCTTTTGATAGAGGCGCGAAATTATGCTTCCAGTCAGTAACTTACTGACCTTTGCCTCAAGATCTTTAGAGTTGATAAGACCATTCTTGGAAAGGAACCGGGATACGCCATTTGTCAGTTGTATACTGACCATCAGCCCCCTGCCCGACACGTCGCTGACAAGGTTCTTATGCTCTTGCGCAAGCCCGTTCATCTGATCCAAAAGGTAGTCGCCCAGTTCACGGGATCGGTCCACGAGGCGCTCTTCGTAGATCACCTCGAGGCCTGTGATGGCGGTCACGATTTCTTCGCCAAAGCCACTGAACGTTGTCGAATGCAGGGTTGCTTCGTCAAGTGTTCCATAGGCCCCCATGAAAATCGGTGAGCGTGCAACAATCGCGGCAAACGTCGCTTTACCCGCACCAAACGCCTTTGAACAGGTCACAATATCGGGAACAATGTCTTCGTGTTCGAAAGCAAACATCTTGCCAGTGCGCCCGAACCCACAGAACACCTCGTCACAAATCAGCACGACGTCATGCTTCGTACACAATTCTCTGACGCGTTTGAGATAGCCGATCGGCGGTGAGATAACTCCCTCACTGCGGATCGCTTCGACGATAAAGCACCCAACCCGTGTTTGGCCATCTTCGTTACGATTGTCCGAAAGCAACCGCTCAAATGCGTCGATGTCACCGTAGGGAACCTCTACACAACCCGGCAGGCGCCGAAAAGCGTCGCAACCTGACTTCTCTGACCCTGACACGGACAGCGTGGCAAGTGTTTTGCCGTGAAACGAAATATTCGTGAATGCCGTAATATCTCGATCTCGGCCGGCGTATTTCATTGCCATCTTTAGCGCGCCTTCGTTCGCTTCCGCGCCGCTATTGCAGAAAAAGACCTTTTCCAAATCTCCTGGCATAATTTTGCTTAGGTTATGCGCCAAAACTGCCTGATATGGTGATGGAATAAACTTCCAGATTTCTAGCTGATCCTCCGCCGCCCATCTTTTGCGCGCTTCCATGATCTTGGGATGATTATGACCAAGCGCCAGAACGGCCAGGCCCGAAGTGAAATCAAGGACTTTCGTACCATCTTCCATATAAATCCATGAGCCTTTTGCGCGTATTGGACGGCGCGACGACAGGCCTAAAAGCTTGTATATTTTTCCAAGGTTTGGATTAATGTGCTTTTCAAATAGCCGAAGGCTATCGGTCATAGACATTGCATCTGCATCGTCAACGGTAAGAAGATTAGGAACGTTTTCAATTATCTGAACATTATCGTAGTCAATTTTTAGTTCACTATTCATTTGTTCATTCCTTTCCACTAGAATACAGATTTTCCAACCTTCAGCAGGCCTTGGTGCCAAATTTCATTGTTATTTTTGCCGGAAGCAGTGCCTAACCCGGCCTTGTTCGCGACGTACCAATCATACATTCGTACCAGGGACTCAGCGTTACTGAATTGCGGGGAATATCCAAGATTTTCCTTGGCTTTTTGGTTCGATACAAAATAATCCATCGAGATTTTCTTGTATAAGCGACCATAAAGCGGAGACAGTCGGGTAAGTTCAAGCATCTGCAAAATGAGCTCAATTGGCTTAGCTGGAAGTCTTATGATCCGCTTGCCATGCCCAGCACGATCTAACACAGCCTGATAGTCATCAGCTATTGTGCCATACTCATCTGCACCAATATTAAATACCGTATTGGCCTTGCTAACATCAGCATTTATCGCCAGCACTACCGCACTGCAAAGATCATCAATGTCGAGGAACTGGTATCGATTTCGGCCTGATCCCAAAACTGGGAAATTCTTTCCACTACTCGCCCAATCTGCAAGTATCGCAAAGGTGCCTAACCGACCCGGCCCCGTAAAGGTACGAGGACGCAAAATAGTGACGGTTGTTCCATCATGACGCAACATATCAAATATCTCTTCTGCTCGAATTTTTGATATGTTGTAGGGATCATGAAACGGCTGAAGCGGTGTGTCTTCCGTCATCGGGCAAATGTCAGGTATCCCATAAACGGCAGTTGATGATATATGAACTACACGTCCAACACCAGTTGACCTGATAGCGCTCGCGACCGCCTGTGCACCTTGCACGTTGACGCGATCAATCACTGACTTCGCATGTGAAGGTGCCGCAGATGCGCAATGAACAACAGCATCAACACCATCGAATACTTCTTTTAGTCTTTCCGCATCGTTTATGTCAGCCTGAACAAAGCTGTCGCAGTAGTCGTCAATCACTGATGAATGGCGCAAGTCTGTTGCAACAACCGCCCAATCATACAAATTTGATATTGTCTTCAGTAGGTTCTGACCCAAAAACCCTGATGCGCCAGTTACAGCTATACGCATGGTTCTCTCCTATTTGTTCTCGGTTCTGAAATTTGTTGTTGGGTTTGATGCTGTTACGACCGGGAAAACCAAGATCTGCCGAAGTAGGTAGCAGGCTGCGAGCACACATATTGCAAACATCCAAGCAATTGAAATTATGCTAACTTTCGCGAATCCAGCATGAGTGATGGCGAGTGACGTCAGTGTCGCGGCGACGGCGATATACATCCCGACCGGAGGAACGCCCTGCCCATGAAATACGAAATCTGATTTTGCGAGCACGGCAACGAAGGCAAGTATTGCAATATTCAAGCTCGCCGTAACGAATTGCTGCGAGTTGAGCGCAAGCCTTTCATCACCGGTAGAATAGGCAAGCAACGCTATGACCGCCGTGCAAGCGATGAACGTTGTCACTGCCACCAATAATGCAAAGCTTAGGACGACAGTATTTTTTGGCCCCCGCATCGCCAGAATTCGCCGGATGAAGATTGGCAAAAAGCATTCTTGGACCAGCGCTAGATAAATGCCGAAGCAAAAGTGCTTTATCGCCACATAGCCCAATGTGTACGGGTCATTTGATGAGATCAGGTTTGTGAAAACAAGATCGCCAGCGGCAAGCCAAAGTACCAGTACGGTTAGTGACTGCCCTCTTAGCCCTTCAACCGTCAGGTGCCTCTTAGCGATATTGCTTAGACGAAAATACCTGATGGAGCACGCTATCGCAATTCCGATAAAGAGCAGCCGCGCAAGGAAGATAAATCCAAGGTATACCCACGCTGTCAGAGTTTCTGAAATGATGCCCAGCACGACCGCAATGATCATTCCGACTGCCAGAGCCACGTTCAAAGCCGCTACAAATTCCGGGCGGGACAACGCACGAAAAAGCGACTCACAGTTCGCTTGGACACCAATAATACAGCCAAGGATCAGGGCAACCATGATGGTATGATGTGCAGGATCAACTGGCGACTTACGCGCGAGGAGCAAGGTACAACAGACCGCAAACACCAACATGATCAGCGGCACCACCGTCTTTGTGGCAACCGCAGAAGGCAATTCTGCTATGTTGTGCTTAGCAATTTTTGGAAGCGCGAAGTTCGACCCAAGCTGCAAAACGGTACCAAATAGGTATGCCAGTGCCAAAACGCTGCTGACGGCGCCAAAATCAGCTAGGTCAGCATACGCAGCCACGCAAAGCGATGCGATGAACAGCAACCCGGAACCCATGATAGAGATGGCAACAAACACGGTATCTCGCATCTTGGGTGCAACATCGTAGAGCATCCTAAACACCGATCTTGCAGCTGACGGCGCCATGGTCAGAGTTATGCACCCAGTCATCTGAGAGGACTGCGCACTCTCGCCAAAGCACGTTTTTTGCTAACACATGATCAATTCGCCAAAGGGCAGGAACACTCTTTCCAGTTGGATAAGTGCCCCGAATTGCATCACTCAAACTTGCATCTGTTTGGTTGGCAACCGCACGACGAAATACTGACATCGTAAAGTTGGAATTAAAATCGCCGCCAATGACAGTTGGAGCATCTGTCTGCAGTATTTCTTCTAGTTTTGCGTAACTATGATTGCGTTCGATGTGGGCATCCTGAACATGCTTCCAAAAACCCTGGCTGAAGAATGATCTTGAAACGTCAACATGTACGGGTACATGCGTATTGACGACGTCAAGCGTGCCTTTCCCAGTATCCAATCGGACGGCCATGACAAATTCATCATCCACATCCAGTTGAACGCCAGGGAACATACTTGCTATGATCAACTCTCCTTTCGTCCATACGAATGGGTAGTCACAACACTCTTTAACGAAATGGCTGCGATCAATGTGAAGCGCACTATCCAGGTCTGGCCGCCAATAAATATGTTCTTGAAGCAGCAATACGTCACCGGGCAGCTGACGAAGGCTTGCTTTGAACTCTTCCGCGTTCTCATCTTGATCCCAATACAAGGTGTTCCAGCTTGTCACCGAAATGACGTCTGAAGGCGTACTTCCTTTGGAACCAAGAGGGATGAGCAACGGCAAGAGCAAACTAAGCATTGCTATGGTCTGCACTACGGTAACGGCAATACGCTTGAAGACAAAAGCAATAGAAAGAACTAGCAGGGAGATGGCCATATAGACAGGGAAAGGGATACTTTGAACAATCGACACGCCAGTGAAATTTGGTAGATAAGGAACCATCGCCCACATCAAACCAACGACAGAAAATATGCGGAGATAAGTCATATCTTTCTGAACCCTCAAGCCGGCAATACGTTGATAAAGAGAAACGCGGCAAGAAGAATGACGCTGGAAACCAGCACCGTGCGGTCATGATAGACAATCTCTGTGGGTTCAGTTTGAGTAGAGATACATTGGATAAGTACACGGCTAAGAATGAATGCTGTGATCGGCACAATAACGACCATCTCAATCCATATGGCAACGGGTGGCTGCATCAACGCAGCACCAACCAAGGCCATTGTTACCAAAGATGAAACGGCTATCGATGAAATAAGGGTAGTCACTGTATAAAGACCCGAATACCCCCAATTCATCCTTGAATTAGATTGACCTAATTTAATGAATCTCTTCAAAAAGCATAAAGTGACAGACGCAAAGAACAGAGAGGGTATGAAATGCAGTGTCGCAAAATCACCAATGGCGACCATGCCTGTGATCATTCGAATGGGAAACCCTAAGCTGACGATCACGATATCTAGAATAACAACGCGCTTGAGTATTGCCGAATACAAAATATTCAAGGCAATATATGTCAGAAGTAGCGCGGTGGTTAGAAGACTTACCAAGATTGACAGCCCAAGCGCAAGTATTGAGAGCATCAGCGCGATCAGCAGTGATTGACGAACAGAAATTCGCCCCGACGCCACAGGACGATGCCGCTTTTTGGGATGCTCAGCATCTCTTTTTGCGTCCATCGCGTCATTCATCGCGTAAACAGCACTTGCAGTTAAGCAGAAGACTACAAACGTGAGGAAGAGATTGTAAGCGCTTCCAGTATCAAGAAGGACGCCCGTAGGATTGGATGCAAGAGCCATTGGCACAAGAACCAGAATATTCTTAACGTAATGCCGAGGCCTGATGAGCTCGATAAAATTATTCATGTGTGACATTAGTTTTCCGTTCCTTTTAAATCCTTTGCCGTAGCAAGGCATTTCCGGGATCAATGCAAACTATGGACTGATCCGAGCCTTGATGGCCGCTGTTTGAATTTAGTTCTTAGAAGTGCCGGAAACTGGCGTAACTATCACAATAGGTTTGAACGCAACAAATAATCGAACAGGGAACTTCCGATATCGTGGCTCTGCTGGCAGGCATCGCATCGACAGCGCCCTTTCTAAGGCGACCATGAACGCAACAAGGTTCGAGGCATACCGATCTCACTGGCAACGCCGGCAACTATTGAAAGGTGACCAACATCAATTTTGAAACGGGGCATGCACCTCGTCAGGGCGGGAGAGTATCCATAAACCTTTGGATACCATCCCATGAGAAAGCCACGTCAAAACTGTACTAACCATTCCGAGGTGGCCGTGAGTATCATTTCACCGCATCCCACGATGCTTGAATGTCCGACGCAACATCGATCGCATCTTTACCGTCGACATAGTCAAGCATTCCTGTCCAAAAAGTGCCTGTCCCCACGGCACTTGGCATCAAATCCGACGCATCGAAGCGAAAGGTGGTTGCCTCCAGCAGGATGTCATTCATCTTGCGCAGCGTCGGATCAGCGAAGGCAGCGCTATCAACACCCTTATGTGGTGTAAGAAACCCGCCAAGTCCCATCCATGTTTCGTGCGCTTCAGGTGTCTTTAGAAACTCGATAAGTTCATGAGCTGCAGGACTATCATCCGTGATAACCCAAATTGCACCAGCCCCTAAAATAGGAGATCCCAAGTCCCTTTCGGCATAGGTCGGAAAGTAGAAGAAGTCATAATCCTCCCCAGCTTCAGCATTCTCGGGGAAAAAGGCGGGTATGAATGAGCCTTGGCGGTGCATGTAGCACCGGACAGGAGACGTGAATAATCCCGCCGGACTGTCATCATAGCTCGTGGTATTTACCGCGCTGACACGACCCGCAACATTATCATCATTTCGGGCGAAAACGCCAAATTCCTCAATCGCATCAACGATCTGGGGTGCGTCAAATGGAATATCATTGCTCACCCAGGCGTCATATACTTCAGGCGGATGGGTCCGCAGCAAGATTTCCTCAACCCAGTCAGTCGCTGGCCAGCCAGACGCGACACCGGATTCCAGACCAATGCACCATGGCGTTTCACCATCCGCGACTATCTGTTCGGTTAACGCCTTCAATTCTTCCATTGAATTGGGCACCTCATAACCAGCATCTTCAAAATTTTCTGGGACATACCATACCAAAGATTTGAGATCGATTTTATACGGGAAGCCATATAGCTGTTCGTCGCCATTTGCGTCTGCATAGGTGCCCAAATCCACCCAGGAATCGCCTGCTGCATAGTTCTCGGACAACCAAGTTGCAGTACCGTCTTTCAGTGGCGTGAGGAAACCGCGGGCGGCGAGGTCAGATGCCAAACCAGGCTGCGGAAATACCGCAATGTTTGGAGGTGATCCGGCTTCCAAGTCGCGTGGGATCTGACTCTCAAAATCTGCCATGCCGATATAACGAACATCATGACCGGATGATTGTGCAAAAACTTCTAATACCTCTTCAATGGTTTCCTCAAGCGTACCGGTCCAATGACCAGCGACTGTCAATTCTTCCGCTAATGCTGACCCAGTAGTAAGAAGCATTGCAGCAATACCAGCATAAAACTTATATTCCATCTTAAGTCTCCTAGTCGGGTTAAACCTACGTCAGGTATTTGATCGCGAAATGACCTATTTTGAATCATTTCAAAAAAGCTGAACTGAGTAATAGAAACTAATTCAACTATTGATCCACACAACAGAACATTGGCCTCAAGCCAGCATTGAAGAGCATTATGAGCTATAGAACAGGCAAAACTCAATATTGTGCAATAACTCTCATTATTACGGAGCAATATTATTTTTGGGTACTAAACTCAAAATTCGTTTTTAATTCAGGGAATTGCTAAGGCTCCAGCAGGATAGAGCCACCGGAAAAAAGAGTACTCATGAGTTGATCTACATATGCTAGCTAGCATCAACTTTCGTTCTCTTCTTGAGTGTTTCAATTCGGTTAGCCTCACGGGACGCGATATCCGAAGAAGGCCTACGGTATGTCTAATAACCATGATCATTCTTCCAAGCTATTTGCGACTTCGTTACCTGTACAATCATGATACTTGAATGCTTCAGAACAAGAACCAATTTGCACCTGTTGGTTGTGATGAGCAAAAACATGCAACTTGAGCAAAAATTAGCCAACCACTGCAAGAAATAATAGCGCATCCAGTAAAAACCGATGCATAAGCCCTTGATTGCCGGTGCCCTATTCCAACGCTAAATGCCCGACTCATGTTCTACCTAGAAGTTCAGCAAAAAGCAGAGTTTACGCTGTGGGCCTTTGCAGATCGAAAACAAGCTTTCCGATTTCTTCAACGATTGTGGTTTTCATGGCTGGGAGCGCCAATACACCGAAGTTGTCAATGGCTTGTTCTGGCGTACGACATCCTGGCAACGGAATTGCCCGTTCAGACTGCGCGAGGCACCAACCCAGCGCACCTTGAGCAACTGTTCGACCATCTTGCGTCAGCAGATCACGGACACGGTCTACTGCATCTACAAGTTCAGCCGTTGGCGCACCCTCCGCCGTAAAATAGCGCAACCACGACATACCGCTTGTCCGAACGTCGTTCGAGTCTGCTTTGGGGCTATCCAGCGTGTACTTGCCAGACAGCAAACCCATTGCAAGTGGTTGTCTATTGAATGCCCAAAGGCCCTGCGCCTCTAAGCCGCGCAACACATCATCCGCAGGTGAAAACAGGTTCAGATCGTGTTGAACCGCGACGTAGCCATCAAGGTCGGCAAAGGCTAACGCGCCCTCCAGATTGTCGTTGCTCCAGCCGAAGCCGCCGATTTTGCCAGCTTTGTAGGCGTCTGAGAACGCCTCGAACACTTCCTCAGATTCAGCCGCTGGATGGCGGTTCAGGTGAAACTTCACAAGATCAAGGTGATCTGTCTTCAGCCGGCGCAGTGATCCTTCGATTGATGCTGTGATTTCGGCCTTGTCAACTGTTGTGCCTGTCAGATCGCCGCTGACAGGGTCGCAGACCATCCCCGCCTTGGTACAAATGACAAGATCATCGCGCGACAGTGCACTTTCGGCGATACCTCGTGCGATGACTTCCTCAGAATGGCCGCCACCATATTGATTTGAGGTGTCGATAATCCGGACACCCAAATCAAATGCGGTGTGCAAGGTTCGGACGGAGGTCTTGTCGTCGACATTCGACCAGCCAAGCGGCATACCGTCGGCGAATTGCTCACCGCCCATGACCCAAGTGCCGATACCGATGCGTGGCACCATCTTGCCGTTCCAGAGTTTGATGTTTTGCAGTGTCATCTTAGAGATCCTGATTGGTTGGTGGTTCGGAAGTCGCGTTTATTTGCTTCAGCCTGCGCGATAAGACCGCGACGCAAACCATGAGCCCCGCAATAGTTGCGAAAGAGGCGCGCAGACTTGTCACCTCTGCGATCAATCCAACCAATGCAGGGCCAATCAAAAACCCGGCATACCCAAGGGTCGAAACGGCTGCGACGCCAACGCCGGGTGCATTAGGTGACAGCTTTCCTGCGATCCGAAAAGCAATTGGGACGATGGGGGCCAGACCAAGGCCAATGATCACAAATGCAATCAGCGCTATGTTCAGGTTGGGGGCTATTGATGCTGTTACAAAGCCAATCGCGCTGATCAGCGCGCCAAGGCCAATGATTACATGTTCCGAGATACGGCTGACCAATGCATCACCGGCGAAGCGCATTGTCGCCATAGCGGCGGAAAACGCAGCGACACCCGCGCCAATGTAGATAGCAGGTGCGTTCAGCACATCCGCCAGGAAGATCGAGGACCAATCGACTGTAACACCTTCCGCCATAAGGCACCCCATGGCGATCAATCCGGGAACAAAGAGCTTGCCCCTTGGCAATGCAAGTTTTGGTTCCGCCTCGGCGTCCGACTTGTTCGTGTCATCGGCGACGTTCCGAAGCACAATCAATAGAAGGATAAAGAGAACCAGATTGGTGGCGGCGAGATGCGTGAAAATTGTTATGCCTTGCGCTGCTATCCATCCCGCGATCAACCCGCCGGCTGCTAAACCAACCGAATACATCGCATGACAGCGTGATAGGATTGGCCGGCCTATCTTTGTCTCAGCGGCAAATCCTGCTGCGTTGACAGCAACGCCCATTGCGCCAGCACCCATGCCAATGGCGCAGATGACTGCGGCAAGACCCAATGGCCCTGTGGCAATGCCAACAAGGGGGATGCTGATATACATCCATGTCATACAAATGAGATTAAGTGATCTTAACGACAACCGCGTAGAAGCATAACCGACGACAGGTATGATTGTAAGCAAACCCACTGGCAACGCGACCAGGACCAAGCCAACATCACCATCAGACAGGTTAAATTTCGATTTCAACTCTGGAAGGCGCGGAAGCCAAGAGGCGAATGCGAATGCAAGTAGAAAAAACAGGCCGAAAGCTGACCACATATAAGGCCATGTCCTTTGCTGTTCAGGCAACATCTTGTCTGGTGTCGCAGCGTCGATCTCTGCGCTGTCTCCTTGCATGGCAAGACTCTCTTCTTTCATCGATCAATTTGCGATTATGGAACTTGAACGTTACAGAACAAGTGGTAGTTTAAGCGCATGAACGCTTTTCGCAGAAAAGGCGATGACACATGGGTAAGCAGACAAATCGTCAATCTCGTAAGCGATTGTCAGACGTGGCACAGTCTCTTGGCGTGTCGATCACAACGGTTTCGAACGCCTTTAACCGACCCGACCAGCTGTCGGATAAGTTGCGTCAACACATTCTCACACGGGCCGAAGAAATAGGGTATCGTGGTCCGGGCGTCGAAGGCAGGTTGCTGCGCACGGGTCATGCCGGTGCTATCGCACTCTATATCCCAGAACCGCTTACTTACCTGTTGGAGGACGCATTCGCGGCTGAGTTCCTAAGCGCGCTTGTCGATGCCTGCCAGCAACGACAAATCGGGTTGCTCTTGTTGCCTGCGGTCCCGCATGAAAACAGCGACAAACCGCGCCCGCCTGTCGCACTTGATGTTGCAGCCGTGGATGCTGTTATCTTCTACGGAATTGCGAAGGATGATCCGGTAATTCAACGGGCCATTGATCGCGGTAAACCCGTTATTGGAATCGACATGATTGATCAGGATGGCATGATCTCTGTTGGGGTCGATGACGTGGATGGCGCATATAAGGCCGCGCAACATGTTTTGGCACAAGGGCACAGGCAAATCGGGGTACTTGCCTTGCCCACTTCACGGCAACGTATCGACCGCGCCGCAACACCCAGAGATTTTGAACAGGCAACGATCCGGTTCCCGCAAGATCGTTGGAACGGCTATGCAAAAGCTTTTGCCGAAGCAGGGCTTGAAATCGAGAATGCTACGATGCAGATGGTCGCGACCAACTCGGTGTCCAAGGGCTGCGCGGCAACTGAAAAACTTTTAGCCGTTCCTGCGCCCAAGCGACCGACCGCTATTTTGGCAATGTCAGATGTTCTGGCCCAAGGGGCTCTTCAAGCCTGTGCGGCAAATGGCATTGAAGTGCCTACCGACATGGCTGTGATCGGTTTTGACAATGCTCCTTTTGCAGCCAATATCGGGCTTACGACCGTGTCACAAAACCCAAGCGAAAAGGCTGAAATCGCGGTGAGACGCGCATTGGGCGAAGAGATCCACACCCAACGACTGCCCACAAAGCTGGTAATACGAAAGACTGCGTAGTGTCGGCTGCCGCAACATGATTTCTTATCGTCACCATGGTGTTGTTCTACACCACCCTTAGCGCTTCGGCGGCTTGTATTCGGCTAAAATGACAACTCTAGCATTGATTGAATGCGTCGTTGGGACTGTGATGTTGCAGGGCGCCGGGGAGAGCGGGCTAGGGTCGTTTTTATTGCTCGCTGACCAGCGCCCTCGAAGATCATATTCAGCCAGTTCGCATAAAGAATGCGACCGGTACTTTCCCAGACATTTAATGGCCGGGCTGTCGGATCATCGTTGGGAAAGTAGCCCTGTGGAAGCTTGATCGGGACATCATTTGCAAGATCGCGGGCGTATTCCTTGGCCAAGGTGTCATGGTCATATTCAAAGTGGTTCAACACGTAGGTGGCCCGATGCGCATCGTCCCGAATGACGCTAGGTCCGCCGACGG
This sequence comes from Pseudomonadota bacterium, assembly GCA_038533095.1. Lineage (GTDB taxonomy): Bacteria > Pseudomonadota > Alphaproteobacteria > Rhodobacterales > Rhodobacteraceae > Yoonia. The sequence continues at coordinate 28,626 of JBCAZI010000006.1, forward strand.
CGCCAGTCATCAGAGTTGAGAGAGCGCCGTGACGATCAATCTCGATCTGGGAAAGGGTTGTCCACCGACTTACCGGCACGCGGCAACCGTCCTGAATGCCAAAAACCAGCGGCGATGCAGGGTCGTCAACCATATGCCGAACGCAACCGAAGGCTTTCGACGTACGTAGATGCTTCTTAAGACCGTGATGATGGAATGCGAGCGCCATGGCCCCCCAACAAACCGCAAGTGTTTCCGGGACATGTGCCGCAGCCAAATCCATCGCCTCGATGAGGGAGGGCCAATAGGATACGCGGCCGTAATCCAGATGTTCGACTGGCGCGCCGGTGATGATAAGGCCATCCAACGACTGGGCCGCCGATAGGTCGAATATGCGATAGTGACGTTGCAGATGCGTGGCGCTGCATGTCTTTGAAGTGTGGTCACGGATCCGAAAGAGCGACAGTTTGACAGGGTAAGGGTTGCCCCCCAAGAGCCGCGCAAACTGCGTTTCCGTCGCTATTTTGTCCGGCATAAGGTTCAAGAGACCGATGCGCAGCGGCTTGGGTCGTTGGGCGTCCATCTCTTCGCTGCGAAGTACGGTGCGACCTTCTTTTTTCAGAATCTGCGTAGCGGGTAGGTCTGGCGGGAGAATGACTGGCATAATCGTCTCCGAGTTTTGCGTTGACTGATCGCGTTTTGACGGGGCCTTTTACTTTTCCATTTGTACAGGAAGGTCGATCGCGGGCGCCCGACGATAAAGGGTGAAAAACGCATATCCGAGGATCGACAAACCCGCGAGAATGGCTAAGGCAAGCTGGTATGCACCTTCCAAACCCAGCGACGGAGTGAAGCTGGTGACAATGAGGCCAAAACTCCATTGCCATGCAAAGACACCAACAAAGAGTAGCAAATTGAAAAACGCGATGGCACGTCCAGCTTGTTCGGGAGAGAACCTTTGTCCCACCAGTGGGTGGGTTACTGATAAGGGCCATGCCGCAGCGCAGTAAATGGCGAAGTGATACCATTGCGCGTCTGCGCCAAGCAGGGCGATCCAAATCAGCACCGCAATGCTCGCGGGGGCCAAGCGTCGCAACAGCAGCTCAGCGTCATCGGCAGATTTAACGATTCTTGGCGAGAGATACCCCATCACCAGAAAGATTGCCAACATCAGCGTGTTCACATAAAGCAAACCTATTGATGCCCCGCGTGTGGTCTCACCGCTCACTTCTGTCAGCCAAGGGCCGATCCAAAGCGTCTGGACGGCTACGAGTATTGCGTAGTTTAGCAGGCCCAAAGCCCCAATCTTCCATGTAAACGGTGATGCGATGATGGGCGCATAACCTGCAAATACGCCTCCTTTCATCTGAGGCATTTGATGCTCTTTGGGCGCAAAGACGGCGATCAAACCTGCGACAATGGCAAAAAAGACGCTGACCGCCACGAAGAGGGCCCGCCAGCCGAAGACATCGGCGACGCTTTCTGATGGCAGCGTGCCCAAAAGAAGCCCGAGCGCGCCCGACATCAGCATCCAGGAATTTACCCTCTGTTGCAGCGCCGCGGCCGTCCAAAGCCGTGCCGCCGTCAATGGAGCGATCAAACAAGCGCTTACACCAATGCCGCTTAACAGCCTCGCCCAGAAGAGCCCTTGGAAGGACGTTGCGATCGCAAAGAAGACGCAGGAAATCGCGGCGATGGTGAGCGACCACACAAGAACGAGGCGCACGCCGTAGCGATCCAACAACATGCCCATGGGCAATTGCATAAGTGCGAAAGAGGCAAAGTAAGACCCTGCCAACAGGCCAAGTTCTGCTGGTGTGACAGCAAATTCCTGGGTGAAATATGGGGCAAGTGCCGCCGTCACGCCTCGGAGGAGGGAGGATAAAAGATACCCCGTGGCGAAAACGGCAAGCAAAAATCCCAGAACATGACCTGTTGGTTTCGTCATCGTAGTTAGCTCCAAACTGTTACTGGTTCATCGTCTCCGCGAAATCCCAAAAACGCGGATATCGTTAGCCTATCGGTACCTTCACCTGGCAGCACAGCATGCAGTTTGCGCGCATTGAATAGGATCAGGTCCCCGTTTTCCGGTTTCACCGCAACGTCATGTGCGCCGAGCTTCTCGAGTGGAATAGCGTAGTCGTCCGCACGCTGTTCCAGGAACTCATCATCAGAGATTTCGTTGTCCCACATCGCCAGCTCGCCACCTGTTTCAGGCACATCGACGTAGACGTTTACTCCAAACTGACTCACCAAGGATTCCGCTTCAGGCGTATCGGGTGCGTGCCGTCCAAACATGTCGTGATGTGCCTTCAGCGGAACGCCCGGCTTCATGCAGCGCGAGAGACCTACGAACATCTTCTTGCCGTAGAGCGTTTGCACCATGCATCCCGCATCCCAAATCTCATCGACAGTGCAGCGGAAGATGTCCATCGGGCATGGATGCGGCGCGCAAGCAGTACGCAGCAGGTTGATATTCTCGATGGCCGTCGAAAAATAATGATCAACGATCTCAGGGTCCTTGGCAGTCTCGAAATAAGACATGCCGATCCGCCCGACCTGAGGCGCGTTGCGGTAATCGTGATAGCCGGTGCCTTTCAGACCAGCCGAGACTTCACGACAGGCCCCTTGCGGGATGAAGTTCGGCACCCGCAGGACCTGGATACGATGGGCGATGAGATCAGACAGGTCCTCTTTGTTTAGCGTTTCAGAGACACGGATTGCAGATTGCGTAGTATCTAACATGATTTAGCTCCAATATGTGAGTGGTTCATCATCGCCGCGGTAGCCGATGAAGAATGAAACTGCGACGCGCGCCTGATCCTGCGGCGATGCCACCGCGTGAATTCTGCGCGAGTCAAAGATAAGAAGATCGCCGGTCTCGGGTTTGACGACGACATCCGGTTCGGGAAGCTCATCAATGGCGATCCCGTATTGGCCCTTTCGGCGTTCGTCGAATTCTTTCGTTGTCATGTGACGATGCCACATGAGCAATTCACCACCCTTTTTCGGGACCTGGAAATAGATATTCGCGGCAAATTGGGCCTTCAGCGATTCCGCTTCCAAATGGCCGGGCGCGTCCTCTGCAAATATATCGTGATGGGCAAGGAAGGTCGTGTTGGGCTCGACCATTCGGGAAAGACCCACAAACATTTTGCGCCCAAAGATTGTTTGGAGGTTTGCGCCAGCTGGCCAAACCTCATCAAGGAGGCAGCGGAGCGTATCGAGAGGCGAACCAAACGGCTGGCACGCATCGCGGAAGGCGTTTTGGTTCTCGCGAACCACCGCAAAGTAGTCTTCGATCAGATCTTGTTTATTTTCGGTTTCGTAAAAGGCCATGCCGATTCGGCGTACCTGATCGACATTGATATAAGCGCGAAAGCCTAGATCAGTCTGGCCGCCAGAGATCGTTTGAGAAGCTTCGGGGGAGGCGAACCCCTTCACTTGGATGACCCGAACCTCATTATGAGCAAGGGCCAGCAAATGTTGCTGGGAAAGTTGTGCAGCATCCGTCTCAATGACGAATGACGCGGTGGTGTTGGGCCTATAGTTAGTGTCGGTAATCGGTTCTGGATTCGTGACGATGTCCATGAGTCCTCCGTCAGACTGCTAAGTTCAATCTTGGTGAAATTTGGAACTGTAATGACGATCGATATGCTACACGCTTGGATTGTATTCCGAACTGAAACATGGAAAAATCGTTCTTCGTAGAAGCTGCTTTGCTAGAAAGTCACGAATGACTTCATCGCTTATTCCCGAAATCAGAACCTTCGTTCGCGTCGTCGAACTTGGGTCTTTTGCGGCGGCAGCCGAAGAGGCCGGCCTTACGCCATCGGGGATTTCGAGGACAATTTCACGCATAGAAGATCGGCTTGGCACGGTCCTTTTTCATCGGTCCACGCGCAAACTCACGCTGACCTCGGAAGGCAGTGTGTTTCTACGCTTCGCCCGTGATTTTATTGATCTAGAGGCCGCAACTGAAGCCGAGCTCTCCAAAGTTCTTGATGCCCCACGCGGTCATCTGACCGTCAATTGTGGGACCGCATTTGCCCGTCATGTCTTGTCACCCATCCTGCCAAAGTTCATCGATACTTATCCGGACATCACAATCGACGTGTCGGTGAGTGACCGTCGGATCGACCCGGTTTCAGCGCAAGTTGACGTCACGATTCGTGTCGGCGAGCTACAGGACAGCGATCTGACCAATATTCGTCTTGGTACGGTCCGGCGCATCATCGCCGCCAGCCCCTCCTATCTCAAGCGCAACGGCATCCCGAAATCACCCAAAGAGCTGGATCAGCATTCCTGTCTGCTTCTTACTGGTTTTTCGCGGCAAGCAATCTGGCCCATGATCGAGGACGGAAAGAAGAAGGACGTTAAAGTCTCTGGACCGGTTTCGTCGGACAACGCCGATGTCCTGCTTCACATGGCTATTGAAGGTGCTGGTATTATCCGCCTTGGCGATTTTCTGGGCGCAGAGGCGCTACGATCTGGACAGTTGAAAGAACTACTCAGCGGACAATACTATGACGATCCCAAGCCACTGACCGCCTTGGTGCTTCCAAATCGCAACCATGTGCCGAGAGTGAGAGTGTTTCTGGACTTTCTCAAAGGCGAGTTGCACTCCCAGCGCAGTTTGAAAGAAGAATGACAGTGCGATGCGGTTCGCAAATACGAACCTTCCGATGTGACCCGTTCGTACGAAGCAGCGCGCGCAGTTCTCGGAAATCTGATGACCTGGCCTGAGACAACAACCTCATAAGCAATTCGACAAAAAATTGTCTTTCTCGAACTCAATGGGGTGCGAATAGTCGCGGTTCGGCAACCGATCGTGATCGTTTCGGAGCGCCCATCCAGAAACGAAGGCCAAGACGCCCCTCGGCGGCTTTTTACGTAGCAATAATGTGCGCCCGCCAAAATCTCATCGTCATGAGCAACGACAATCACGAATGCCTTCCGTAAAGCTCCTCATCGGTTGTGATCAGAAACGTGACACCGGACATGGGCGGCGTATCGCTCACGCAGCACATTCTTTTGTACTTTGCCCATTGTGTTGCGTGGCAAAGCATCGGTCAGAATATAGCGCCTTGGGTGTTTGAAACGGGCCAGCTGGGGTGCGACAAAAGCCTCAATTTTGTCGCCGGTCAATGCTTCATCCGCGACCACGACAGCCGCTAAAACACTCTCTCCAAAATCAGGATGCGGCACCCCGAAAACGGCACTTTCAAGAACGCCGTCGATGTCATTGATGACCTCTTCGACCTCTTTGGGGTAAATGTTGTAACCCCCGGCAACAATCAGGTCTTTCTGCCGCCCCACGATAGAAATGCGCCCGTGTTCGGACTGGACGCCCAAATCGCCAGTGATAAAGAAACCATCGTCGCGCAGCTCTTCCGCGGTCTTTTCAGGCATCTGCCAATAGCCTTGAAACACATTATCGCCGCGCACCTCGATCATGCCGATCTCGCCCGGTGCCACGACCCGCCCCCCTTCTGTGATCCTGACTTCGGTGCCGGGTAGCGCATACCCCACAGTTCCGGCCAATCTTTCGCCATCATAGGGGTTTGACGTGATCATGCTGGTTTCGGTCATGCCGTATCGTTCCAGGATGCAGTGGCCGGTGCGGTTAGCGAATGCGTTATGGGTTTCGGCCAGCAAAGGTGCGGAGCCGGAGATGAACAGACGCATGTTTTTTGCCAGTGCGTGATTCAGCCGCTCGTCACCCAACAGGCGCGTGTAGAACGTAGGAACCCCCATCAGAAGGGTCGATGCGGGTAGTTCGGCGATCACCTGATCAAGATCAAAAGCCGCCATGAACCGCACCCGCGCGCCTGCCAAAAGTGCAGTGTTCAACGCAACAAATAAACCATGCGTGTGAAAGATGGGCAGCGCATGGATCAGGCGGTCATCTTTTGTAATCTGCCAAAGATCGGTCAGGCTTTCGGCATTTGACAGCAGGTTTTTATGCGACAGCATCGCCCCCTTCGAACGCCCCGTTGTACCTGATGTATAAAGCAATGCGGCCAGGTCATCTGCCCCACGCGAAACGGTTGGGAAATGTGATCCGCAAGCGTCAGCACTTGATGAAAGCGAACCTGTGCCATCTGCGGCCAGCGTCATCACATTGGCTTTGCCGTCGCAGATCGCTGCCATTTCTGCTGCGCTGTCCGCATCGCAGACGACCAAAGCGGGCTGCGCATCATCAACAAAATAACGAATCTCGCTTTGCGTATAGGCGGTATTCAATGGCAGATAGACCGCCCCCGTTTGGACGGCCGCCCCATATAGGGCGATTGTGTCGACCAGTTTGGGGGCCTGCACCACCACACGGTCGCCCGGCCGCACCCCAGCATCGGTCAGCGCATGCGCCATTTGGGCGACGCGCCCGACAAAATCCGCATAGGTGATTTGCGTACCGTCATCACAGGTCAGAAATACCGAAAGATTATCGCTGTGAGGCGCGAATAGCGCATCGTAAAGCGCATTGGTCATGATGGGCTGCCCTTTGTTATTGTTACAGCCGCAAACCACCGTTCGAAGCTGCACCTGCAGATTACCAGATAGGCACCACTAAACGATAGTGAACCGGCAATACAACGGGAGTTTTTGCGACCTCGTTTTCTGGCTGGCTTCTCTTTCAAAGGGTCGCGTGGCATCTGGCATCGCCAGTACGAATCCTGTTCGACCAGCGGCCAACCGCGGCCAATTGAAGGCCGAGATCCTGCGGCTTCTTTTGCTTGCAGTCGGAATTGGGCCATGAATTCCACGGAACACCCATCAAAGTAGGCCCATAAAAATTATTATAAAGCAGTAGCTTAATTGATTATTATTTATCTACTAAAATTTTAGTTTGACAGAATGCACTTTTCCCGCTCACTTTAAAGTGTCGGCAAAAACCGGCTCAAAACATATCTAGGGAGGAGACAAGATGCGCAAGTATCTGCTCTCCGCAGTTGCAGTGTCTGCTGTGATTGCGGGGTCCAATAGCGCTTTGGCTGATGAGGCCGCAGCACAGCGCTGGATTGATCAAGAATTCCAGCCATCGACATTGTCAAAAGACGACCAGATGGCTGAAATGCAGTGGTTCATTGAAGCCGCACAACCCTATGCCGGGATGGAGATCAACGTGCTCTCCGAAGGTATTCCAACGCATTCATACGAAAGCGAAGTTCTGACCAAAGCCTTTGAAGAAATCACGGGCATCAAGGTCAATCATCAGATCCTGGGCGAAGGCGAGGTCGTACAGGCCGTGCAGACCCAGATGCAAACCGGTCGGAACCTCTACGACGCCTATGTCAACGACAGCGATCTGATTGGCACGCACTCGCGTCTGCAACTGGCACGCAACCTGACCGACTTTATGGCAGGTGAAGGGGCCGCTGTGACTAACCCCGGTCTGGATCTGGCCGATTTCATGGGCATCCAGTTTACGACCGGTCCGGACGGTGACCTGTACCAGCTGCCTGACCAGCAGTTTGCCAACCTCTACTGGTTCCGGAAAGACTGGTTCGACGATCCTGATCTACAAGCACAGTTCAAGGAAAAATATGGCTATGATCTGGGCGTGCCGGTCAATTGGTCCGCTTATGAGGATATCGCCGAATTCTTCAGCAACGATGTGCAGGAAATCGACGGTGTCCGCATCTATGGCCATATGGATTACGGTAAGCGTGCCCCTGACCTTGGCTGGCGGATGACGGATGCCTGGTTATCAATGGCTGGCGCCGGTTCTGTTGGTGAACCCAATGGCGTGCCTATCGACGAATGGGGTATCCGTATGGAGGCAGGCACCTGCAACCCTGTGGGCGCATCTGTTACCCGTGGTGGTGCGGCCAATGGCCCGGCAGCTGTTTATGCAATCCGCAAATGGGATGAATGGCTGCGCAACTATGCGCCACCCGGTGCGGCAAGCTATGACTTTTATCAGTCATTGCCTGCCTTGGCGCAAGGCAACGTGGCCCAGCAGATTTTCTGGTACACAGCCTTTACCGCCGATATGGTGGCCCCGCAGTCCGCAGGCAACAACACGGTGGATGCCGATGGCAATCCGCTGTGGCGCATGGCCCCATCCCCGCATGGGCCTTACTGGCAGGAAGGCCAGAAGGTTGGCTATCAGGATGTGGGATCATGGACCATCCTGAACTCCACACCAACCGACCGGGCGCAGGCCGCATGGCTTTATGCACAGTTCGTAGTCTCCAAGACCGTTGATGTGAAAAAGTCTCATGTGGGTCTGACGTTCATCCGCGACAGCACTGTGAACCACCAGTCGTTTTCTGAGCGTGCACCACAGTTGGGTGGATTGGTCGAATTCTACCGCTCACCTGACCGCGTGGCATGGTCGCCAACGGGCATCAACGTGCCCGACTATCCTAAGCTGGCCCAAATCTGGTGGCAGCAGATTGGTGACGTGAACTCTGGTGCGTTTACCCCGCAAGAGGCGATGGACCGTCTGGCCGAGGAAATGGATATCACCATGTCCCGGATGCAGGCCGCGGATGAAGCAGCCCATGTCTACGGCGGCTGTGGCCCGCGTCTGAACGACGAACAAACTGCGGAATACTGGTTTGCAAACGGTGGCGCCAAGCCACCGCTTGAGAACGAGAAGCCGCAGGGCGAAACCGTCAACTATGACGAATTGGTTGCCCGCTGGGCATCTGAATAACCTCCCTGTCTGGCGCTTTTGCGCTGACACCGACCGGGGCCTACCGCGGGGCCCCGGTCACTTACACTGACTTTCTTAAAGTGCGCTTATGACCCTCATCACAAAGAATATTACCAAGGTCGTGGGCGGCCAAACCCACATAAAGCCGACGACGCTGACCCTTGAAACCGGGCTTTTCAATGTGCTGCTGGGTCAGACAGGATCGGGCAAGACATCTCTGATCAAGATGATGGCCGGGTTGGACCCGATCGCAGATGGCCAGGTCATGATGGACGGGCAGGACGTGACCAAGCTGAGCACGCAAAAGCGCAACATCTCTTTGGTGCATCAGTTCTTTGTCAATTACCCGCATATGACTGTTTACGACAATATCGCCTCGCCTCTGAAAATTGCGGGTATGGCGAAATCCGAAATTCAAGGCCGCGTTGAAGAGGCCGCAGATATCCTGCAATTGCGCCCCATGCTGAACCGCCGCCCGCATGAGCTGTCGGGTGGCCAACAACAGCGCACATCACTGGCCCGTGCGATTGCCAAGGAAAGCCGCGCTGTGTTTCTGGATGAGCCGCTGGCGAACCTTGACTACAAACTGCGCGAGGAATTGCGCGAACAACTGCCCGAGCTTTTCGCTGGGCGTGGGGCGGTCGTTGTCTATGCCACGTCTGAACCGGAAGAAGCGTTGCTGCTGGGCGGCTACACCGGCCTAATGGATGACGGCAATGTCGTGCAATTCGGGCGCACCGCTGATTTATACCGTACGCCGGGATCGTTGACCGCAGCGGCCGTTTTTTCAGACCCGCCAATCAACAAGGCTGCGGTTACGAAAGAAGGCGACCAGATCAAGATGGGCGATGTGGCGTGGGCCGCCCAAGGCACGGCCAAAGGGCTTGCCGATGGCGACTACATCGTTGGCATCCGCCCCCATCACGTAACCCCAACCCCGAGTGCGACGCATACCGTGCCTTTATCAGGCCAAGTGCTGGTCACGGAATTATCCGGCTCTGAAAGCTCGGCCCATTTCCGGTTGGCTGTGGGCGATTGGGTGTCGCTGTCACACGGGGTGCACCCCTATGAGGTGGGTGAAGATCATCCATTCTATCTGGACCCATCCGCTTGTTTCTATTTCGCGCCTGACGGTGCCAGTGCCATTGGAGGGCCTTCCTGATGGCCAAGATTACTCTGTCCAAACTGCGGCATAGCTATTTGCCAAACCCAACGTCGCCTGCGGATTACGCGTTGAAGGAAATCGACCTTGATTGGTCAGATGGCGGCGCCTACGCGCTGCTCGGCCCCTCGGGTTGCGGGAAATCAACGCTGCTGAACATCATCTCAGGCCTGCTGAAACCGTCAGAGGGCAAGATCCTGTTTGACGACCAAGACGTCACCGCCCTTCCCCCAGACCGGCGCAACATCGCACAGGTGTTCCAGTTTCCGGTCATCTACGACACGATGACGGTTTTTGAGAATCTGGCCTTCCCGCTGCGCAATCGCGGTGTCGATGAGGCGCATGTAAATGCCCGCGTAACCGAAATCGCGACGATGCTTGAGGTCACCGATATGTTGGGCACCAAGGCGGCAGGGCTCTCGCCCGACAACAAGCAAAAAATCTCGATGGGGCGGGGTCTGGTCCGTGACGACGTGAACGTCGTGATGTTTGATGAACCGCTGACCGTCATCGACCCGCATCTGAAATGGAAACTGCGTTCCAAACTGAAAGAGCTGCATCAAAAGGTGCGCGCCACGATGATTTACGTCACCCATGACCAGACCGAGGCGCTGACCTTTGCCGATAAGGTCGTGGTCATGCAGGACGGTGAAGTTGTACAAATCGGTACACCCGTGGAGCTGTTCGCCCGCCCTGCCCATACCTTTGTGGGTCACTTCATCGGCTCGCCTGGAATGAACATCCTGACCGCAGAGATGCGCGATGATGGCGCTTTTCTGAACGGGCATCATGTGGCGCTTGAGGGTGCGGTAACCACAAAAGCAGGCACGCCGCAAATCGGCATTCGGCCCGAATATGTCCGTATCGGCGATCAAGGCCTGCCTGCGACTGTGCGCAAAGTGTCCGATATCGGACGGCACAGCGTGGTCGAGGCGATGGTTGGAGACACATCCGTTAAGGCGATCACCGAAGGTGCAGTGCCTGAGCAAGGCACGGCCATTCACCTGCAATTCCAACAAGACCAGACCCGGCTTTACCGTGATGGCTGGCTTGCGACGAGGGCTGGAACATGAACACCAACGCAGTCCCGGACGTGATCCGGGACCTCAAGCAAGCCGCAACCAGAGGTCCCCGATCACGTCCGGGACTGTGGCAGGAGCAACCAAAATGAAAACCCAAAATCACAAGGCATGGTTCTTTGTCTTACCCGTGTTGCTGCTAGTCGCGTTCAATGCGCTGATCCCAATGATGACGGTGGTCAACTATTCGGTGCAGGAAACCTTTGGCAACAACGTATTCTTCTGGGAAGGGTTGCGTTGGTTCGAAGAACTGCTGAACTCTGACCGGTTTCATGCCGCCTTGGGCCGTCAGTTCCTGTTCACTGGTTTGATCTTGCTGATTGAGGTGCCCTTGGGCGTGATCATCGCCCTGTCGATGCCGCGCAAAGGGCCATGGGTGCCGGTTTGCCTCGTACTGATGGCATTGCCCATGCTGATCCCGTGGAACGTGGTTGGGGCGATGTGGAACATCTTCACCCTGCCTGACATTGGCCTGTTGGGCTATCTAATGAACACCACGCTGGGTATTGATTATGACATGACGCAAAGCCCCTTTGCGGCATGGGCTACGATCATCACGATGGATGTTTGGCATTGGACGTCACTGGTTGTGCTCTTGTCCTATGCCGGTCTCGTCTCGATCCCGGATGCCTATTATCAGGCCGCCAAGATCGACGGCGCATCGCCCTTCAAAGTCTTCCGCTACATTCAACTGCCCAAGATGAAGCAGGTGCTGACCATCGCGATCCTTTTGCGGTTCATGGATAGTTTCAACATCTACACCGAGGTCTTCGTGCTGACTGGTGGTGGACCTGGCAATGCGACAACCCTGCTATCCATCGACCTTGTCAAAATTGCGCTGGGTCAGTTTGACCTTGGCCCTGCTGCCGCTATGTCATTGATCTATTTTGCCATCACTCTTCTGGTCAGTTGGCTGTTCTACACCCTTATGACGAAAGACGACGCGAAATGAAAAAACGATCCTTCATCCCGATCATCTACATCGCGTTCCTCATGCTGCCGATCTACTGGCTGGTGGCGATGTCGTTCAAAACCACCAACGAAATTCTGGCCGGGTTCAGCCTGTTTCCGCAAAGCTTTACGCTGGAAAATTACGTCACAATATTTACCGATCCGACCTGGTATTGGGGATACATCAATTCAATCATCTACGTGTCGCTGAACACCGTCATCTCACTGGCCGTTGCCCTGCCTGCCGCCTACGCGTTCAGTCGCTACCGCTTTCTGGGTGACAAAACGCTGTTCTTTTGGTTGCTGACCAACCGCATGGCACCAGCAGCGGTTTTTGCCTTACCGTTCTTTCAGCTTTATTCCGCAGTTGAACTGTTCGATACCCACATCGCTGTTGCCTTGGCACATTGCTTGTTCAACATCCCATTGGCCGTGTGGATCTTGGAAGGGTTCATGAGCGGGGTGCCAAAGGAGCTGGATGAAACCGCCTTTGTCGACGGGTATTCCTTCCCCCGATTCTTCACTACGATTTTTTTGCCATCGATCAAGGCCGGCGTTGGGGTCGCTGCATTCTTTTGCTTTATGTTTTCATGGGTCGAATTGCTGCTGGCTAAAACACTGACCGCGGTCGATGCCAAACCCATCGCGGCAACCATGACCAAAACCGCATCTTCGGCGGGGTATGAACTGGGGCTGCTGGCCGCCGCAGGTACACTGACCATCATTCCCGGCGCGATCGTGATCTATTTCGTACGCAACTACATTGCCAAGGGCTTTGCCCTGGGGAGGGTCTGATATGTTTGGCTGGATGGCATGGACATGGCCGACGGGACTGTTTTTTGTCGGATTATTCACCGCGATGGGGATCATCACCTTCATAGAGATCCGCTACCCCGGCACGTCAGAGCGCAAGGGCGTATTGGGGCTGACGACAACGCGGGGCGACAGGTTGTTCCTATCGCTTTTGGGAACGGCATACATTTTTCTGGCCTGGCTGTTCTTTTTCGGCATGCCGCTTTGGGGGCCATTGGTGATCAGCCTTGCGTGGGGCGTGTTTTGTTTTTGGAAGGTCTGACGCGAAAATACATGGACATACGAAGGTCTTAGTAGCTACTCTTCTATGCGGGGGAGCAGTTCAGATGATGGCGGTGCGCAGTATGCGGCAAAAGAAAAAAAGCGAATTCCTTACCGAGGTAGAGCTTGAGTTCATGACAGAGCTTTGGGCCTTGGGCGAAGGAAGTGTACGCGATGTGCTGGCACGGCTAGCGCCGGACCGCAATCTTGCCTATACATCCGCCGCGACAATCCTGCGGATCATGGAACAGAAAGATTTTGTGACCAGTGAAAAGCGCGGCAAGACCTTTGTCTACCGGCCGCTGCTTGCCAAAGACACCTACCAGTCGAAAACCCTGCGTGATCTATCCGACAAACTATTTGACGGCACGCCGGCATCAATGGTGGCGCGTTTGGTCGATGATCAGGGCATGTCTGAAGAAACACTTGCAGAGATACGGGCGCTTTTGGATAGGAGGTTGAACGACAATGACGACTGAAAACCTACTCAGTGCCTATATCGACGCCAATGTTGTCCTGATCACTGTGGCGATCATTTGGTGTGTCTCCAAACAGCTGTTTGCGCGCACGTCGCTGCGCACGGCCTATCAAGTGCAACTGCACCTGCTTTATGGTCTGGTGGCATTGGTCGCGGTGTCGCCCCTGCTGGCCCTTTGTCTTGAGGCCTGTCAAAAATGGGGTCTAGTGTCAGGCCAATCCGGTGTGAGGCTATCAGATTTTCTGGTTGCGCAATATCTGCATGGTAACATCGCCCTGGCCCCCACAGAATTTGAACGCCTGCTGATGTGGCGCACCGAGATCACGCATGAGATCGCGTCGCTGTCCAGCTGGTTGGGATATGCCGTGCTGGGCGGGTTGATTGGCGGCTTTTTGATTGTCGTGATCCGCAACGCCCGCGACACGCTGTATCTGATGACGATGATCCGCAACAGCTATGTCCTGCGCCGGATGGGCCGGGTCGATGTGCGCTTTACTCATGAAACACGCGTCCCTTTTTCGACCCGTGGTTTGTTCCGGTCATATGTCGTTTTGCCAACAGATTTGCTGGCGCATCAAAACGACGTGCGCATTGCCGTATCACATGAAATTCAGCACATTCGTCAGCATGATCTGACATGGGAAATTGTGCTGGAATTGATCCGCCCGTTCTTTTTCTGGAACCCTGCGTTCGCCTATTGCAAACGCGACGTCGAACGGCTGCGTGAACTGGCCTGTGATCAGCGGGTGCTTTGCAAGAACACACATCCCGTGCGGGACTATTGCGAATGCCTGTTGCGTGTTTGCCGGACCAGCCTGACTGGTGATCGCACCAATCAGATTATTACCCCCAGCGTGCCTTTCGTGCAGATTGACCGGCGCATGAACGCCAGCCACACCAGCAGTTTTCTAAAGCTTCGTATCGTGTCGCTGCTGGATGACAGCGGGAATGCTATCGGACGGCCGCGTCTGGGTACTGCAATCATTGCATTTTCGCTTGGCTTCGCCCTGCTTGCGACACTGGCGCTACGCCCCACAAATGATTGGAGCCACGACCGGCTGATGCTGTCGACAATCGTGAACCTGGAGCGTTTGAACACCCGCTAACCCGCCTCTTTCACCGCAGTGTGATTGAGAAGGCGAAGCTTTCTTGGCGTTTTGAATGGCCTGCGAATTGTGGGTTGCCACAGACTTGGCTAACGTAAAGTAAGCCATCTTGTTTGATTCACCGTGTTGTCGTTGGCCCAAGACCGCCAATTCTCTGGAAGGACGAAGAATGCCCCGTATCCTAACCTCATGCGTAATGATTCTGATGGGCAGTTTGATCGGTAGCATCGCTGGAGCGCAGGACGCTGACATCAGACCGGCCAAGACGATGGTGGTGGGCGCGGATACAAGCGGCATCACCCGGCAGTTTTTTGGTCAGGTCGTCGCGCGCCAAACCGTTGATCTGGCGTTTCAGGTCTCGGGCCAAATTGTTGAATTTCCCGCAACCGAAGGCCAGCAAATCGCAAAAGGTAGCTTGATCGCAAGACTTGATCCTGAACCGTTCGAGCTGCAACAACAGCAGGCCGCGCTACAGGTCGAACAGGCCGAACGGCTGGTCACACGGTTGAATAACCTTGGCGCATCCGCATCTGAGGTATCAAAGCAGGATGCAGAAACCCAGCTGGCCCTTTCGCGCGTGCAACTGCGCAACGCCGAATACTCGCTTGAAAATGCCACATTGCAAGCGCCATTTGATGCGCTTGTCGCAACCCGTAATGTGGCGAATTTCACCACAACCAACGCCGGATCGCCCGTTGTTCGGCTGCATGATATGTCCGAGTTGCGCATTGACATTGATGTGCCAGAGGTGCTGTTCCAGCGCGCCGGTCAAGACACGGCTGTCAGCCTTTTGGCGCGCTTTCCGACAAGTGACACGACCTATCCCCTTGAAATCCGTGAATTCAACGCAGAGGCCTCTTCCATCGGCCAGACCTTTCGCCTGACCTTGGGGATGGAGCGGCCAGAGGGCATTGCCATCTTGCCGGGTAGTTCCGTCATCGTGTTGGCAACGCTGAACGAAGGCACACCACAACTGATTGTGCCCCCAACAGCGGTCCGTATCGGCAACGACGGAACCACCAGCGTGATGCAGTTCACACCCAATGATGATGACACCGGCACGCTGCAACAGGTGGAGGTTACCCTAGAAGCCACCCGCGATGGTGGTTTTGCGGTTGTATCAGGCCTTGAGCCCGGAACAGAGATCGTGCGTGTCGGCGCACAGCTGTTAAGCGATGGCGCGACCGTGCGCCGCTTTACCGGTTACGCAAATTAAGCGCGGAGCAGTCAAATGAACATCGCACGCGCGTCGATTGATCGCCCGATCTTTACCTGGATCGTCATGCTGATTTGCCTTTTGGGCGGTATCTGGGGTTTTAGCTCTCTTGGGCGTCTTGAGGACCCCGCCTTTACCATCAAACAGGCCGTCGTTATCACGCAATACCCCGGCGCATCCGCCCAACAGGTCGCGACAGAAGTCTCGGAACCGCTCGAGGCCGCAATCCAGCGGATGGCCGAGGTGAGCGAGATTAAATCCGTGAACCGCCCCGGCGTGTCTCGCATTGATGTTTTTGTCGAAGACACGATCAACGGCGATGCACTGCCCGCGATCTGGACAGAGCTGCGCGAACGCCTGCAAACCGTGCAAAATGAACTGCCAAGCGAGGCCACGCCACCCATCGTCGATGATGGTTTTGGCGATGTCTATGGCATCTTCTTTGCAGTCACCTCGGACGGGTTCAGCGATGCTGAACGGCACCAGCTGGCGACGTTTTTACGCCGCGAAATCCTGACGGTGGATGGTGTCGCCGACGTCGATGTGGCGGGCCTGCCGGCAGAGGCGATCTTTGTTGAACCCAATCTGGGGCTATCCGCACAGCTGGGGATTGACCCACAGATTATCGGACAGGCGCTTGCCACATCGAACTCTGTCTCGCAGGCAGGTTCGGTGGACGCGGGCGAGACGCGCACGCTGATCCAATCCGCCGAAGGATCAGACAGCGTTAGCGAGATTGCCGCTTTGACGATTGGTATCGGGGGTGAATTGCTGAACCTGATTGATATTTCTGACGTCAGCAGGGGACGCCAGGACAACCCCTCGCAGATTATACGTTTCAATGGCCAAGATGCCTTTACCATTGGTGTATCCGGGGCCAGCAATGAAAACATCGTGGATGTGGGCAACCGGGTTGATGCGCATCTTGCCACACTGATGTCGGATATTCCTTTTGGCGTCGAACTGCACCCAATCTACCAGCAGCATGTAGTCGTCGATGAATCCTCGACCGGGTTCCTGATCAATCTGGCAATGTCCGTTGGCATCGTAGTACTGGTCTTGGCCTTATTCATGGGGGTGCGCGCCGCCTTGGTTGTGGGCATCACCCTATTGCTGACGGTGGTCGGCACCCTGCTGTTCATGGCGATCTTTTCGATCGAAATGGAGCGGATTTCGCTGGGTGCGCTAATCATCGCCATGGGCATGTTGGTCGATAACGCCATCGTTGTGGCCGAAGGCATGCAAATTGCCATGGCCCGCGGCAAGTCATCACGCGACGCTGCGGATGAGGCCGCGGGCAAAACGCAAATCCCGCTGCTAGGTGCCACAGTTGTTGGCATCATGGCCTTTGCTGGTATTGGCCTGAGCCCTGATTCTACCGGTGAGTTTATGTTCTCGCTCTTTGCAGTCATCGGGATATCGCTGCTGCTGTCTTGGGTCTTGGCGGTCACTGCGACGCCACTCTTAGGTCACTACGTGTTCCGGCAGGGGCATGGCGATGGGGCAGACCCATATGCTGGTCTGATCTTTCGCGGCTATGCTGGTCTGTTGCGCGGCGCGCTGCGCGCGCGCTGGCTGGTTCTGGCCGCACTGATTGGGGTGACTGCGGCTTGCTATGTGGGCTTTGGCATGGTCAAACAGCAGTTCTTTCCCAACTCCAACACGCCCTTGTTTTTCGTGCATTACACCATGCAGCAAGGCACGCCCATTGATGCGACGGCAGATCAGATGGAGATCCTGGAGTCCTATTTGTCCGAGCAAGATGACGTCACCGCCGTGTCGACATTTGTCGGCCAAGGGGCCACGCGTTTCCTGCTGACCTATGGGGCAGAGCCGCCAAACCCGGCCTATGGTCATATGATCATCCGTGCCGCGTCGCTTGACCGCATCCCCGCCCTGCAAGCGCAGCTAGAGGCATTTGCCGCCGAAAGCCTGCCAGAGGGCGAATTCAGAACAGAGCGTTTGGTCTTTGGCCCCGGCGGCGGCAGCCCGATGGAAGTGCGGTTTGCTGGCAGTGATCCGGCTGTTCTGCGCGACCTGTCCGATCAGGCCATTGCGCTGATGACGGATGCATCGCCCAATATCCTGGCCCCCCGGATTGATTGGCGTGAACAAGAACTGGTCTTGCGCCCACGCTATGTGACTGAACGCGGACAGGCCGCCGGGATCAGCCGCGATGACGTGGCCCAAACCATTCTCTTCGCGACAGAAGGCGTGACTGTCGGCACTTACCGCGAGGGCGAACGCGCCATTCCCATCATCGTCCGCGTGGCACCCGACGCAGATGCCGGGATCATGGATCAGGTGCTAGGCACGCAGGACGGATCATCGCTTTTGCCGATTGAGCAGATCGTCGATGGCTTTGGCTATGAGGTGCAAAATACAGTCGTCCGCCGGCAAGACCGCGTACCAACCCTGACCGTTGGCGCAAGCATCCCGCCAGAGTTCACCGCCGCCCAAGTGCATGCAGAGGTGCGTGCGGTGATTGAGGCGATGGAACTGCCACCCGGCTACAAAATGGAGTGGGGCGGTGAATTTGAGGCCTCGGCAGATGCAAACGCCAGCCTTGGCGCGCAATTGCCCGTCACCATCTTGATCATGGTGCTGATCACCATCCTCTTGTTCAACGCGCTGCGCCAGCCGTTGATCATCTGGCTGCTGGTCCCGATGTCCGTCAATGGGGCCGCGATCGGGCTGCTGGGCGCGGGTCTGCCCTTTACCTTCACGGCCCTGTTGGGCTTGCTCAGCCTGTCTGGCATGTTGATCAAGAACGGGATCGTTCTGGTCGAAGAGATCGACATCGTCCGCCGCGATGGTGCTGCTTTGCGCGATGCCATTGTGACCGCCTCAACATCACGCCTGCGACCTGTCTTGCTGGCGGCAGCCACCACGATCATGGGCATGATCCCTCTACTGGGCGATGCCTTCTTTGTATCAATGGCGGTGACGATCATGGGCGGGCTGGCCTTTGCATCCATCCTCACGCTGGTCGCCGCACCTGTCCTCTATGACGTCTTCTTTGGCGGGGGTCGCGCGCGTGCTTAAGACGGAATAGCATCACCGCGCATCTGGGTTGTTTGGCTGAAACGGACCGATAGCATGGCGAAAAGCTTTGATCCCCCGAATGTCTGGGCTCCGTTCGGGGCATTTTCCCAGTCGGTTATCTCGGGCGATGGAAAGACGGTCTTCCTGAAATGACAGGTCGCACTTGACCGCGCGGGTCAGGTTGTCGGCGAAGGTGATATGGCAGCTCAGGTTGAACAGGTCTTGAACAATATGGCCGATATCCTTGGCGCTTTGGGTGGCCGGATGAGCGATATCGTCTCCTTTCAGCAATTTACCACGGACATTCAGGCCTTTATGAAATGCGGCCAGATACGCAGCCGTTTTTTTGATGCGCCCTACCCTGTCACAACCACCTTGGAAGTATCATCACTCTATGATCCCAGTCTGTTGGTCGAAATCACCGGCATTGCCGAAATACCCCTCGATCGGTTTATCCTGCCTGAAGCAGCGCAGGACATGCATCAATAGGGTGTGGTGAAGCAGCTTGGCACCCCTTAAGGTCCGGGGTCCGGTATTGAAGAAGGGGTCGTCTTGTCCAATCTCAAGCTTGAACATCTGCGGACATTCTTGGCTGTTGCGCGGTTTAAAAGCGTCAGTCGCGCGGCAGAGGCACTGCATCTGACCCAACCTGCCGTGACCACGCGTATCAAGGCGCTGGAGGATAGTCTGGGCACTGCCTTGTTTGACCGCTCTGCCGCAGGCATGCACTTGACCAAACGCGGCGATATGTTGCTGCAATATGCCGAACAGTTTCAGCACCTGTCCGAACTGGTGGAAGAGCATGTTGTCGACGTCAGCGGCGTCGATCGCCTAATACGATTGGGCGTGTCCGAGACAATCGCACAAAGCTGGCTACCCGACTTCGTGGGTGCTTTGCACAAGACATTTCCGCAACTCAGGATCGAAATCAGCGTCGATATCTCAATTAACTTGCGTGAGCAGCTTTTGGGCCGTGAGATTGACCTGGCGGTGCTTTTGGGCCCGATCTCTGACTACACGATTGACAATGTGGTCCTGCCGGATGTCGAACTGGCGTGGTTTCGTGCGCCCGGTGGCGCAGCTGACGATCCCGTTGATTTGTCAGCCGTGCCGATTGCCACCTATGCCCGCAATACTAGGCCATACCGCGAATTGCGCGCCGCCCTGTTTGAACGGTTCGGGCCAGATGTGACGATGTTCCCCTCATCTTCCCTGTCGTCATGTTTTCGCATGGTTGAGGCCGGATTGGCCGTAGGTGCCTTGCCCATTTCGCTGGGGGACACATTGGAACGCGATGGTAAGCTTGTGCGCTTTGATCCTGGATGGACGCCAAAACCGCTCAACTTTTCAGCCTCTTACCTAGGTGAACCACGCAGTCATTTGATTGAAACGGCTGCGAAAATGGCGGGCGAAATCGCACGTCAGTAGATATAAATTTTTTCTATACGAAAATCCAAATTTATACTATTTGATTTTATGTGATCTGCGCAGGATCGTAATCCCAGCTAAGGGATTCGACCGTGAACCAGTTCTTCGACCACCTGAAAACTCAATCGACAACGGACGTGCGCGCCCAGATCAGGGCGTGCGCCTATGACGGGCACACAGCCGGTTTGGGCAAGAACAAGCTTCAGGCCAATCTGGCCATCCTGCCTGCATCCAATGCGCTTGATTTCATGCGCTACTGCCAACGCAACCCGAAACCATGCCCTTTGGTGGGCGTGTCCGATACCGGCAATCCGATGATGACGACGCTGGGCAATGACATCGACATTCGTACCGATATCCCAGCCTATTACGTCTATCGTGATGGTGTCCGGGCCCAGACCGTGACCGATATCACCGACCTGTGGCAAGATGATTTCGTGGCCTTTGCTTTGGGCTGTTCCTTTACCTTTGAACATGCATTGCAACAGGCAGGCTTTGACCTTTGGCATATCACCAACAACACGACCGTGCCGATGTTTGCCTCCAACATCCCGACAGTCCCCGCCGGCCCGTTTGGCGGCGCAACGGTGGTCAGTATGCGTGCTATACCCGACAGCCGATTGGAGGAGGTGATTGCAATCTCAAAACGTTTCCCAATGGCCCATGGCGCGCCATTGCATGTCGGTGATCCGGCTAAGATCGGGATCGCAGATATTGCATCCCCCAACTGGGGCGATCCGGCCCCTGTGCCTGCAGGCACCACCCCGGTGTTCTGGGCCTGTGGCGTGACACCGCAAGTTGCCATCATGCAAGCCAAACTGCCCATCTGCATCACACATAAACCCGGCGCGATGTTGATCACCGACGTGCCCGACGACGCCGAGACAACAATTCTACAACCATAAACGAACCCAACAGGAGAAGAACAAATGAAAAAACTCGCAACAGCCCTTGGCGCTTTGGCCCTTACGGCCTCGGCCGCCACTGCCGACAGCCCGGTCGTTTTGAACGCGGTCGGCACATGGTCCAGCCTAACCAACTATCAAAAACATGAAGAGCCGTTCTTTAATGACCACCTTGCTGCCGCCTCTGATGGCCAGATCATTGGCAAGATCCAATCCCAATCCGGCCTTGGTCTGAAAGGGTTCGAGATTATGCGCCTGGTCAAAAACGGCGTGTTCGACTTTGCCTTCGGCCTACCCGGCTATGTCGCTGCTGAAAATGCCATCTTTGAAGGTGCCGATCTGTCTACGCTGACGCAAGACATCGACACGCAGCGCGCCGTGTCTGACGCCTATTTCGACACGCTTGAGACAGCATTCGCCGATATCTATAACGCCAAACTGTTGATGCTTTATCCGTTCCCCAGCCAGACGCTCTGGTGCAATGGCGAGGTGAACGGCATCGCCGACCTCGAAGGCAAGAAAATCCGCGTCTATTCCACCACACTGGGTGATTTCGTCGAAGGTGTCGGCGGCACATCCGTGACCGTGGCCTTCTCGGAAGTGATCCCGGCACTCGAAAAAGGCGTCGTCGACTGCGCCATCACCGGCACGATGTCTGCCTATACCGCCAACTGGAACCAGGTTGCGACCCATGCCTATACGCTGCGCGTTGGCTGGGGTCTGGCCTTTGGCGCGATGAACATGGACAAGTGGAACAGCCTGACTGCTGAACAGCAAAGCTTCCTGATGGATGAAATTGCGGCCTTGAATGAGGCGATGTGGGCAGAAACCGCAACCGAGGACGACATCGCTATCTCCTGCATCACGGGCGGTGCCTGTGACGTGGGTGAGCCGGGCAATATGACACTGGTTGAGCCTACGGCCGAAGACCTGGCCTTGCGTGATCAGATTGCCACCGACGTTGTACTGGCCCGCTGGGCTGAACGCTGTGGCGCTGAATGTGCGGCCAAT
Source organism: Pseudomonadota bacterium (assembly GCA_038533095.1). Taxonomy (GTDB): domain Bacteria; phylum Pseudomonadota; class Alphaproteobacteria; order Rhodobacterales; family Rhodobacteraceae; genus Yoonia. Next base: position 50,725 of record JBCAZI010000006.1, read on the forward strand.
TGGAATGAGACCGTGGGTCCGATCCTTGGCCTGACGGCTGCAGCTGAATAGGCGCGTATCTTTGGTTAGGCGACGGTGCCCCGTCGCCTGACACTATCCAAATCTCTTGTAGGTATCTCATCATGCTAGATCGGCTTTTCAACGGCACCCGCCGCGTAAGCCTTTGGCTGACATGGCTGGGGGGCATCCTGATTGTCCTCTCTGCCTTCCTGGTCACTGTCGAAGTGCTTTTGCGCAAGTTTCTGAATGTCTCCATCGGTGGTGCAGATGAGATTTCGGGCTATTCCTTTGGTGTCGCCACCGCGCTGGCGTTTTCTTATGCCCTGTTTGAGCGGGCGCATATCCGGGTTGATGCCCTCTTGGGTAAATTCCCCAAAGCGCTGCAGCCCATCATCAATTTCCTTGGCCTTGTCATGCTGGTCGGTTTCGCGCTGGTCGTGGTTGTCATGGTCTGGAGCCTTGTAGCCGATACGCTGGCCAATGGCTCGCGATCCATCACACCGATGCGGGTGCCGCTCGCCATTCCGCAAATCCCCTGGCTGATCGGCTGGATGTTCTTTGTCTTCTCTGGCGTGCTGATCGGGATCGTGGCGATCCGGCAATATGTCCGGGGCGATGAAGCCGGTGTTCAGGAATTAATCGGGGTCAAATCCCTTGATGAACAAATTCAGGACGAGACTGTCTGATGCTGATCAAAACCCTTCTTATCCTGCTGGCCCTGATCGGGTTGGCCGTACCGATTGCCGCCTCTTTGGGCTGGCTGGGTCTGATCCTGCAATGGACAGACAGCCCAATGCCGCTGCACCGTGCGATCTCGGACATGGCGTGGCAGACCGGCACGGATTTCCTGCTGGTCGCAATCCCGATGTTCGTCATGATGGGTGAAATCCTGCTGCGCGCAGGGATCACCGAAAGAATGTATGACGGCATCGTCAAATGGCTGGGCTGGTTGCCGGGTGGTTTGATGCATTCCAACATCGGGTCTTCCGCGCTCTTTGCTGCGACCTCTGGTTCATCGGTTGCCACTGCCGCCACCATTGGCACGGTTGCCGTGCCACAAATCAAAAAACGCGGCTATAACGAAAGCCTGTTTTTGGGCACCGTGGCGGCGGGTGGCACATTGGGTATCCTGATCCCGCCGTCGATCAACCTGATCCTTTACGGTCTGTTGACCAATACCTCCGTCCCAGAGCTGTATCTGGCCGGTTTCATCCCCGGTTTCCTGCTGGCGGTTCTCTTCATGGCAACGGTTGTCATCGCCTGCATCATCAAGCCCGGCTGGGGCGGGGAAAAGCTGCTTTACACATGGGGCGAACGCCTGCGTGCCTTGCCTTCGCTGATCCCGCCGTTGGGCATCTTTGTGGTCGTTGTCGGATCAATATACGCGGGCTGGGCGACCCCGACAGAGGCTGCAGCGCTCGGTGTTGTCGCCTCCATGATCCTAGCCACACTGAACGGCAAGATGTCCATCGACATGATGCGGCAGGCCATCGAAGGCACGATGCGCACGACCGCGATGATCATGCTGATCATCATCGCCGCCGTGTTCCTGAACTTTGTGCTCTCGATAATCGGCCTGACCCAATCACTGACCGATTTCGTCACTGGCCTTGGCTGGACCCCGATGCAGACGATGCTGATGATCGTGGCGGTCCTGATCCTGATCGGGTGTTTCATGGAAACGCTGTCGATGCTGCTGACGATGGCGCCGCTGATCACTCCCATCGTGGTGGCATTGGGTTTTGATCCGGTCTGGTTCGGCATCCTGCTGATGGTGCTGCTGGAAACCGCGCTGATCACACCGCCCATCGGGATCAACCTTTACGTGGTGCAGGGCATTCGCAAGGCCGGGCCGATGATTGATGTGATCAAAGGGGCGCTGCCGTTTGTGCTGACGATGTTTGTAATGCTGGGTCTGTTGCTGGCCTTCCCGCAACTCGCACTTTGGCTCCCGTCACTGTTCTACTGACGGCAACCCGCTCATCTTATTGGAAAATTCATGCAGGTGCAGCCTGCAAACAGAGGAACTATGACTATGTGGCAGTTTTGGGTCGATCGTGGCGGCACCTTTACCGATATCGTGGCGCGCAAGCCTGACGGATCATTGCAGACGCATAAGCTGCTGTCGGAAAACCCCGAACGTTACAAAGATGCGGCCGTGCAGGGCGTGCGCGATCTGATGGGTTTGGCCGCCGATGCCGAAATTCCGCAGGGCACGATCAAGGCCGTGAAGATGGGCACGACGGTTGCGACCAATGCCTTGCTGGAACGCAAGGGCGAGCGCACAGTGCTGTTCATCACCAAGGGGCTGAAAGACCTGTTGCGCATCGGCTATCAGAACCGTCCACGCCTGTTTGACCTGAATATTGAGCTTCCAGAGCTGCTTTATGAAGAGGCCGTTGAGGTGGAAGAGCGTCTCGATGCCGAAGGCAATGTCGTGCTTGCGCTGGATGCCAAGAAAGCCCGCGATGCTCTCTGTGCGGCTTATGGCACAGGCTACCGTTCAATCGCTGTCGCACTGATGCACAGCTACCGCTTTCCGGATCATGAAAAGCAGATCGGCGCGATGGCCAAGCAGATTGGCTTTACCCAAATTTCGCTTAGCCACGAAGTCAGCCCGCTGATCAAGTTGGTGGGACGCGGCGATACCGCTGTCGTCGATGCCTATCTGTCCCCCATTCTGGGCCGTTACGTTGATCAGGTTGCCGCCGCGCTGGGCACCGATAAGGGCGGCTGCGAGCGGCTGATGTTCATGCAGTCCAACGGCGGGCTAACTGATGCGCGCATGTTTCATGGGCGCGATGCGATCCTCTCTGGCCCAGCGGGTGGTGTCGTGGGCATGGTACGCACCGCTGCGGATCTGGGGCTGACGAGGCTGATCGGGTTCGACATGGGCGGCACCTCCACCGACGTGTGCCATTATGCAGGCGAATACGAACGATCCTTCGAGACCGAGGTCGCTGGCGTGCGGATGCGTGCGCCGATGATGTCGATCCACACGGTTGCGGCGGGTGGCGGGTCAATACTGTCCTACCGCGATGGACGGATGCAGGTTGGCCCCGAAAGTGCTGGTGCCAATCCGGGGCCCGCCGCCTATCGCCGGGGTGGTCCGCTGACAGTGACCGATTGCAACGTGTTGCTGGGCAAACTGCAGCCCGATCAGTTTCCAAGCGTCTTTGGCCCCGATGGTGATTTGCCGCTAGATGTCGACATAGTCCGCGCCAAATTCGCAGAACTTGCAACCGAAATGGGAAGCGACAAATCCATCGAGGAACTGGCCGAAGGCTTCCTGCGCATCGCGGTGGAGAACATGGCCAATGCAATCAAGCAGATCAGCGTGCAGCGTGGCTATGACGTGACGAAATATACGATGAACTGCTTCGGCGGTGCCGGTGGGCAGCATGCCTGTCTGGTCGCGGATGCGCTAGGGATGGAAAGCATCTTTATCCATCCTTACGCGGGCGTCTTGTCTGCCTTTGGTATGGGGTTGGCCGATATACGGGCGATGCGGGAACATCAGTTTCAGAGCGATCTGCACGATCCAACTGCGGCAGATGTGCTTAACAGGATGGCCAAGGAAGCCGCCGCAGAAGTCGCAGCGCAAGGTGTGCCGCAGGCTGACATTACAGCCACGAAAACGGTGCACATCCGCCCCACAGACGCGCAACGCAGTCTTGAAGTGGCCTTTGATACGCCAGAGGCCATGCAAGTGGCCTTTTTGGCGGCCCATAAGCAACGTTTCGGTTTCCTGCCACAAACCAACGGGTTGATCATCGATATGCTGGTGGTTGAGGCTGCAGGTAAAACTGGCGAAAGCGTAACGCTGCCTGATCCCATCGCCACGGATGCTGAACCGGGGACAGCCAAGCTCTACACCAATGGCGCTTGGCATGAGGTGCCGCTGGTAGACCGTACGACAATGGCAGTCGGGCAAACAGTCAAAGGCCCGGCTATCCTGACTGAACCCACGGGCACCAATATGATTGAGGACGGTTGGGAAGCGACCTGCGAAGAGGGCGGCAACCTGATGCTGCGTCGCGTGGTCCCTTTACAGCGGTCCGAGGCGATCGGCACCTCGGTTGATCCTGTCATGCTGGAGGTATTCAACAACCTTTTCATGTCGATTGCCGAACAAATGGGTGCGACGCTGGCGAACACGGCCTATTCGGTGAACATTAAAGAACGCTACGATTTTTCCTGCGCGATCTTTGATCAGAACGGTGATCTGGTGGCCAACGCCCCTCATGTGCCGGTACATCTTGGGTCGATGTCCGAAAGCGTGCGCACCATTCTGGATCAGAACGCGGGCAAGATCAGCCCCGGCGATGTCTTCATGATGAACAACCCCTTCAACGGGGGCACCCACCTGCCAGATGTGACGGTGATCACACCTATCTTTGATGATGCTGGGAAAGACATCATCTACACCGTCGCCTCTCGCGGGCATCATGCGGATATCGGGGGCAAGACGCCAGGATCGGCCCCGCCCGACAGCAAGACGATTACGGAGGAAGGCGTCCTGATCGACAATTTCCTTTTGGTCAAAGAAGGCATTTTACAAGATGCCGCTGCGCGCGCACTGCTGGCATCCGGCCCCTACCCTTGCCGCAATGTGAATCAGAACATGGCCGATCTTGCAGCCCAGATTGCGGCCAATGAAACCGGTGCAGCCGAGCTGCGCAAGATCACCCGACAATTCGGCGTCGCAGGGGTGCACGCCTATATGGGCCACGTGCAGGACAATGCCGAAGAAAGTGTCCGTCGCGTGCTGGATGTGCTGCGCGACAGCGCCTTAACCTATCCGCTGGACGATGGATCGCAGATCGCGGTCAAAATCACGGTGGATCAGGAGAGCCGGAGCGCCACGCTGGATTTCACCGGAACATCGCGGCAATCACCCCTAAACTACAACGCACCTTTGGCCATCTGCCGGGCGGTGGTCCTTTATGTCTTCCGCACGCTGGTGGGCAGTGACATTCCGATGAACGAAGGCTGCATGAAACCCTTGCACCTGATCGTGCCGGAAGGGTCGATGATCAATCCGAAAGCGCCGGCGGCTGTCATATCGGGCAATACCGAGGTCAGCCAAGCCATTGCAGACACGCTCTACGGTGCGCTTGGCGTGATCGCTGGCAGCCAAGGGACGATGAACAATTTCGTCTATGGTAATGATGTGTTCCAGAATTATGAAACGATCTGCGGCGGCACAGGCGCAGGCCCGGATTTTGACGGAACAAGTGGCGTACACAGCCATATGACAAACACGCGCATGACTGACCCCGAAGTGCTGGAAACCCGGTTTCCCGTGCGGGTCGAAGAATTCTCGATCCGGCGTGGTTCGGGCGGTGCGGGCAAGCACACCGGCGGCGATGGCATTGTGCGGCGGCTGCGGTTTCTTGAACCGATGACGGTGACCGTCCTGTCCTCGCATCGCGTTTGCGCGCCGCAAGGGTGCAAAGGTGGTGCAGATGGCAAGACCGGGGTCAACGCAGTGCAGCGGGCCGATGGCGCCCTACACTCATTGAAAGGCAATGATCAGGCTGCGCTGTCCGCGGGCGACATCTTTGTCATGAAAACCCCTGGTGGCGGCGGGTTCGCTAGGCCCTGACCCCGTCATAATCCCGGCAAATAAATGGCGCGCCGCAGTCGCCTGCGGCGCGCCCGATCAAAACCAAAACCGGTTTTATTTCATCGTGATGCGACCATCCGTATAAGGCGTGTAGGGCGCATTCGTGGCGATATATTCCGCTGTGACATCCGCCAGATCAGGACCGAAGTCATAGGCGTTCGCCGCATCCTCAAACATGCTGTAACCATCGCCGCCGTTGCGGACATAGTTGTTGGACACGACATTATAGATGGCGGCCGGATCAATCGGCGCGTCACCGACCATCACATCAGAGATCCGCGCACCCGGTTCAGCTGCGGCATCCACAGCAAAGGACATGCCCGACACCTGCGGGAAGCGCCCGGCACCTTCCTCAATCTGGCTCACGCCATTTTCGAGGGCTGCAACAATCGCCTCGCCAGAGACCTGGAAGGTCGAGAGTGTGTTCTGGAAAGGCAGAACAGTCAGCACTTCTCCCATAGTGATTTCACCCGCATCAATAGATGCGCGGATGCCACCACCATTCTGGATCGCGATCTGGATGCCTTGATCTGCAACACGGTCCAACATGGCGTCTGCGATCAAGTTGCCCATCGGGCATTCCATCGCGCGGCAAACCGAACGATCACCTTCGATGGCTTCTGCTGCATCAGCGACGATACGATTCTTCATCTCTTCGATGGGTCCAGCCAGTTCCGCAACACGCGCAACGGCGGCCTCATCTTCGGCAACGCTGGCGTCCAGCAGAATGGTGTCACCCGTCGCAGATGTCACATTGCCCGCATCATCAAAGACCAACGTCAGATGACCTACGTATTTGGAGTAAGCATAGGCCTGCACCACAGGCACACCGTTTACCATGGTCGGGTAGGCCATGCCGTCTTCGTCAGTGTTCGAAAACAGCGTGTGAGAGTGACCGCCAACAACAGCATCCAAACCAGCCACGCTTTCCGCGACAGCCATATCCTTGGTCACGCCCATATGCGTCAGCGCGATGATCTTGGTGACACCTTCGGCCTCAAGTGCAGCCACATCAGCGGCAAGGCTTTCACCCTCTTCAGTGAAGATCACCGCATCAGACGGGCTGGAGGTTTCGACGGTATCCGCTGCCAGGGCCGAGATGATGCCGATCTTTTCGCCACCCACTTCAAGCACAACGTGGTTTTCAACCTGCCCGGCCAGGATGTTTGAGCCTGATACGTCGATGTTGCCCGATATGACGGGGAAAGACACCGCATCCGTCAGCTTGCGCAGACCTTCATCGCCATCATCGAATTCGTGGTTGCCCACGGCCATGACATCATAGCCGATCTGCTCCATAAACTCGGCCTCAACATCGCCCTTATAGGTCGTGTACATCAGGCTGCCCTGATACTGGTCGCCGGCGTCCAGCAATAGCACGTTTTCACCCGCCAGCTCTTCGCGCAATTCGTTGATTTTTGTGATCACCCGCGCAATGCCGCCAAAGCATTCGCCAGCGGCGTTATCTTCCGCGTTACAGGTCGAATCGAAGCGGTTGATCGGCTCGATCCGGCTATGCAGATCGTTGGTATGGATGATGTGCAAGGTATAGTCAGCAGCCGCAACACTTGCCGTCATAGCCAGCGCACAGGTTGTTGTCATCAATCGTAAAATCATTGGATCAGGTCCCCCAAGGTTGGAATAGCTTCAGCTTGGCTAGGCGATTTGAGAGAGTCAAACGTTATCCTTGGTCAACCTCCCGCGCAGCTGAACCAGTACTTCGGCGCAGCCCGTGCTTGACGATTTTTTACGTAGAGGCCATGACGCTTGCATGTTGATCTACAAGATATTCCGGGCCGATGAATGGGCCACGTTGCAAGCTGACGGTGAAACCCTAGGTGCACCGATTGATGTGGCCGATGGCTATATCCATTTTTCGACCGCGGCGACCGTGGCCGAAACTGCTGCGAAGTATTTTGCAGGGGTCGAGGGTTTGATCCTTTTGGCGGTCGAAGCTGATGGGCTGGACGATTTGAAATGGGAACCCGCACGTGAAGACGTGCTGTTCCCGCATCTGTATCGCAAGTTGCGGATGGATGATGTGCATTGGTCAAAACCCTTGCCGCTGGTGGACGGCGTACATCAGTTTCCCGATCTGGCATGAAGGCGCTTGAACAGATTGGCCTCGCCGCCCTGCGTCGGATGGACCCAGAGACATCGCATGGTCTTGCACTGAAGGCGCTGAATGCAGGCTTGGGTCCGCGCAGCGGGCCTGTGACCTCAGACCGCCTGCGCACACAGATTGCAGGGTTGGATCTACCGAACCCCTTTGGCCTTGCTGCCGGTTTCGACAAGAACGCGACTGCGTTGCATGCCCTCGCCCGCACCGGTTTCGGGTTTCTAGAGGTCGGCGCCGCCACCCCACGCCCACAACCCGGCAACCCGAAACCGCGCCTGTTTCGGCTGGCGCAGGACCAAGCGGCGATCAACCGCTTTGGCTTCAACAACGACGGGATGGACGCAATTGCGGATCGTCTGGCGGGCCGCCCCAAGGGGGCTGTGATCGGCCTGAACCTGGGCGCCAACAAAGACAGCACCGAAAAAGCGGCAGATTTTGCGACCGTCCTGACCCGTTGCGGCCCTGTCGTAGATTTTGCGACCGTCAACGTGTCTTCGCCAAACACCGAAAAACTGCGCGATTTGCAGGGCAAAGCCGCGCTAGCTGCGTTGCTGGCCGGGGTGATGGAGGCACGTGCCACGCTGGCAACGCCCATCCCTGTGTTCCTGAAGATTGCGCCGGATTTGACAGACGACGAAATCAGCGAAGTGGCCGAGGTCGCAAATGCCTCGGGCATTGAGGCGATTATTGCTACAAATACAACGCTGGACCGCACTGGCCTGCATGGGCCGCATCGGGGCGAAATGGGCGGGCTGTCAGGTCAGCCACTATTTGAAAAATCCACGCGGGTTCTGGCACAGCTTGCGGGCCTGACCACGCTGCCAATTATTGGTGTGGGCGGGGTCGGCAGTGCCGAACAAGCCTATCAGAAAATCCGCGCGGGTGCCTCTGCAGTGCAGCTTTACACGGCACTGGTTTACGGTGGCATCTCGCTTGCCGCTGAGATCGCGCAGGGTCTCGACAAACTGCTCGACCGTGACGGTTTTGCCAATGTGGCGGATGCCGTCGGATCAGGCCGCAGCGACTGGAGCTGAGGCTGGCTTGTCCGCTTCCGCCTCTAACGCCGGATACTTCCATCCCAGCGTCACCCCACGCACGATGAAGTTCAGCAAAAGGCCAATCCACAGCCCATGGTTCTGAAACAGCGCCATCAGCGGGATCACCGTCGCGAAATAGATCACTGCGGAGACGATCATCATATTCCGCATATCCTTGGTCCGCGTGGCACCGATAAAGATACCGTCCAGCATCCATGCAGCGACCCCGACAATCGGGGCGGCAACCATATATGGCAGATAGACGCGGGCCGTGTCCCGTACATCGGGCGCGGTTGTCATGATGTCGATAATCGCACCGCCGAAGATCGCAAAACAAAGGGCCAAAACTGCACAGATAATACCGCCCCAAAGGCTGCTTAGCACAGCACTCCGCCGCAAAGCAGCGCGCGCCCGTGCACCCAGCGCCTGACCAACCAAAGCTTCGGCAGAGAAGGCAAAACCATCCAGCGCATAGGCCGTGACTTGCAAGAACTGCATCAAGATCTGATTGGCAGCCAGCGGCACATCACCAAAATCGGCCCCAAAGAACAGAAAGCTGACAAAGATCGCTTGCAACAGGACTGAGCGGATCAGGATATCAGTATTGACCAATGCCATATGTTTGAGCCGGACCACATCGAAGACGCGTGCAATCGACAACCAGGCGGCGCGGCCAAACACACCCCGGCAAAACCAAAGACCCAGTGCCAGACCACCCCATTCGGCCAGGAAAGTGGCCCAGGCCACACCTTGAATGCCCCAGCCTTGTTCGAGGCCCAGATAAAAGCTCAACGCGATATTGCCGCCGTTCATACCCACTTGCAAAACCAAGACGGCCTTGGTGCGTTCTTGCGCGATCAACCAGCCAGTGATGCCATAAAGCGCGATAGTGGCAGGTGCAGACCAAATGCGGATCGCCATATAGTCCCGCGCCAATGCTTCAACGTCGGCACTGGCGGGCGACACCCAGAATGCGCCGTGAAAGATCACCACTTGGCCCGCGATCATGATCAAACCAGCCGATAGCCCGATCAAGAGCGCGCGCGAAAACAGGGCATCCACCTCATCCGCGTCCCCTGCCCCGGCGGCCTGTGATGTCAGGCCCGTCGTACCCATGCGCAGGAAGCCGAAGATCCAATAGACAGCAGATAGGATAATCGCCCCGATGCCGACAGCACCAATCGGTGCGGCCTCACCCAGCTGGCCGACGACGGCGGTATCGACGACACCCAAGATCGGCACCGTCGCGTTCGACAAGACAATCGGCAGAGCAATCGCCAAGACCCGGCGATGTGTCAGCGCCTCAGCCATCGCGTTGCGGCATCAGGAAATGCCCCGTTGCCGATGCAAACAACCGGCTGCGATTGTCCTGCCATGTTTCGACATGGACGGAGGCATAGCGGCGACCGGACCGGTTGACCGTCGCGCGGGCGTAGGCATCGCGCGGCAGGCCGGACCGCAGATAATCGACTGTGAAGTCGATTGTTTTGGGCAACACGATACGCGGGGCATCCTCGCTGACTTTGCCCGCCTCCATATCTTCCCAGATCATCTGCCAGCTCAGCTCAAAAATCGCTGTGACCTCTAGGAAAGCCGCTGTGACGCCACCATGCAGCGCGGGCAACATCGGGTTGCCGATCAGCTTATCATCATAAGGCAGGATCGCGGTCAGTTCATCCCCCCGGCGGTCTATCTGGATGCCCAGGAATTGAACGAAAGGCACGCCTTCGACGAGCTTTTGCAAAGTCGCGTCACGACGTTGCTTGACGACCTGCACGGGTTCAGGACGGCGGCTCATGGCTTGACCCTTTCGATAGTGAAAGCACCAGTTGCCGTGGCCACCGGGCGCGACGGATCACCATCCACCGCAGTTGCCCGGATAAAAGCGACCGAGCGGGTGACATGATAACACTCAGCAGTCGCAACAATGCGTTCACCGGGCGTGGCCGGGCGCATATAGTCAATCCGCAGATCAAGTGTCGCCGTTGCCACTGCGGCTGCCGGATGTGCCATCACCGCAGCACCGGCACAAGTATCCATCAGGGCCGAGACAGCCCCCCCGTGAATAACGCCCGTTTCAGGGTCGCCCACAATGCGGGTGTCATAATCCATGCCAATAACGGCTTTGCCATCTGCAATTTCGGTCAATTCCATCCCCAGCTCTTGGGCGAAAGGAATCGCCTCGATAAACTGGCGTGCCAGTAAATCGCGGCGTTTCGTTTGTGCGTCCGACATATATTCTCCCAACCCGCTTTGACATTTGGGTAACCTTGATTGGCCCGATTGGCCACTATCGTCATCGCATTGTGATCCGTCCTATAGTTGCCCCAATTCCTTGTTAACGCTAGGATAAGATCAAGGGAGAAATAGATGTCGGACACACGCCTGTCATTCAAAGAGATGTGCGCGAAATTCGACGTAACGCCACGGACGTTGCGCTACTACGAATACATTGAACTGCTGCACCCTGAAAAAGAAGGACGCTCGCGGTTCTACGGCGCAAAAGAACTGGCACGCATGACCCTTATCTTGCGCGGCAGGCGGTTTGGATTTGCGCTGGAAGACATCCGCCAGTGGTTGCTGATCTACGAACAGGAAGGCACCAAAGCGCAGATGGAAGAATGGATCGCGCTGGCCGACAGGCAGCTGATCGAGCTGGCCGAGCAAAAGCAACAGCTAGAAGACACAATCGCCGAGCTGAAGAATCTGCGTGACACCACCGCCGAAACGCTGGCGTAACGCGGCCCCCCCACATAAACGACCAGTCAAATTGACGTCATATCCCGACGGTCTCATGCGGCCACACACCCGTTTTTCTGTCTGTGGTTTCATCCAAAGCTCAACACCAAAAGATCGGTGAAACCCCTGTGTCCATGGCCTTTAAGGGGAAAAATTGGGATTTTTCCCCGTTTTTAAATTGCGCCTGACCCGGCGTCACTTTTGCTGACCTTTCGTCAGCTTGGCTGTGACGCCACGTTACGTTTACGTGCGCGTCAACTTTGCTTGTATAGTCACCTCATCCTTCGCAAATGCGTGCCATTGAAACACGCATGAAAGGAATGGAACGATGACGACTGAGACACTGAACATTCGGCAGATGTGTGACGCATTTAATGTGACGCCACGCACGCTTCGCTTTTACGAGGCCAAAGAACTGTTGTTCCCGATCCGTGAAGGCCAGAAGCGGCTGTTCACCAAGCGCGACCGCGCGCGGCTGAAGCTGATCTTGCGCGGTAAGCGCTTTGGCTTCTCCTTAGAAGAGATCCGCCAATTGCTGGACCTGTATCACATGGATGACGGTCAAGAAGCGCAGTTGTCGAAAACATATGTCCTTGCCGAAAAGCACCTTGCCTCCATGTCGGCAAGG
>JBCAZI010000007.1:0-58307 GCA_038533095.1 Pseudomonadota bacterium
CCAAAGATCGTTGGCAGACCACTGTCGACGGATTGCGCCTTCAGGCCCGCGTCGACGATGGCTTTGTCGGCCTTGGCGTGACTCATCACAGAGGTCAGGATGAACAGCGCGTTCTCCCATTCCCCACGGTCAATGCGGTTGCCGTCCTTGTCGAGGATGCGGCCATAGTCCGCGTCCATGAAAGCATAAGACCCACACTGCAATTCGTTGAAGACGCCAGAGGCGCTCTCGAAATAGTAAGACCCTGTGCCACCGCCGCCGACGATGTCGCTTTCGATACCTTCGGCCTTCAGCATCTCAAGTGTCTTAGCCACCTGATCAATCGCGATCTGGGTTTTGCCCTGACGCTCTTCATAGGAATCAAGGTGCTGCATGGCCCCTTGATAGGCTTGGATGCCTGCATATTTCAGGCCCGGCGCCGCTTCGATGGCCTTGGCAAGATCAACAACAGGTTGACCATATTGCACGCCACAACGGCCTGCACCTACGTCGATTTCCACAAGGCATTCAATTTCCGTGCCGTGCTTCATCGCGGCCGCAGAGAGGTCTGCGACATTATCGATATCATCCACGCAGCAGATCGCCCGCGCGCCCAGTTTGGGCAGACGTGCCAGACGATCAATCTTTTCTGGCTGACGCACCTGATTGGAGACCAGCACGTCCTTGATACCACCACGGGCGAAGACCTCTGCTTCGGACACTTTCTGGCAGCAGACACCGACAGATCCGCCCAGTTTTTCCTGCAGCAGGGCCACATCAACCGACTTGTGCATCTTGCCATGCACGCGGTGGCGCATGCCATGCGATTTCGCGAAATCGCCCATCTTCTTGATGTTCCGCTCCAGCGCGTCCAGATCCAACACCAGGCAGGGTGTCTGGATGTCGGCCTCATCCATGCCGGGCAGGGCAGGGACGTCATAGCCGACTTCGAGGTTTTTGAGGTTGCTCATATCGTTCATGGTTGGTCTCCCTTAGCCCTGCATCCAGGGCAGCTTGTCGAGGTCTACGTTGCCGCCGGTGACAATCACACCGACGCGCTTGCCTTTGAAAAATTCCTTGTTCTTGATGATGACGGCCAACGGCACAGCGCAGCTGGGTTCCATCACGATCTTCATGCGTTGCCATGTCAGTTTCATCGCATCGATGATTTCCTGCTCGGTGGCCGTGAAAATCTCGGACACATGGTTGCTGACGAAATGCCAGGTGAGGTCTTTCAGCGGCACTTTCAATCCATCGGCCACCGTAACCGGGGCATCATCGGCGATGATATGTCCGGCTTTGAAGCTGCGATAGGCGTCATCGGCCTGTTCGGGCTCGGCGGCGATGATCTGCACATCTTTGGCGATATTGGAGAGCGTCAGGCAAGTCCCTGAAATCATCCCGCCGCCGCCGATGGGTGCGACGACCATGTCCAGGCCACCGCCGTGCTCTTCTTTCATTTGTTCCATCAGTTCTTTGCTGCAAGTTCCCTGACCCGCGACAACCCGAGGGTCATTATAAGGATGTACGAAGTCTCCTCCCGTTTCAGCCTGCACACCAGCAAAGACTGCTTCACGGGACGTTGTTGAGGGTTCGCATTCTGTGATGATTCCGCCATAACCTTTTACCGCATCTTTCTTCGCCTGCGGCGCGGTGCGCGGCATGACGACATTACAGGGGATGCCCCTGCGGCCTGCTGCATAAGACAGCGATAACGCGTGATTGCCTGATGAATGTGTACAGACACCGTTTTTCGCGGCTTCGTCTGACAATCCAAATACGGCATTCGAGGCGCCGCGGACCTTAAAAGCACCGGCCTTTTGAAAGTTTTCACACTTAAAGAAAAGGTTGGCTCCGGTGAGGTTATCCAAATACTCCGATGTCAAAACCGGGGTACGGTGAATGTAGGGTTTGATCCGAACATGCGCGTCGCAAACGTCCTGATAGGTTGGGATATACATATCTCTGTAATCTTTCATTAGGCAGCATCCTTCAGGCTCACGCCGGTTGTACCGCGGTAGAATTCCTGTGCGGCGGCAACGCCGGATCCCAGCTTGATGTCCAGGCCAAGGTCGACCATGCACATTTCGGCTGTTGCGATACCAGACAGCGCCATGACATCCGTCATGCTGCCCAGGTGACCGATGCGGAACACTTTGCCTGCGACCTCTCCTAGGCCAACGCCAAAGGCCACACCGTATTTATCGGCGGCATGCGTCACGATGCTTGTCGCATTGAACCCTTCGGGCGTTTTGATCGCACTGACAGTGTCAGAGTAGACGTCGGGTGATGCCGCACAGAGCTCTAACCCCCATGCATCCACTGCAGCGCGCACACCAGATGCGATCCGGGTGTGGCGGGCAAACACGTTGTCGAGCCCTTCTTTCAACAAGGTCTCAGTCGCCAGCAGCAGCCCGTTCATCAGCCCAACCGCGGGTGTATAAGGGTAAGCATTCGCGGCGTAGCCTTTGGTCATATCGGCGATATCAAAGAATGTACGCGGCAGCCCAGCCGTCTTGCTGGCATCCAATGCTTCCTGGCTAAACCCAACAATGGCGAGGCCGGCAGGCAACATGAAGCCTTTCTGCGACCCGGTCACAGCAACATCGACGCCCCATTCGTCAAAACGGAAGTCCATCGACCCAATAGAGCTGACACCATCGACAAAGAGCATGGCTGGGTGATTGGCCGCGTCCAAGGCTGCACGAACCGCAGCAATGTCGGATTTCACGCCTGTGGCTGTTTCATTATGCGTCGCAAGTACCGCTTTGATCTTGTGCTCAGTGTCGGCCATGAGGATTTCGGCATATTGACCAGCGGGCAGCCCGTGCCCCCAAGGTGTCTCGACGATTTTGACGTTTAGCTCATGACGCAGGCACATATCGATCCACTTGTGGCTGAACATCCCGTTGCGGGCCGCGAGGACAGTATCACCGGCCGACAGCGTGTTGGTCAGTGCCGTTTCCCAGCCGCCTGTGCCGGTGGACGGAAAGATAAAAATCTCTGCCGTTTCAGATTTCAGGATTTCTTGCACACCGGCGCGGGCTGGGTGCAGGATTTGGCCAAACAATGGCGACCGGTGGTCGATTGTTGGCATGTCGCAGGCCTTGCGAATAGCCTCGGGCATATTCGTGGGGCCGGGAATAAATACGGGGTTTTGAAAGCTCATCGTCCAATCCTCCATTGGGGTGAGTGTGTTTTGTCAGAACGCGCGCCGCCTGCATATTTTTTTGAAATTATTTTTCAAAATGCGTTTCAGGGATAAATTTGTTTGTTGTCAGGGGTTTATTTTTTTCATAAAGTGAAACGGTTTTTCAGAAGTGAGGAAAAATATGATGGATGAGGTCAAAAGAGGCCGTGGTCGTCCCAAGGCGTGGGATGACAAAGGCGACCAAAACACGATCAAATCGCTGGATCGCGCATTGGAAGTGCTGGTCCAGTTGGGTGAAATGCAGGGCGGCACCCTGTCAGAGATCGCGGGTGCTTTGGATCAGTCGCCCGCTACGGTCTACCGCGTGCTGACAACATTTCAGGGGCGCGGCTTTGCGGATTTTGATGAAACGAACCAGACATGGAACATTGGCCCTGCGGCCTTTCTGACCGGATCGCATTTTCTGCGCCGCACCTCTTTGGTTGAACGGGCCCGCCCGATCATGCGCACATTGATGGAGGCCACAGGCGAGACCGCAAATCTGGGGATTGAGCGTGATGGCAAGGTTTTGTTCCTTGGACAGGTCGAAACCCATGCAACCATCAGGGCATTCTTTCCACCCGGTACGGCGGCTGATATGCACTCATCGGGAATCGGCAAGGCGCTGTTGTGCCGGATGGATGACAGGCGGCAACGTGACGTTCTGGTCGCCAGCAAGCTGGAACAATACACACCCTACACCCTGACTGACCCAGAAGCGATGATCGCTGATCTGCATGCGACCAAGGCACGTGGCTATGCCATCGATGGCGAAGAACGCAACATCGGGATGCGCTGTATCGCAGCCCCGGTCTATAATGTGTTTGGCGAGGCCGTTGCGGGCATTTCCGTGTCCGGTCCGACATCGCGGATCACAGAGGATCGGATCGAGGCACTTGCGATACCCGTCATGGAGGCTGCCGCGCAGTTGACCCGCGCCATTGGTGGCAACAACCGACCAGTCAGTTAGCGTTTGGTCGACCGAATGGCGCTGTCACGGTACTTGGGGTCATCATCAAACGGGGTGTTACCGGCAGGGTCGATATAGTCGTCTTCGATCAGGGTACCGCGCTGCCGAAGCTTACGCCACAGAAGGCGGGCAAAAAATTGCGCAATAACGACCAAAACCATGAATGCGCCAAAGGCCGTCAGGATAGATGTAACACTCAATTCGATACATGCCCCATCCGCGCCAAAAACTGCGGCGTAAAGCATGCTGACTGTCTCTGTGCATTCACCAAACATGGGCGTACCTTTCCGATCCGAAAAGCAGTCTAACGCCGTGTCAGAAAAACGGCAAATCTGCGCTGTTGGCGCAAACGACGCAGGCATGTCGTATTCCGGATGACTTTTCCCAAATCGCTTCTTAGGGTTTTTTGGAATGCCAAAGACGGAGCCCGCCATGCAGTTTGGCCTGACCGATGAACAACAGATGATCGTGGATACCGTGCGGTCTTTTGTTGAGCATGAGATTTACCCGCATGAGGATGCGGTGGAACGCAGTGGCGAAGTGCCCCAAGAAATCGCGGATGAGATCAAGCGCAAGACGATTGAACTGGGGTTCTATGCCTGCAACTTCCCTGAAGAGGTGGGTGGTGCTGGCCTGTCGCACGTTGATTTCGCGCTGGTTGAACGTGAGTTGGGGCGCGGGTCCATGGCGCTGAACCATTTCTTTGGCCGCCCGCAGAACATCCTGATGGCCTGTGAAGGCGACCAAAAAGAACGCTACCTGATGCCTGCTGTGCGCGGCGAACGGATGGATGCGCTAGCGATGACAGAACCTGATGCAGGTTCTGACGTGCGGGGCATGAAATGCAGTGCCGTGCGGGATGGCGGTGATTGGGTGCTTAACGGGTCCAAGCATTTCATCTCTGGTGCCGACCACGCGGATTTCTTCATTGTTTTTGTGGCGACGGGCGTTGATGAAACCCTGCGCGGCCCTAAGAAACGGATCACCACATTCCTTGTGGATCGCGGCACGCCGGGGTTTGAGGTGCGCGATGGTTACGCCTCGGTCAGCCATCGTGGCTACAAAAACTGCATCCTTGATTTCGATAATTGCCGCCTGCCTGATGCCCAGGTGCTGGGCGAGGTCGATGGCGGTTTTGCTGTCATGAATGAATGGCTTTATGCGACCCGGATTACGGTCGCCACAATGTCGGTGGGCCGGGCGCGTCGTTGTTTTGACTACGCCCTCAGCTACGCTGCTGAACGCGAACAATTCGGCCAGCCGATTGGCAAATTCCAAGGTGTCAGCTTTCAGATCGCCGATATGATCACCGAGATTGATGCCGCCGATATGCTAACCCTTTCCGCCGCATGGCGCCTGGATGAAGGGCTGCCGGCCAATCGCGAGATCGCTTCGGCTAAGGTCTACGCGACCGAGATGCTTGCCCGCGTCACCGATGCCACCTTACAAATCTATGGCGGCATGGGATTAATGAGTGATTTCCCGATTGAACGTTTCTGGCGTGATGCCCGCGTTGAACGCATCTGGGATGGCACCTCGGAAATCCAACGCCACATCATCAGCCGCGAGTTGCTGCGCCCCTTGGGGGCCTGATGGACCGGCTTGCGCGGCTCTTGAACCCGCGATCAATTGCGGTGATCGGCGGCGGTCCCTGGGGCCGTGAGGTGATCCGCCAATGCCAGAAGATAGGTTTTGCGGGTGACATCTGGGTCGTGCATCCCACAAAGGATGATGTCGGGGGGCTGGCCCCCTATCGCACTATAGCTGACCTGCCTGCAGCACCCGACGCCGTGTTCATCGGCGTCAATCGCCATGCCACCATTGATGCTGTCCGGGCGTTATCTGCCATCGGTGCGGGCGGTGCGATCTGTTTTGCCTCTGGTTTCCGTGAGGCCGTGCATGAGGTGTCTGACGGTGATGAACTGCAAGCAGCCCTGCTTGCCGCCGCAGGTGACATGCCGATTATCGGGCCCAACTGTTACGGCTTTCTGAACTATCTTGATGGTGTCGCCCTATGGCCTGATCAGCATGGCGGCGTGCCGGTGGACAGCGGCGTTGCCATCATCGCGCAATCCTCCAACGTGGCGATTAACCTTACAATGCAGGCGCGGGGGCTGCCATTGGCTTATGTGGTCACCGTGGGCAATCAAGCGCAAACCGGGCTGTCTGAGATTGGTAAAACGCTTTTGGCTAATCCCAAGGTGACGGCGCTGGGGCTTTACGTTGAAGGCATAGATGATCTGTCCGCACTTGTCGATCTGGCGCAGGTGGCGCGCGATTTGGGCAAACCAATTATCGCGTTGAAAACCGGCCAATCGGAACAAGCGCAACAAGCCGCGATCTCGCATACTGCGTCCCTTGCGGGCAGCGATGCAGGGTCCAGTGCCTTGTTTGAGCGCTTGGGGATCGGGCGAGTTTCATCCCTGTCAGGCTTCCTTGAAACGCTCAAGCTGTTGCATGTGGTGGGGCCATTGCAGACGGCTAATATCGCTTCGATGTCCTGTTCGGGCGGTGAAGCAAGCCTGATGGCCGATATGGCGCATGGCAGCGCGGTTACCTTTCCTGCCTTGTGCGCCGATCAAAAGACCACCCTGCGCGAGGTGCTTGGGCCCATCGTGACGCTATCGAACCCGCTAGACTACCACACATTCATATGGGGTAACGAGGCGGCGATGAAGGCGACCTTTGCGGCGATGATGTCAGATGCTGTGGCGCTGGGAGTCGTGATCTTGGATTTCCCTAGACCTGACAGGTGTACCTCGCCCGATTGGGATTTGGTTTTGAAGGCCGCCGCGCAAGCGCAAACGCAGTCAGGCCGACCGATTGCCGTGCTCAGCTCTCTGGTCGAGACAATGCCTGAGGAGGTTGCGCGACGATTAGTTGCGCGGGGTGTCTTGCCGCTTTGTGGGGCCGTTGAAGCGATTGAAGCGATCGCGGTTGCCGCAGCTGTTGGGCGGGGAACATGCGAGGTCTTTGTGCCGCCGCAGATCACCCCATCTGACGTCTTGTCAGAGGCTGAGGCCAAAGAGGGGTTAGCGGCACATGGTCTGGCTGTGCCGAATTCATCGCGCGTTGCGGATAAGGTGCGGCTTGCGGCAGTGGCAGCACAATTGGGCTACCCCCTTGTCCTGAAAGGCGAAGGGGTTGCCCATAAGACCGAAGCAGGTGCTGTGCTTGTTGGCATCAAGGATGAAGCGGCATTGCTGGCCGCTGCTGAAACCATGCCCGCGACCAGTTTCCTAGTCGAACAAATGGTGGTTGGGACAACGGTGGAGTTGCTTATTGGTGTCGTGCTGGACCCCGCTCATGGATATGTTTTGACCATTGCAGCAGGCGGTACGCTAACCGAGGTCATGTCTGATAGCGTGAGCCTGATCTTGCCCGTCCAAGAGGATGATCTGGGTACGGTACTTGGTCGCTTGCGCATCGCGCCGATGCTGCACGGTTATCGCGGTGCCGCGCCCGTCGACCAGAAGGCCATCATCGACGCCGTGCTGGCGGTGCAATCCTATGTTATTGCCGAAATGCCCTTTGAGATTGAAATTAACCCGCTGATGTGTGGCCCCGACGCGGCCATCGCAGCAGATGCCCTTATCACAACAGGAGAGCGCCATGACTGACGGCCCGATCAAAACCAAACGCGACGGTCATATTCTAGAGGTCACGCTGGACCGGCCCAAGGCCAATGCGATTGATTTGGCAACCAGCCGGATCATGGGTGATGTCTTCACCGGTTTCCGTGATGATCCAGAACTGCGGGTCGCCATTGTAACCGGGGCGGGGGAGAAGTTCTTTTGCCCAGGTTGGGACCTGAAAGCCGCCGCCGAAGGTGATGCCGTCGATGGCGATTATGGCGTTGGTGGATTTGGCGGGCTGCAGGAACTGCCGCGTCTGAACAAGCCGGTGATTATGGCGATCAACGGGATTTGTTGTGGTGGTGGGCTGGAACTGGCGCTGTCGGGTGACATTCTCTTGGCGGCCGCGCACGCAACATTTGCCTTACCGGAAATCCGGTCGGGGACTGTGGCGGATGCTGCATCGGTCAAGCTGCCCAAGCGTATCCCTTATCACATCGCGATGGAAATGTTGCTAACCGGGCGTTGGGTGGATGCCGAAGAGGCCGCGCGTTGGGGGTTGATCAACCGCGTTGTGCCAGCCGATCAACTGATGGCTGAGGCGCGCAAGATGGCCGCGCTGATCGCATCCGGGCCGCCGCTGGTCTATGCCGCACTGAAAGAAGTCGTGCGCGAGGCCGAAGATATGAAATTTCAGGATGCGATGAATCGCATCACCAAAAGCCAGTTTGCGACGGTTGAGACCCTTTATACCTCCGAAGATCAGCTGGAAGGCGCGCGGGCTTTTGCCGAAAAGCGCGATCCGGTGTGGAAAGGAAAGTGATTTCCCCCTTGTGAAAAAGGCAAAAAAATTATCCCGACAAAAAATATCAGGATATCTTGCATAATCCGATCTTTTTTGTCAGGTTCCGCGCAAGACCATAACCCCTCGCAAGGAACCACTCATGCGTAAATCACTCAAAAAATCACTAACGTTGATCACAGCGGTCTCGGCCCTGACCACAGCGGTTGCATCTTCAGCCGTCGCTGAAGGTGAATTGAACCTCTATTCTTCGCGCCACTATGACACGGACGAGCGTCTTTATTCTGACTTCACCGATCTGACCGGCATCACCATCAACCGGATCGAGGCCAACGCCGATGAGCTTATCGCCCGGATGCAGGCCGAAGGTGTGAACTCACCAGCTGATATCCTGCTGACGGTTGATACATCGCGTCTGGAACGCGCAAAGGCGGCTGGTGTTCTGCAATCCATCGATAGCGATGTACTGGAAGCGCGTATTCCAGAAAGCCTGCAAGATGCGGACAACCAGTGGTTCGGCTTTAGCCAGCGTGCGCGGATCATCTTCTATAATAAAAACCGCGTCGCAAACCCACCAATGGATTATGTAGCCTTGGCCGATCCGGCCTATGAAGGCATGATCTGCCACCGGTCTTCTACCAATGTTTATTCGCAAACGCTGTTGTCTGCGGTGATCGAGAACCACGGTGAAGAAGCTGCGACCGCTTGGGCGCAGGGTTTCGTGAACAACTTTGCCCGCGACCCGCAGGGTGGTGATACCGATCAGTTGCGCGGTCTTGTGTCTGGTGAATGTGATATCTCAATCTCGAACACCTATTACTTCGCCCGCGCCCTGCGCAAAGAGGTGGATGGGCTTGATGCCGCGGCATTGGAAAACATCGGCTGGGTCTTTCCGGCCCAGAACGCCGAAGGCGCGCATATGAACTTGTCCGGTGGGGGCGTTGCTGCAAATGCGCCGAACCTCGACAACGCTATTGCGTTTATGGAGTATCTGGCCTCTGACCAGGCGCAGGAATACTTCAGCGCAGGCAACGATGAATACCCTGCTGTTGCCGGTGTTGGCTTGTCACCATCGGTGGCAGCGATGGGTCTTTTCCGCCCAGATGCGGTTGATCTGAGTGCTGTTGCCCAGAACGTCGCGACAGCACAGCAAATCTTCAATCAGGTTGGTTGGGAGTAACCCCAAAACCGATCAACCGATGAGAGGGGTGCCACGAAAGTGGCGCCCTTTTTTCTATCCTATGCGCGCCCTGTCCCAATCTTGCGGCACAGCAATATCACCGGGATCAACCCGATGGCCGCGATCACTAGACTTGGCACCGCAGCACCCTCTAACCGCTCATCTGAGGCCAGCCTGTAGGCCTGCACCGCCAGCGTGTCATAGTTGAAGGGCCGCATGATCAGCGTGGCTGGCAGCTCTTTCATCACATCCACAAACACGATCAATCCGGCCGTTAGCAGACTGGTGCGCAACAGCGGCATGTGCACGCGCCGGACCAGCCCTGGCATGTCTTGGCCAAGGGTCCGCGCTGCGGCATCCATATTGGGTGCGACGGATGCGATCCCACCCTCATAAGCCCCAATCGCTGCGGCCAAGAAACGGATCAGGTAAGCGGAAATCAACAACCAGATCGAACCGGTGAAAAGCAGCCCGGTTGAAACATCAAATGTGGCCCGCATCCAAGCATCCAGCGCGTTGTCGAAGGCTGCAAATGGCACCAGCAAACCCACCGCAATCACACCACCGGGTACAGCATAGCCAATCCGCGCAAGATACAGCGATGTGCTGGTCAAGCGGCTCGTGCTAACCCGATGCAATGTGCCAAGGATCAATGCGGCTAACACTGTCAGGCCAGCCGCGATACTGGCCAAGGTCACCGAGTTGCGGATAAACCCAAGATAGCGCGGGCTCAACAGGTCTTGCTCTGACCCCAGCGCCATGACGCTCAGCGCGATCACAGGCAGGACGACACCCAGCATGACGGGCGTCAGGCAAAAGATCATCGCGCCAATCTTCTGCCCGTTGGTCAGCGTCAGACGCTGCAAAGGCGCATTGCGCCGCCCGCTGGCGTATTTCGCGTCGCCGCGGCTGTAGCGTTCCAACATGACCAGCAACAGCGCGAAACTCAGCAATCCAAGGGCCAGCTGTGCTGCTGCTGCCCGATCCGCCAACGTAAACCAGCTGGTGTAGATACCGACCGCAAAGGTCTGCACGCCAAAATAGGCGACCGTACCAAAATCCGCGATTGTTTCCATCGCGACCAACATCACACCCGATGCAATTGCAGGTCGCGCCATGGGCAGTGAGACATGCATGAAGGCTGAAAAGGGTGATCGCCCCAAGACACGCGCCGCCAAGAACGTGCTGGCCCCTTGGGCCGCAAAGGCCGCGCGCGCGAGCAGATACACATATGGGTACAGCACCAGCGTCAACATCATTGCCGCGCCACCCAGTGATCGGATTTCCGGGAACCAGTAATCGCGAGGCCCCCAGCCGGTTAGGTCACGCAACAGAGTTTGCACGATGCCCGGATGATCCAGCACATGGGTATAGCCATAGGCTAAAACATAGGCAGGAAAGGCCAAGGGCAGCGCCAGCGCAATCTCGATCCAGCGACGTCCGGGGAAGTCGGTCATCGTGACCAGCCATGCGGCACCTGCGCCGACAAATGCACTGCCCGCCATGACCAGCGTGACAAGGATCAATGTTGTGCCGGTGTAGCGCGCCAAAACCGTTTCGGCAAGTTGGCCGAGCGTTTCAAACGATCCTGTAAAGGCAGCTGCCAGAACACCCAAGTAAGGCACGACACAGATCAGCATGACAAAAACCGCAATGGTCTTGAAACCCGTGCTCAGCGTCGGTCTGCGCGGTTTTTGCGATGAAAGCTGTCGTGCCATAGCTGCACCTAATCGAAACCGGGGCAGGGGGGCAAGCCATTGGCGCGCGCGGTATCACCGCAGGGCGATTACGCAGATGTGTGTGGTCATTGGATCGCTAAAATGCTTTTATTGGGTCGTTGTAAATCGAACCTAATGAAATGGATTTCCGATGCGCAGATTGTTTGCCGCCGCCTTGATCGCTCTGCTGCCCTTGGGTGCGGCGGCTCAGGATCTGACCGAGGAGGAAATCAAGGAACTTGCGCTGCAGGCCATCCTTGAGAACCCGCAGATTATCGTCGATGCGCTGGCCATCATTCAAGAGCAACGCCAAGAGGCGCAGGCGCTCGCGCAGGCGGATATTCTGCTACGTCAGCGCGCCTCGTTGGAAAACGACCCGAACGCGCCCGTTGTCGGCAATGCCGAGGGCGAGACGGTTGTTGTCGAATTCTTTGACTACAACTGTCCTTATTGCAAACGTGCGGCGGGCAACGTGAAAGAACTGATCGCGGCGGATGATGATGTGCGCGTTGTCTATCGCGAATGGCCGATTTTGGGTGAGGGTTCCGATTTTGCGGCACGCGCAGCACTGGCCGCTCGCGCACAAGGCAAATACGAGGAAATGCACTGGGGCCTGATGGATATGCGCGGCAGGGCCGAGGAAGCCTCGGTTCTGGCTGTGGCCCGGTCGGTGGGGTTGGACGTCGATCAGCTGGTTGTCGATATGCAAAGCGACGCGGTGAATGCGCATATTGAGACCTCGCGCCAATTGGCGCAAAACCTCGGGTTCACCGGAACGCCCGCCTTTGTCATTGGTGATGCTTTGGTGCCCGGCGCGGTACCCTTGTCTGACTTGCAAGGCTATATCGCGCAGGCGCGCGGCGAAGGCTAAATAATCGGACTTGACCTTCCAGTCAGTGGAAGGCCTATGTAAGGCGTGTACCAAAGGGAACACGCGTATGTCCGAGACGTTTCTTACCCTGCAATTGACCCAGCTTTCCTGTGGGTCCTGTGTCGCACGCGCGGAAAAGGCAGTGCGTGATGTGGCTGGTGTGAAGGAAGCCTCCGTCAACTTGGCGACAGAGGCGGCGCGCGTGACATTTGATGCGCCAGCAACCCCGGTGAAGATCACTGAGGCCTTGGCCAAGGCGGGCTATCCGGCACAGGCTGATCATATCACCCTCGATATCGCAGGGATGCATTGCGGGTCCTGTGTGGGGCGCGTGGAACAGGCCTTGCTGGGCGCGGCATCGGTGACGGAAGTGTCGGTCAATCTGGCGGCCGAGACCGCAAAGGTCACGTACTTGTCTGGCGGTACCTCGTCGGCCGCAATTGCCCAAGCGGCCACAGATGCGGGCTATCCGGCGCAGGTACATGAAGCGGCTGATGAGCAGGCTGATCAGAAAAATGTTCGAATGGCCGCGTTGCGTCGTGACCTGATCATAGCGGCCATCCTGACGGCCCCGGTTTTTGCGCTGGAAATGGGCAGCCACTTCGTGCCGGGCGTCCACGCTTGGGTGCATCAGAACATAGGGATGCAGACCAGCTGGCTATTTCAATTTGTGGTCGTCACCCTTTTGTTGGCAGGGCCGGGGCGGGTGTTCTTCACCCAAGGCTTGCCTGCCCTGTTCAAAGGCAAACCAGACATGAACGCGCTGGTTGCTATCGGAACAGGGGCGGCGTGGGGGTATTCTACCGTTGCGACCTTCCTGCCCAGCTTACTTCCGGCTGGGACGCGTGCGGTGTATTTTGAGGCGGCCGCCGTCATTTTGACACTGATCCTGTTGGGTCGCTTTCTTGAAGCGCGGGCGAAAGGCAAAACGGGCGAGGCGATCCGCCGTCTTGTCGGGTTGCAGCCGCAATCTGCGATTATCATGCGGGATGGTATCGCCGTTGAGGTGCCCCGGTCGGACATCATCGTCGGCGATGTTGTCAGAGTGCGCCCGGGCGAAAAGATCGCCACGGATGGCGTGCTGATCGATGGCCCCGCCTTTGTTGACGAAAGCATGATCACGGGCGAGCCTTTGCCCGTGGAGAAGTCCAGCGGTGATAAAGTCACTGGCGGCACGGTGAATGGCACCGGCGCATTTACCTTCCAAGTCACGCAGGTGGGTGCGGATACACTTCTGGCCCAGATCATCCGCATGGTCGAAGACGCGCAAAGCGCCAAACTGCCAGTCCAGGCCCTGGTAAACAAGATCACCCTTTGGTTCGTGCCCATCGTGCTGGTCATTGCGGCATTGACCGTTTTGGGTTGGTTGATCTTTGGGCCGGACCCGGCACTTGGATTTGCCTTGGTGGCCGGTGTGTCCGTCCTGATCGTGGCCTGCCCCTGTGCAATGGGTCTGGCCACACCAACGTCAATCATGGTGGGCACCGGGCGGGCGGCTGATCTAGGAGTGTTGTTTCGCAAAGGGGATGCCTTGCAGGCCCTGCGGTCTGTCCATGTCGTGGCCTTCGACAAGACCGGCACGCTGACGCAGGGGCGCCCCGAAGTGACGACCGTGTCGTTGGCACCCGATCTGGAGGAGGCCGAGGTGCTTGGGTTGGTTGCCAGCGTCGAGGCGTTGTCCGAACACCCAATTGCGGCTGCGATCGTACGGTTTGCGCAGGCGAAGGGGTATGAATTGCAAACCGTTAATGATTTCACAGCACAGGTTGGATTTGGCGTCAGCGGCACTGTTGTGGGCCGCCAAGTAGTGGTCGGTGCGGATCGGTTCATGCAGCGCGAAGGGATCGCGATTGACGCATTCTCTGGCATTGCTGCGCAAATTGCCGCGAAAGGACAAACACCGTTTTATGTCGCGATTGACGGACAAGCCGCAGGGCTGATCGGGATTTCAGACAGGATCAAGCCAACGACGCCTGCTGCAATCCAAGCCTTGCATCAGATGGGCCTGCGCACGGCGCTGATCACCGGCGACAACGCAAAGACCGCCCACGCGATTGCGGCCGAGCTTGGGATCGACACAGTGGTCGCTGAGGTTCTGCCGGATGGAAAGGTCGCAGCGCTGCGGGATCTCATGTCCGGTGGATCGAAGGTCGCCTTTGTAGGCGATGGCATCAATGACGCCCCTGCACTTGCCGCTGCTGATGTGGGGATCGCCATTGGCACAGGAACGGATGTGGCGATTGAAAGCGCGGATGTTGTTTTGATGTCTGGCGATATTCAAGGCGTCTCCAACGCGGTTGAGGTGAGCCTGCGCACAATGCGGAACATCAAACAGAACCTGTTTTGGGCCTTTGCCTATAACACCGCGCTGATCCCTGTGGCTGCAGGCCTGCTGTATATTTTCGGCGGCCCGTTGTTGTCGCCCATGCTGGCCGCCGGTGCGATGGCGCTATCCAGCGTATTCGTGCTGTCAAACGCGCTGCGGCTGCGGTGGGTTGCTGTCACGCCGCCGCCTAAAGTGGGGAAGGTCGAAACCTATCAGGAGGCCGCCGCATGAATATCGGACAAGCCGCAGCGCAGGCGGGCCTACCGGCCAAGACGATCCGCTATTACGAAGATATCGGACTGGTCAAACCGGCGCGCGATGCAAATGGATACCGGACCTTTGTCGCCAATGATATTCACAAGCTGACCTTTCTGGCACATGCGCGGGCTTTGGGGTTTTCGATCGACGATTGCCGCGACTTACTGGCGCTTTGGGAAAATACAGAGCGGGCAAGCGCAGACGTACACCGGATCGCGCAAGACCATTTGCAGCAGATCGAGGCCAAGATCGCCGATCTGGGCCGCATGCGCGATACGTTGAAAACACTGGTACGGGATTGTGCGGGCGACGACAGGCCGGACTGTCCGATCCTGAACACGCTGGGTGATCAGCCATCCCCCTAAAGTCGGGTCGCTGTTCGCAAGGTGATCCGTTGCGGAGCCGCCATAACAAATACTGTTGGTCGCGTGGTGGATCACAATGCCTGATGAATGTTCATTGATGCCATCCTAACACTTTTTGGGCGCGGGAACGGCTGTTGATTTATAATTGGCTCATGTAAAGCACAGTTGACTATGGATTGTTCGTCGCTTTGGACATGGACGATCTATTGAACCTTTTCGTTTTGATCGGGAACCTACACATGGAACTTTCTGGTAAGACCGTCGTGGTGACGGGTGGCAGTGATGGCATCGGAAAACATATCTGCTTAAAACTTGCTGAGCAGAGCTGCAATTTGGCGATCATCGGTCGGGATGTTGATCGTCTTTCCACCGTAGAGAAGCAGTGTTTGGCAGAAGGGGCGCCGCACGCACGCTCTTTTGCTTGTGATATCCGGAGCGTTGCACAGCTCGAACAAACGGCGCAAGACATTCTGACGGCTTTTGGTGGGGTTGATATTTTGATCAATAATGCTGGCATTTGGCATAAAACCAGCCCTCTGGATGAAATTGACCCATCCATGCTGGAAGCCGCTGTACAGACAAATCTGACTGCATTGATGCAGTTGACGCGGCTTCTAATCTCAGATTTGCGCAAAAGACCGGAGGCGATTATTCTTAATGTTGCCTCGAAATCCGGCGTTGTGGCGCAGGCTGGTCAATCGGTATACACCGCCACCAAATACGGTGTGCGCGGTTTTACAGAAGTCTTGAAAGTCGACGAACAGGACAACGGTATTCGTGTTGCCGGGCTCTATCAAAGTGGCACGAATACGCAGATGTTCGCGAAAGCCAACGAAGACGTACCAAATCATATCTTTACCGAACCCGAAGATTTGGCAGATGTCGTCGTGTTCATGCTGTCGCGGCCGCCTAAGATCTGGCTGCATGATGTCAGGGTGGAACTGTAGATCGTTTTTGAAGCATTTTGGGGTCCGGGTGACGGTTCTGACGTGGTGGGTCAACTCATCCTCAAACCGCACCCAGACATCCAGCACACATTGGCCATAACAAAAACCCCCGCCTGATTGCTCAGCCGGGGGTTTCTTGATCGTAACGTCGAAGGATCGCCTTAGAGCATACCTTCGCGCTGGAGCTTCTTACGTGCCAGCTTGCGCTGACGACGGATAGCTTCTGCTTTCTCGCGCGCTTTACGCACGGAGGGCTTTTCGAAATGCTGCTTGAGCTTCATTTCACGAAAAACGCCTTCACGCTGAAGCTTTTTCTTCAGAGCACGCAACGCCTGATCGACGTTGTTATCACGAACACTAACCTGCATGTGGTTGACACCACCTTTCTAAGTTGGATTTGCAAAAATTGCAGGAAGTGGGCAGATAGCAAAGGCAAGCTAGTTTGTCTAGTGTGAACCCATCGCAGGAGAGAACCCATGACAGACCCTATTCTGGACAAGCTTTTGGATGCGGCCTTACCCCATGTCGCCTTCGATGGGTGGTCGCCCGCGACATTTAATGCCGCTGTTGCTGACGCTGGCATTGATCCCGCTGTGGCCAAAACCAGCTGTCCACGCGGTGCTGTCGATCTAGCAGTGGCCTATCACCGGCGCGGTGATGCGGCGATGGTAGCGGTCCTGAAAGAGTCTGATCTCAGCAATATGCGTTTCCGCGATAAGGTCGCCCATGCCGTTTTGCTGCGTCTGCAGGTGATCGACGACAAAGAGGCGGTACGCCGGGGGACAACGCTTTTTTCACTGCCACATATGGCTGGCGATGGGGCCAAACTGATCTGGGGCACGGCCGATGCGATCTGGACGGCACTTGGGGATAGCTCGCAAGATGTGAATTGGTACACCAAACGCATGACCTTATCGGGCGTTTATAGCGCGGTGGTGCTCTATTGGCTGGGCGACGACAGTGTCGATATTCAGGCGACAGAAGCATTTATCGACCGTCGCATCGATAACGTGATGCAGTTCGAAAAATTCAAGGCGCAGGCCAAGGCCAACCCGTTGCTCAAGCCGTTGACAAGTACGTTGGAACGCATGATGGCGGGTATCAAAGCGCCAGGCGCAGCGACGAGCCCCGACCTGCCAGGGATCTGGCGCGACCCGCAGTAAGGACGTCCCACGATGAAGGCGATCGAGATTTCTCAGCCCGGCGGACCGGAGGTGCTGACCTTGACAGACCGGCCCATGCCGGAACCTGACTATGATCAGGTGGTGATTAAGGTCGACTATGCGGGCGTGAACCGGCCCGACGCCTTGCAACGCGCGGGGCTTTACAATCCGCCGAAAGGGGCGAGCGATTTGCCAGGATTGGAAGCAGCAGGCGAGGTTGTGTCCTGTGGCGCGGGGGTGGCAGGCATCATGCCCGGCGATCAGGTCTGCGCCCTGCTGCCCGGCGGTGGTTATGCGGAATATGTGGCCACACCTGCCGCCCATTGTTTGCCGATACCGGAAGGGATGACGTTGAAGCAAGCGGCCTGTTTGCCTGAAACGTTTTTCACCGTCTGGTCCAACGTTTTCATGCGCGGTGGCTTGCGCGCCGGTCAGCGTTTTTTGGTGCATGGCGGCAGTTCGGGGATTGGGACGACGGCCATTCAATTGGCCAAGGCCTTTGGCGCGCGCGTCTTTGCCACCGCGGGATCGGACGCAAAATGTGATGCCTGTGTCGCATTGGGGGCGGAAGCGGCATTCAACTATCGCGAGACGGATTTCGTGGATGAGATGCGGGCACAGGGCGGTGCCGATCTGATCCTCGATATGGTTGGTGGCGCTTACACCCAACGTAACCTGAAGGCATTGGCAGATGATGGCACATTGGTACAGATCGCTTTCCTGCAAGGCCCAAAGATGGAGTTGAACCTTGTGCAGCTGATGACCCGTCGGTTGACCATCACAGGCTCAACCCTGCGCCCGCAGTCTGATCTGGCCAAGGCGCGGATTGCCGATGAACTGCGCCAGCACGTCTGGCCGCTGATTGCCGCAGGCAAAGTGGCCCCGGTGATGGATCAGGAATTCGCACTGGCAGATGCCGCCGCCGCCCATGCCCGCATGGAAAGCAGCGCACATATTGGGAAGATCGTGCTTAGGGTGGCCTGAGGCGTCATTTCGTTCGAACGAAATGGACCAAATTCTTCGAAGAATTTGGCGGCTCAGGTGCGTGCCTTTTCAAATTCTGCCCAGGCTTCCAGCAGCTTGTCCAAATCAAAACCCGGCTCTTTCGCTGGCCCCAGAATAATCTGCTCGCCTGCCCACATCTTTTCAATCGCGGCCTTGAGGTCGGGGATCACCTCTGGCGGGATCACCAGACCGCCATGTTGATCTGCATGCACCAGATCACCCTGATTGACGGTCATCCCCATCACGTTCACAGGTGTCCCCAATTCGCGCACATGAACAAAGGCGTGGCTGGGACCGATGGACCCGGCAACAACCGGAAAACCCTCTGCCAGATCGCCAAGGTCGCGCATGACGCCATTGGTCAGCGCCCCGTTTAGCCTAAGGCCCTTATGCACATTCGTGTGGACCTCGCCCCACCAAGCGCTGACGCAATGGGGGTAGTCGACGTCTTCTAGCACGGCGATGGCAGGGCGCGGGCCAGCGGCCATATTGCGGAAGTAGTCCAGACGGCGCGCGCGGATAACGTCGGGCGCTTCGGTGGGTGCTTCCCGCCCCGCGATCTTGGCAGTGCGCGCAAAGCCGACCATGGATTGCCCGGGGGCTGAGCATTGCATCGTGCCCTTGGTATAGGCGTCAAAACCGCGTTTGCCTTGCGCCACTTCGATGGCGTTGCAAACGGTCGGCGTGTCGACCCGTTGCAGCAGTTCCAGCAGGTCGGCGGGGATTACGGGTTCAGCCATTTTGCCAAAGCCTCATTTGTTGCGTCGGGTTGTTCTAGCGTAGGCAGATGACCTGCGTTTTTGATGATTGTCAGGGTCGATCCGGGGATCAGCTCATGCATCAGCTCATGCCGATGGATCGGGCAAAGCGCGTCGTCTTCGCCGCACAGGATCAGCGTAGGGACTTTCACGGCCCGTAGTGTGTCTTGCTGATCGGGGCGTGATTGCAACGCGCGCGATTGATTGATGAAAACATCAGGTCCCAGTGTTTCGGCCATCGCCATGCAGAGATCAAGGATTTGGCCGACCCGCGGCCCGTCGGTCAGGTAATTGGGTTTCATCTCATCGCGCATAACCGCGCGGAGATGACCGTTGCGGACCTTTTCGATTTGCGGTTCGCGGTTTTGGGCGACTGCTGCGACCTCGGCCTTTGGATTTGTATCCAGTAGGGCAAGCCGGGTGATGCGTTCAGGGGCTTGTCGCATGACCTCCATCGCCACAATCCCGCCCATCGACAAACCCGCCAGTGCAAAGCGGGGTGGGGCATGTGCCAAGATATCAGCGGCAAGCGCCTCAACCGTGTCGCGAGCATTCATGGGCATTGTCAGGATGGGGTGCGCGTAGGAAAAGGCCGCGATCTGCGCCGAATAAAGTCGCGCGTCGCACATCATGCCAGGTAGAAAGACTAGGGGCTCGTTCATGGCTTAAACGGCGCCATGCCCGCGCGGGCCAATTCATCGGCGCGCTCATTCTCTGGGTGTCCAGCGTGGCCCTTGACCCACTCCCATGTCACATCATGGCGAGTCGCGGCGGCATCCAGCCGCTTCCAAAGTTCTTCGTTTTTCACAGGTTTCTTGGCAGCGGTTTTCCAGCCGCGCGCTTTCCACCCATGAATCCATTTCGTGATGCCGTCTTTGACGTAGACGCTATCTGTGATCAGCGTCACCTTTGTTGGCCGGTCAAGCGTTTCTAGCGCCGTAATTGCCGCCAGCAATTCCATCCGGTTATTGGTTGTTTCGGCCTCTCCGCCTGACAAGGCGCGTTCCTTGAGCACCTTGTCACCTTCGCGCGCAATCAGCAGCGCGCCCCATCCGCCGGGGCCTGGGTTACCGGAACAGGCGCCATCGGTGTAGGCAAACAGCTCAGTCATGATCAGGCCTTCTTTCCGCGCATGATCACAAAGGGATCGATCGTGCCGGCCATACCAGCTTCGCGTCCCTCCTGCGTATGGGTGACTTCAAACCCGGCTGTCACCAGCAGAGTCGTCAATTCCCTGACCGTGACAAAGGTATAAAGCCGATCAATGCCATCCCGCTTGGCACCTGTTCCCGTCTTCATACCGATGTGGAACACACCACCAGGTTTCAGGGCGTCGAAAAGCATCGTCAGATAGCGGGGCAGATCCGCGCGTGGCGCATGTAACAGGCTGAAGTTGGCCCAAACCCCATCATAGATCGCGGTGCCGTCGATATCGTCAAAAGTTGCCAGCTTGGCATCGAGGTCGAATGTCTCTTTCGCGATTTTGATCATGCCCGGTGAGGCATCCATCGGATGCGGTTGTAGTCCGGCAGCGCGCATATGGGCCGAGGCGGTGCCGGGGCCGCAGCCAAGGTCAAGCACGGTGCCTCCAGCGGGTATCAATGCGATAAATGCGGCGAGGCTTGCATCAGGTTGATCCGTTGCGACCAGATCGGCGTAGTCGCCGGCCTTTTTGTCGTAGGTGGCTATCGTCCGCGCATCGACCATCAGAACACCACCGGTAGATAGGATAAGATCACAATCGCCGTCAGTAGCACCCGCAGATGCATCCACCATGAGGGTGCCAACTCCAGACGCCAGAAATGCCAATCCAGCATCAACAGCCCCAAGAAGCCGACGATCAGGTTGACCGCAGCAGTCGTCGGCCCGCCGCCTGTCATGAAGAAAGCCCAGAGTGCCGGGATGACGGAGAGAATGTAGCCTGCTGTCGCGGCACGCCCCGTTGCCTTCGTCGCAAAACCCCACAGCACCCCAGACATGAACGACAGGATAATGGCGCCATAAAACAGTTGCACATAGGGCCCGATAAATCGCCCGCCCAGGTTCATCTGTCCCCAAAATGCCAGATCAGGGATCAACACGGTGGCGGCCCCCCAAAGGAAGGGCAGCAAACCGGCAAGACCAAGGATAAGTGCAGGGCGCGGGATCGTGTTCATCGTAGGCCTGCAATCATGGCGTGGATGCGTTTGGCGCGCGTTTCAGGGCGCTTGGCGGTTTTGATGCTGTGCAAAAGACCGCGTTGTTTGCCGGGCGTCAATGCCGCCCAAAGGTCAGTCGCCTCGCCTTGCCGTAACGCGAGCACGATATCATCATCGACTTCAACCGCGGCATCATCCGCTTTGCGCAAACGTACGTCCAGGATTTCACCAGGTGAGATACCGACCTCTTTCAGCAGTGACTTTCCTGCCCAAAGGAAAACACCGTCAAAAACCGGTGCTTTGGTCAGGGCAAGATTGACAGGATGATCGTTGATTTCGCCCTCCACACGTCGTGCACCCTGTGCGTGCAGCTCTGTTGCGATGTCGTCTGGTACGGGCAAGACCGTGTAGACGGATTTACCCCATTCAAGCGGAATAACGCGCCCTTCGAAAGACAGATACTCGCTCATGCCTTCTCGAACGCCAATCGCAGGCCGAGTCCTGCAAAGATCCCGGCAAATGAGCGGCTGATCCATTTCATGACTGTCTTGCTTTGCAGCAGCCAATCGCGGGCCAGTGCTGCGAAGACACCGTAAAGCACAAAGATCACAAAGGTCAGGGCCATGAAGACACCACCTAGCATCACCATCTCTGCCGTGGCCGTGGCAGGGTTGCCGGACAGGAAAGGCGGCAGCAATGCTAGAAAGAAGATCGATAGTTTTGGATTAAGAATATTGATCAGCGCGCCGCGTCTGGCGATTTTGAACATGGGCTGGCCTGCCGCGTCAGGACGGATCGCCAAAGCGCCGTCTGACTTTAGCACCTGCCAAGCCAGATAAAGCAGATAGGCGACGCCCGCGAATTTCACGATCTGGAACAGCAGCGCGCTGGTATGCAGCAGCGCCGCCAGCCCCAAAGCCGCCGCTGCAAGGTGCGGCACGATGCCGAATGTGCAACCCACCGCCGCCGCAAACGCCGCCCGCCGCCCTTGGCCCAACCCCAAAGCCAGCGTGTAGACCACGCCGGTGCCAGGCGCGATGCAGACAACAATGGCTGTGATCAAGAATTGAAGGCTGATCATCAGGCAGGCTCCCTCAGCACACGCGGCACTTTGAATTCCACATTCTCTTCTGCGGTCACTACCATTTCCACTGTCGTATCAAAGCGGTCTTTGAAGGCGTCGATCACTTCCGCAATCAGCACCTCTGGCGCAGAGGCACCTGCGGTGATGCCCATCGACGTGATCCCTTTGAGCGCGCGCCAGTCGATATCTGTGGCGCGCTGTACCAACTGCGCATAATTGCAACCCGCGCGCGCACCCACCTCGACCAAGCGTTTGGAGTTTGAGGAATTTGGCGCGCCAACCACAAGCATCGCATCGCATTTCGGTGCCATCGCCTTGACCGCTTCCTGACGGTTGGTGGTGGCGTAGCAGATATCTTCTTTGTGGGGCCCGACAATTTTGGGAAAGCGATCGTAGAGCGCTTTGACAATGTCGGCTGTATCATCAACCGACAGGGTTGTTTGCGTCACGAAAGCCAGTTTTTCGGGGTCACGCACATCAACGGTTGCGACATCCGCAACGGTTTCGACCAGCAGCACTTCACCATCAGGCAATTGGCCCATTGTGCCGACGGTCTCTGGATGGCCTTCATGGCCGATCATGATCATCTGCAGGCCGTTGTCGGCATGGCGTTGCGCTTCGATATGGACCTTGCTGACCAATGGGCAGGTCGCGTCTACATAGACCATTTCTCGTTTTGCGGCGGCGGCGGGCACCGATTTGGGCACGCCATGGGCCGAAAAGATGACCGGGCGGTCATTGGGGCACTCATCAAGTTCTTCGACAAATACCGCCCCTTTGTCG
Organism: Pseudomonadota bacterium; assembly: GCA_038533095.1. Taxonomy (GTDB): domain Bacteria; phylum Pseudomonadota; class Alphaproteobacteria; order Rhodobacterales; family Rhodobacteraceae; genus Yoonia. The sequence goes on from JBCAZI010000007.1 coordinate 23,113, forward strand.
CGCAGTGTGTCGACTACGAATTTATTGTGCACAATCTCGTGCCGCACATAGACAGGTGCGCCCCATTTATCCAAAGCCATCTCGACGATTTTGATAGCGCGGTCGACGCCTGCGCAGAACCCACGCGGGGCGGCCAGATAAAGGGTCAGGGGTGGTTTCGACATCTCATACTCCGGTTACATCACCAGAGGTAAGGGTTTGGCGCGGACAGGTCCAGCGCCAGTTGGTGTGACGGATTGTGGCGCGCGCCACCGCGCGCCATCAAATCAAGTCTCTTGCGTGACTTCTTCTTCTTGCTGTTGTTGCGGCTCTGCGCGCGGTTCGCGCGTCGGGCGGCCTACAACATCACGCAGCTCGTCCAGTTCGATGAAGTTGTCCGCCTGACGCCGCAACTCATCCGCAATCATGGGTGGTTGGCTGCGAATCGTCGATACGACTGACACCCGCACGCCTTTGCGCTGCAATGCCTCAACCAATGGCCGAAAATCACCGTCACCGGAAAAAAGCACAACGTGATCCACATGCGGGGCAAGTTCCATGGCATCGACTGTCAGTTCGATATCCATATTGCCCTTCACCTTACGGCGGCCCATGCTGTCTGTGTATTCTTTCGCAGGCTTGGTCACCATCGTGAAGCCGTTGTAGTTCAACCAATCGACCAGGGGACGGATGGGTGAGTATTCATCATTCTCGAGTAGGGCAGTGTAGTAAAAAGCCCGAAGCATTTTTCCGCGGCGCATAAATTCCTGCCGAAGAAGTTTATAATCGATGTCGAAACCAAGCGACTTAGCCGCTGCGTACAGGTTTGATCCATCGATGAAGAGCGCTAAACGCTCGTCCCGATAAAACATTGGGTCGTCCTTCCAAAATGTAGTCTTGCAAGTAATTTTCGTCCGTGAGTGTTATGGCACCCGCAAGATTGCAAAAGATGTAAAGGTTTTCAGCTTTGAAACAAGCCTCCAATATGCTGCGTGAGGGCGACCAAACGCTCATTGCCCTTGGTAGCAACGAAAAATCGGTATGGGGTGACGCTAGGGAAACTATACAAAAAGCTATGCTTCTGGTTGCAAAGTTGTCTCGTGATGTGCCCCTGATGAGCGGTTTTTTTGTGACCAAGGCGTTTCCGGCCGGATCAGGCCCCGATTATGTCAACGCAGCGATAGCGATAAAAACCGACCTCAAGCCGCCCGCTTTGCTGGCTGCTTTGCATGAAATCGAGGCAGAGGCAGGGCGCAAACGCGCGCGGCGCTGGGGGCAACGCACCCTTGATCTGGATTTGATAGCGATGGGTGACTGTGTCTTGCCCGATGCGACAACACATCGGGAATGGCGTGACTTGTCGCTTGCTGATCAGCAACGCCTGACACCGGATGATTTGATCCTGCCACACCCCCGCTTGCAGGATCGTGCGTTCGTATTGATGCCCCTGTTGGATATCGCCCCGGATTGGCATCATCCGTTATTGCAGCGTTCGATCGCGCAACTCTGTGCCGATCTGCCCGGCGATTTACGCGCCGAAGTGACCCGGCTGAGCGATCCGGCTCCCCTTTAGAAATCTCCGCCTTCAGACCGTGCAGCCCCTTGTCAATCTAGCCCGAAGCCTCTAAGTAGGCGGCTTCCAAAGCCCCTCTGACCCGACTGGAGTTCGCCCATGGCCCGCGTCACCGTAGAAGACTGCGTCGATAAAGTTCCAAACCGTTTTGAGCTTGTGATGCTCGCCGCCCATCGCGCGCGCGAAATTTCCTCTGGTGCGCCGATCACGGTGAACCGCGACAATGACAAAAACCCTGTCGTGTCCTTGCGTGAAATCGCCGAGGAAACGCAGCAGGCCGCCGATTTGCGCGAGCGCATGATCGAAGCGAACCAGACCCAGATTGAGGTAGATGAGCCTGAAGAAGACAGCATGTCGCTTCTTATGGGTGCCGAAACGGACAAACCCGCCGAAGACGATATGTCAGAAGAGAAACTGCTGCGCGCATTGATGGATGCGCAAGGGCAACGCTAAGGCCGCCCAACCGGCCTGAGAAAAAAGGCGCCGGACCAGATGACAACTGCAGATGATCTGATCGCACTGGTCCGCACCTACAACCCTAATTCCAATCAGGCGCTGCTGCGCGATGCCTTTGTCTTTGGTGCAGAGATGCATGAAGGGCAATTTCGACATTCGGGCGAGCCTTATTTTACGCATCCTGTTGCGGTCGCCGGTATCTTGGCCGAACAACAGATGGATGATGCGACGCTGGTTACAGCGCTACTTCATGACACGATCGAGGATACCAAGGCCTCATTCGCGGAGGTGGAAAAGCGCTTCGGACGCGAGATTGCTGAACTCGTTGATGGTGTCACCAAGCTGACCAATCTACAGCTGAGCTCAACTGAAACAAAACAGGCTGAAAACTTTCGCAAGCTCTTTATGGCGACCTCGCGCGACTTGCGTGTGACTTTGGTCAAGCTTGCTGACCGCCTGCACAACATGCGCACAATCAAATCCATGCGTGCCGAAAAACAGGCGCAAAAGGCGCGCGAGACGATGGATATCTTTGCACCACTTGCAGGCCGCATGGGGATGCAGTGGATGCGCGAGGAGTTGGAGGATCTGTCCTTCCGTGTCCTAAATTCCGAAGGTCGCAACTCGATCATTCGTCGCTTTATCACGCTGCAACGTGAAACCGGCGATGTCATCCAAAGGATTACCGCCGATATGCGGGTCGAGATGGAGAAGGCGAATATCACGGCCGATGTCGTTGGCCGCGCCAAGAAACCTTATTCGATCTGGCGCAAGATGCAGGAGAAAGAACAGGGGTTCAGCCGGTTGGCGGATATCTATGGCTTTCGTATCATTGTGGCGACAGAGGCGGATTGCTATCGCGTGTTGGGTGCGATCCATCAACGGTGGCGCGCCGTACCGGGCCGATTTAAGGATTACATCAGTCAGCCCAAGTCGAATGGTTATCGGTCGATCCACACCACCGTCTCTGGCCGCGATGGCAAGCAGGTTGAGGTGCAAATCCGGACCCGCGAAATGCACGAAGTGGCAGAGACAGGTGTCGCTGCCCATTGGTCTTACAAAAACGGCGAACGGGTCGAAAACCGCTTTGCCGTTGATCCCGTGAAGTGGATTTCCTCGCTCACCGAACGGCTCGATGAAGATCAGGACCACGATGAGTTCCTCGAAGCGGTCAAACTTGAGATGTATCAGGACCAAGTGTTTTGTTTCACACCTAAGGGCGATGTGATCAAACTGCCGCGCGGGGCCACGCCGATTGATTTTGCCTATGCGATCCACACGCGGATTGGCTCGGCCTGTGTGGGGGCCAAGGTTGATGGTCTGCGCGTCCCGCTTTGGACGCGTTTGAAGAATGGGCAATCTGTTGAGGTGATCACCGCCGAAGGCCAGACCCCGCAGGCCACCTGGATTGATATTGCGGTGACCGGACGCGCGAAAACCGCGATCCGTCGGTCTTTGCGAGAAGAAGACCGCGAACGTTTTGTTCGGTTGGGGCGTGAATTGGCGCGCGTGGCGTTTGAGAATGTGGGCAAGAAAAGCACGGATAAGGCGCTACGCACGGCCGCCAAGGCCCTTGCGATTGATAGCGTGGAGGAATTGCTGGCCCGATTGGGCAGTGCCGAAATTACCGGGCGTAAGGTCGTCACTGCCATCTATCCAGAGCTGGAACATGCACAAGGCGAAGAGATTGATCAGGGCCGCGCCGTTGTTGGTTTGACGCCAGATCAGATTCAACAGCGCGGCCGATGCTGCCAACCCGTGCCGGGTGAACGTATTTTGGGTATCACTTTCCGTGGGCAAGGCGTTGTCGTACATGCCATCGATTGCGCGGCCTTGGCCGATTATGAGGATCAACCGGAACGTTGGATCGATCTGCATTGGGCCGAAGGCACGCATGGTGCTGTAAACACGGTGACATTTGACGCAACGATAGCCAATGATTCCGGCGTCTTGGGGCGCATTTGCACATTGATCGGTGAACAGAACGCCAATATCTCTGACCTCAAGTTCATTGACCGCAAGCCAGACTATTTTAGGTTACTGATTGACGTGGATCTGCGCGACGCGGAGCATTTGCACCGCATTCAGACCGCGCTTGAGGCAGAAAGTAACGTGTCGACGATTGCACGACATAAAGATCCGGGGCTTGCGGCGCTGGGTGCGGGGACATCCCGCAGAGAAGGATGACGAGTATTGGTCTTCAAACGTAGGGATAGACGCGCGATCTGGCAGATCGTGCTGGATTTCTTCTATCCCCGTGGCGGCTGGACCCGTGCCTTTGAATACGTCAAACACCGCGTGCGTCGTCTGCCGGATACACCACAAAAGATCAGCCGTGGCATTTGGGCGGGGGTTTTCATCTGCTTCACGCCGCTTTTCGGGCTGCACTTTGTTTTTGCGGCGATCATCGCGCGGCTGATGCGTGGCAATATTTTTGCCGCCTTGATGGCCACGTTCTTTGGTAACCCGCTGACATTTCCACCGATCGGCTATTTGTCGATCAGCCTGGGGTCTTGGATGCTGGGCCTGCCACCCGGCCGCATTGATCGGTTGGGACAAAAATTTGCGGATGCGAGTTATGATCTGTGGAACAATATTGTCGCGATCTTCACCCCTGACCGCATCAATTGGCGCGGGTTACAAGTGTTTTATGATGATGTGTTCTTTCCCTATCTTGTGGGCGGGATCATCCCTGGCTTGATCACCGCGACCATCGCCTATTACCTGTCTGTGCCTGTGATCAGCGCCTATCAAAAGCGCCGCAAAAAGGCACTGCTGGCAAAACTTGACCAGCTTAAGAAAAAGACTTCACCTAGCGATCAATCCAGCAACTAAGCTGCTGATGACAAAGGAACGCACGAGATGACAAAGAAACTACGCCTTGGTGTGAATATCGATCACGTTGCCACTGTGCGCAATGCGCGCGGTGGCGCTGTGCCCGATCCCGTGCGTGCTGCGATTTTGGCGGAAGAGGCCGGGGCAGATGGTATCACGGCGCATTTGCGCGAAGACCGTCGTCATATCTCTGACGCGGATATCGAAGGGCTGATGGACGCCCTGAAAGGCCCGTTGAATTTCGAAATGGCGGCGACGCAAGAAATGCAGGCGATTGCGCTACGACATAAACCGCATGCCGTCTGCATCGTGCCTGAAAAGCGCGAAGAGCGCACGACCGAAGGCGGGCTGGAAGTGGCCCGCGAAGAAAATGCGCTGGCCCATTATATCGCACCATTGCGCGATGCAGGCTGCCGGGTGTCAATATTTATCGCCGCAGATCAACGCCAGATCGAAGCGGCGCATCGTATTGGGGCAGAGGTGATTGAGCTGCACACCGGTGCCTATTGCGATGCGCATGCTGAAGGTCACTTTGATGTCCGCGACGAAGAGCTGCGCAAGCTGACGGATATGGCGGCTTTTGCCGATGATCTGGGGCTAGAAGTGCACGCTGGTCATGGGCTGACCTATGATTGCGTTGGCCCTGTCGCTGCCTTGCCGCAAGTTCAGGAGCTCAATATCGGGCATTTCATCATTGGTGAGGCGATTTTTCGCGGCCTTGGCCCCGCGATCGGCGAAATGCGCCGGATCATGGATGAGGCGCGAGGATGATCAAGCATATCGTGACCCTCGATCTGCTCCCTGATTATGATCAAGATGAGCTGGCAGATATTATGACTGGCATTGATGGGTTGCGGGCGACGATCAGCGGGTTCAAACATTTCGAACACGGGCCGAATAAGGATTTTGAAGGCATGTCGCCCCATTGCACCTATGGCTTTATCTGCCAGTTTCAGGACGAGGCGGCGTCGCGCAGTTATATCGTGGACTCTGACCACAATGAACTGGGTCAGCGTCTTGTGAATATGTGCAACGGTGGCGTGAAAGGGATCACGGTTGTGGATCTGGCGATTACCTCATGATCCTTGGCGTCGGGACAGATTTGGCCAATATCGAACGGATACAAGGCACGCTCGATCGGTTCGGCGACCGCTTTCGTAACCGAGTATTCACCGACGTCGAACAGCGCAAGGCTGAACGACGCAAGGATGTGGCGGGGACCTACGCCAAACGCTGGGCCGCAAAAGAGGCCTGTTCCAAAGCGCTGGGCACGGGTCTGCGAATGGGGATTTCTTGGAAAGATATGGCGGTGTCGAATCTGCGCACCGGGCAACCGGTGATGGCGGTCACTGGATGGGCAAAAGAACGGCTTGATCAGATGACACCCGCAGGGCACGAAGCCATCATTCACGTGACTTTGACCGACGATCACCCTTGGGCACAGGCCTTTGTTGTGATCGAGGCGCGCCCCATCGCTTGACAGTGCAAGCCCGCACCCTCATGTAGCCCCAAACCGCATTAAGGATTAGGCAATGGCTGAAAAGGCTGAGAATACGGGATTTATCGCCTGGCTTTGGGAGACCGTGAAAACGGTGTTCTGGGCGCTGGTTATTGCGGGTATTTTTCGCACGATTTTCTTTCAGCCATTCTGGATCCCATCGGGATCGATGAAAGACACTTTGCTGATCGGGGATTTCCTGTTCGTTAACAAAATGGCGTACGGCTATTCCTACGCATCTTGCCCGTCGATCCGTATCCCTCAGGTCGGCCTTGATTTGGGTGCCGATGATTTCTGCGGGTTCCTGGAAGACCGTGAAGAGCGCATTTTCGGGGCCGACCCTGAACGTGGCGATATCGTTGTGTTCCGTCACCCCGTTGATGGGCGAGACTTTATCAAACGTCTGATTGGCGTGCCTGGCGACCGCATTCAGATGATCGACGGTGTGCTGCAGATCAATGATGTACCTGTCGCGCTGGAACCTGCAGGTACATTTACCGAAATCATGGAACCACAAGGCCCACTTGGCCAGCGTCCACAATGCGCGAATGGTGCCGTGGGCTTTGGCGCGGTTTGTGAAAAACAGCGCTACATCGAAACGCTGCCCAATGGGGTTAGCCATGCGATCCTGGATATCGCGAACCGGCCGACGGATAATACCGGTGTTTTCACCGTGCCTGAGGGACAGTTTTTCTTCATGGGTGACAACCGCGACAATTCCACCGACAGCCGTGTCGCCCAAGCCGCGCGCGGTGTTGGATTTGTGGAGCGTAAGGATATCGTTGGCCGGGCGGATCGGGTGATGTTTTCTTCTGCAGGTCGGTCCATGTTTGCTTTCTGGACATGGCGGTCTGATCGTTTCTTTAAGGCGCTCGATTGAAGCTTTCAGCCGAACTGAACGCCTTTTCCCAAAGGCTGGGGCATAGCTTTGCCAAGCCCGACATTCTGATCCGTGCGGTGACCCATTCTTCCATCGTCAGTCCCCACCGCGATGATAATCAGCGGCTGGAATTTCTAGGCGATCGGGTGCTGGGGCTGGTGATGGCCGAGGCATTGTTGAAAGCGGACCCATCCGCCCCCGAAGGCCTGCTTGCGCCCCGCTACAATGCGCTTGTGCGCCGAGAGGCTTGTGCCGATGTCGCCCGCCAGATCGATCTGGGTGCGGTGCTGAAACTGGGCCGGTCCGAGATGAAGTCGGGTGGGCGCCGCAAAGAGGCACTGCTGGCCGATGCGATGGAGGCGGTGATTGCGGCAATCTATCAAGACGGTGGGTTTGACGCGGCACGTGCGGCGATCCTGCGTCTCTGGGGTGACCGCATTCACAATGTTGCTGCAGATGCGCGTGATGCCAAGACCGCATTGCAAGAATGGGCACAAGCGCGCGGTGAGGTCCCACCGCAATATGTTGAGGTGGCCCGCACTGGACCGGACCACCAGCCCGTGTTTACCATTGAGGTGCGTTTGGCCTCTGGTGCGACCGAACAGGCGACAGCTGGGTCCAAACGACAGGCCGAGCAGGCCGCAGCGGCGGCCCTTTTAAAGAAAGTCGATACATGACCGACGCCCCAACCAAAGCTGGCTTTGTTGCCCTGATTGGCGAGCCCAATGCTGGGAAATCGACCCTGCTGAACCGCATGGTCGGCGCGAAAGTCTCTATCGTGACCCATAAGGTGCAAACCACCCGTGCCCGTATCAGGGGCGTGGCGATGGCCGAGAATGCGCAGCTGATCTTTATCGACACGCCGGGTTTGTTCAAACCGCGCCGCCGCTTGGATCGCGCAATGGTCGCCGCCGCCTGGGGTGGCGCTGCGGATGCCGATGTTGTGGTTCTGATGATTGAGGCGCATCGCGGCATGACCGATGGCGTCAAAGCGATTGTCGAGACACTTTCGGAGCGCGCAGGTAAATCACCCGTCGTCCTGGCCATCAACAAGATTGATAAGGTGAAATCCGAGGTCCTTCTTGCGCTGACCAAAGAGATGAATGACGCTTTTCCCTTCGCCGAAACCTTCATGATCTCTGCCGAACGCGGCCATGGCTGCGATGCCCTGCGCGACTGGCTGGTCACACAGGTTCCGGAAGGGCCGTATCTTTACCCTGAAGATCAGATCGCTGATCTGCCCATGCGCATGATCGCGGCAGAGATGACACGCGAAAAGCTGACGCTGCGCCTGCATCAGGAACTCCCATACGAGCTAACGGTTGAAACCGAGAATTGGGAAGAACGCGCTGACGGCTCCGCCCGCATTGATCAGCTGATCTATGTCGCGCGTGATGGCCACAAAGGCATCGTGCTGGGTAAAGGGGGCGAGACGGTTAAGGCGATCAGTCAAGCCTCGCGGCTGGAGCTAGAAGAATTTCTGGGCCGCCGCGTGCATTTGTTTGTGAAGGTCAAAGTCCGGCCCAACTGGCTGGAAGAGTCTGAGCGCTATTCCGAGATGGGCCTTGATTTCAAAGATGGTAACGCTTGAAGTTGACGGCAGATATCTGGGTTTCGGCCTATTTGACACGGCTGCGATTGATCGAAGTTCCGGCATTCATCGTCCAGCGCGGCGACGCAACAGCAGGGGCTGTGCTGATCAAGCTGAACACATTGGATGGGCAGGCCTGCTGCTATCAACGCAGCTTTGATCTGATGACCGGTGATCGCAAATGGATGGTTCTGGTCGAGGGGGATGAGGCCGACGTCGACGCCTCTGTCGCCAAGCAACGCAGTTTTGATCCTGATCTGTGGGTGATAGAGGTTGAGGATAAAGAGGGCCGTCATTTGCTGGATGAACCGGGGCTGGATTGACTTTTATGCCTCCGGCGGGAGTTTATGGGCCAAGATGAAGAGATGTCTTAGCAATCGGGTTCTGATGCAATGATCGAATGGCGAGATGAAGCCGCTTTGCTGTCTTCGCGCCCCTTTGGTGAGAACGCCGTGATTATCGAGGTGTTCAGCGCCGCACACGGGCGTCATGCAGGCGTGGTGCGGGGTGGTACCAGCCGCAAATTGGCCCCGGTTCTGCAACCCGGCGCGCAGGTGTCGGTCGCGTGGAAGGCGCGGCTTGATAGCCACCTTGGCAGCTTTACGGTTGAGCCGATCCGCAGCCGGGCTGCGGCTGCAATGGGGGATAGGCTGGCCTTGGCGGGGTTGAACGCGGTCTGCGGCCTGCTGGCGATGGTCCTGCCTGAACGCGAGGCACATCTGCCGCTCTATGAGCGTACAACCCAGTTGCTTGATCTGCTGGGCCAGACAGAGATCTGGCCACTGGCCTATCTGCGGTGGGAACAGGCACTGTTGGAAGAAATGGGGTTTGGATTAGACCTTTCGGCCTGTGCTGTCCGCGGGGTGAATGAGGATCTGATCTATGTCTCGCCCAAATCAGGTCGTGCTGTCAGTGGCGACGCGGCAGGTGAATGGGCTGATCGCATGTTGCCCTTACCCGAAGTGCTGGCTGGTAAAGGCGATGCTTCAGCAGCTGAGATCGTGAAAGCGCTGGGTACAACGGGCTATTTTATCGAAAACCGCCTGATCAAAAGCTTGGGGGACCGTCCGATGCCCGTAGCCCGCGCGCGTTTGATCGACGCGATTGCGCGGATTGATGGTCGTTAGACCAGCTTGTTTTCAATCAGATAGGCGGCTGATGACACGGCCGCTTTGCGTGCTTGCCGCATGCCGCGCCCCAAGGTGGCGATGGCGCGCGCGTTATCCATTTTATCAACGCGCCCAAGGGAAGGGATGATCGATTTGATCGCCGGATCAAACCACCCCAACAGCCGGATCAGAAAATCCGGCGCTATCCGCGTGGCGATCTTACGATCCGGGTAAGCTGATTTGATGGCCGTGGCGAGCTCTTGGAAGCTTATAAAGCTATCGACCGTCATAATGCGTTGCCCATAGGTCTCTGGCTTGTCGATCACACGCACATGCATCTCGGCCACGTCCTGTACGTCAACGGTACCAAACCCGATGTTTGGCACCATCGGGTCTTTGCCGCGCAGCAGCCGTTCGATCACTTGGATCGATGTGCCAAAGTTTTGGTCCAATGGCGCGCCCAAGACAAAGCCTGGATTGATAACGGTCAGCTGCATCTGTGGCGCTTCATCACGGATAAAATTCCATGCCGCCCGTTCAGCTAGCGTTTTGGAACGGCCGTATGCAGACACATCCGGGTCTGCGGGGTCTGTCCAGTTGGTTTCATCAAACGCTGTGTCGCCGGGCGGCAAAGCCGAACCAGAGATGGCGACGGTGGATGAGGTAAAGATCACCCGTGTGATCCCGGCCTGATGGGCCGCACGCACGGCGCGCAATGCACCATCGACAGCGGGGCGGATCAGATCATCTTCATCTTTCGGTTGGGTCAACGGGAAAGGGGAGGCGGTGTGCATCAACACATCGACACCGTTCATCGCATCGTCCCAGCCGGTGTCATGGGATAGATCAAGGGCTGCGAAGGTTAATCTGCTGTCCAAATCGCTACTATCGGTTAGATGCGGGCGCACGGCCGCTGTCACCTCTTGACCTCTCTCAATGCTGCGGACAGTGCCGCGCACATGATAGCCCGCTTCAAGCAGCTGCAGAGCGATGTGTTTTGCGATGTAGCCGGAGGCCCCGGTCAGTAAGACTGTTTTTGGCAATTGCGGCTCCTCTTCGCGCTACCCTTTGGCACTTAGCAAAGGATAGCGCGAAAGCAACCTACTCCAGCAAGCGACGTGCGATCACTTGCGCCTGAATTTCTGCAGCCCCTTCAAAGATATTCAGGATGCGCGCGTCACACAGGATGCGGCTGACCTTATATTCCAAAGCAAAACCATTGCCGCCGTGGATCTGCAGCGCATTGTCCGCACAGGCCCATGCCACGCGTGCGCCCAGCAGTTTCGCCATCCCAGCCTCTAAATCGCAGCGGCGGTCATTGTCTTTCTCATCCGCGCTGAAATAGGTCAGCTGGCGGGCGACCATAATGTCGACTGCCATCATCGCGAGCTTACCAGCAACACGGGGGAAGTTGATGAGGGACTTGCCAAATTGCTTGCGGTCTTGTGCGTATTGCATGCCCACGTCCAAAGCGGACTGTGCCACGCCAACGGCGCGGGCCGCTGTTTGGATGCGCGCGCTCTCGAAGGTCTGCATCAGCTGTTTGAAGCCCTTGCCGGTCTCGCCACCCAAAAGGTTTTCACCTTTGATTGCGAAACCATCGAAGGCCAGCTCATATTCCTTCATACCGCGATAGCCCAAGACCTCGATCTCGCCACCAGTCATGCCGGGGGTTGGGAAGGGGTTTTCCTCGGTGCCGGGTGTTTTTTCGGCCAGAAACATGGACAGGCCGCGATAATCTGTTGTGTCCGGGTCAGTGCGGGCCAGCATCGTCATCACATGGGTCCGGGTTGCGTGGGTGATCCATGTCTTGTTACCGGTCACCTCCCAATCGTCGCCCTTTTTGACGGCGCGGGTGCGTAGGCTGCCAAGGTCAGACCCTGTATTGGGTTCAGTAAATACAGCCGTTGGCAGTATTTCGGCCGAGGCGAGGCCGGGCAGCCATTTTTGTTTCTGTTCCTCGGTGCCGCCGCAAAGGATCAGTTCTGCCGCGATCTCGGATCGGGTGCCAAGTGAGCCCACGCCGATATAACCGCGCGATAGTTCTTCGGAGACCACACACATTGAGGCCTTGGACAGGCCAAAACCACCGTATTCTTCGGGGATCGTCAGGCCAAAGACGCCCATTTCGGCCATTTCATCGATAATCTCGAGCGGGATCAACTCATCCTTCAGGTGCCAATCATGCGCATCGGGTTCGACCCGTTCGATGCTGAAACGGCGGAATTGTTCGCGGATCATCTCAAGCTCTTCATCAAGGCCAGAGGCGCCGACGGTGATATTGGCAGATTGCTCTTCCATCAATTCCACAAGGCGCATCCGCGCGGCCTGGGTGTTGCCGGATTGGGTAAGGGTCATGACAGCGGGCTGCACCAACGCGCGCATGTCATCCTGAGATAGGCCGATGTCTTGCAGGCGCATGATTTCGCCCTGGCTCATCGGGATGCCGCCGTAGATTTGCCACAGGTATTCGCCAAAGGCGATCTGGTGGATCAGCTGTTCGACCTCGCCAAATTTACCCGCCTCCTGCAGACGCTCTGCCCAGTTTTGCATTTGTTGCAAGGACTGCGCGTAGGTGGCCAACCACGCAAGGCCGTGGGCCGCAGTTTGGTTGTCTTCGATCAATTTGCCCGAAATACGCGTCCCATCGGTCACAACAGCACGCACAGCGTTTTTGGCGCGGTCCAGCACATCTTCAACAGCGGGTATTGCCGCCGCCGAGAGTGCCAGCAGATCAGCCAGAACTGGGTTTTGTTTCAACGTCATATCCTGACCATCATGCGCCATCTTGCGACTCCCATCAATTTGCAGTCGCAGAGATATTCCTTTTGCAGTCGCAGCGCAATAATTATTCATCGTTGCGACGCCATGCGCACAAAAATGTCGCAACGGAATTCAGGCTGGCATGTCCGGCGTAATGTCGTAAGACAAGATATGCCTGAACTATCGCCCCTTATCACGCCTGCGATTTTTGTCTTTGCTTGTGCGGTGACACTGCTGGGCGGCTTTGTGAAGGGTGCTGTCGGGTTTGCCATGCCGCTGATCATGATCTCTGGCATGGGGATTGTGATACCGCCAGAGTTGGTCGTCGCAGGGATCGTCTTTCCTATCGTGATCAGCAATGGTTTGCAGGTCGCACGGTCTGGTGTGGGGAACGCGCAAACCGCGCTTAAGGAACATTGGCGTTACACGCTCGTGGTCTGTTTGATGATTTTGGTGGCAGCACAATTTGTGCGCAGCATCCCCGGCAACCTGATGTTTGTGGTTTTGGGGGTGCCGGTGGTGGGGCTGAGCATCATTCAGTTGGTTGGCTGGCGCCCGCGGATCACGGCCCGTTGGCGACGCCCGTTTGAATGGGGCGCAGGCTGGCTGGCTGGCGTTCTGGGTGGGCTGTCAGGCACGTGGGGGCCACCCACCGTCTTATATTTGCTGGCACTGAACACACCACGCGAAAAGCAAATGTCGGTGCAGGGGGTGATCTACGGCCTTGGTTCTGTGATGCTTTTACTGGGTCATTTGCAATCGGGTATCCTGAATGCGCAAACGTGGATGTTCTCAGCCGCTCTTGTGCCCCCCGCCATGATTGGCATGTGGGTGGGGTTTCGGCTGGGTGACAAGTTTGACCAGGAAAAATTCAGACGCGTGACCCTATGGGTTTTGATCATCGCGGGCGTGAACCTGATCCGACGCGGTGTGATGGGTTAGCTTGCGGGGTTCTTCGCCAATGCCGAAACGATGACAGGGCCCACGAAAACAAGGACTATCGCAAATCTGCAATCACCACACCGTCACGCGGCAACTGCCCTGGAGCGACCAATAGTATCGTCGCGTTCAGCTTGAGGACCTCGCTGGTGAGTGCTGCAAACGGCTTGATGTCAGTCTCATCCGTTTCGAACTTCACTGTCATCTCGTCGCGTTGCCCGTCATGTGTGACTTCGACACGCGCGCGCGCGGCCGTGGGAATGCGCGATACCAGATCTGCCACCTGTTCGGGGCGCACGAACATCCCCTTAATCTTGGTCGCCTGATCGGCCCGCCCCTTCCAGCCGGCCAGCCGCATGTTCGTGCGTCCACAGTCTGATGTGCCGGGCACGATGGCAGACAGGTCACCTGTCGCAAAGCGTATCAGTGGGTAGTCAGGGTTCAGTGGGGTCACAACAACCTCGCCAATATCACCGGGCGCAACCGGATCGCCCGTACCTGGCGTGACGATTTCGACCAAGGCACCTTCGTCGACGATCATGGGTGCATCAGCGATGGTTTCATATGCGATGTTACCCACATCAGCCGTTCCATAGCATTGCAGGCAAGTGATACCGCGGTCTGCGTAGGACAGGCGCACCTGCGGGAACAATGGACCGCCAGAGACCAAAGCCTTGGTCAGTCGTGACAAGTCCGTGCCCATTTCATCTGCTTTTGTCAGGATCGCGCCAAGGTAGTCGGGTGTGCCCGCATAGGCGGTCACGCACAGGTCCTGTGCGGCCCGCACCTGCAATTCGGTTTGCCCCGGCCCTGCGGCAAAGACCTGCGCACCCACGGCAATAGCTGCACTTTCGAACATCGCGCCAGCAGGGGTGAAATGATATGAGAAGGTGTTCTGCACCACATCGCCCGCGCCAATGCCCACCGCGCGTAGCGCACTGGCAAAGCGCCACCAGTCGGCACCCGCGCCACCCGGTTCGTAGATCGGACCGGGCGATTGAAAAAGTCGGGTGATCCCCTTGGTCGCAATACCGCCAAAAGGCGGATTGGCCGCCTGCGCCGCACTCAGCTCGGATTTGCGCAAAACCGGCAGCTTTGACAGATCAGCCAGCGATTGCATTTGACTAGCAACGTCAGGCGCAAGCTGGGCTTTCAACTGTGTCAGCTGATCCGCCTCGCGCGCATCGGCTGACCGTGTTTCAAGAGGGTCTAAGATGCTCATGCCAGCCACCTCTTGCGTCTGCGGTAACTGCGCACGTCGCGGAAGGATTTCCGCCCTTCGTCCGACATGCCCAGATAGAATTCTTTGACATCCGGGTTGTCACGCAACTCTGCAGCAGGCCCTTCCATCACCACCCGTCCGCTTTCCAGAATATAGCCATGATGCGCAAAACGCAGGGCCACGTTGGTGTTCTGTTCAGCCAGCAGGAAGGATACGCCTTCTTGTTCGTTGAGGTTCTTCACGATGGTGAAAATCTCTTCCACCAGTTGCGGGGCCAGACCCATGGACGGTTCATCAAGCAGGATCGTTTCAGGTCGCGACATCAGCGCACGCCCAATCGCGCACATCTGCTGTTCCCCGCCAGAGGTATAGCCTGCCTGGCTTTTGCGCCGTTCTTTCAGCCGCGGGAAGTAGTCATAGACCAGTTCCAGATCGTCGCTGACCTTTGCTGCGCCATCACGCCGCGTATAGGCGCCTGTCATCAGGTTTTCTTCGACAGTCAGGTGTTCGAAACAATGGCGGCCTTCCATGACTTGAATAACACCGCGTTTGACCAGATCAGAGGGTGAGCTGTCCTGCACCCGCGCGCCACGATAAGTGATGGTGCCTTTCGTGACCTCGCCCCGCTCGGAATGCAGCAGGTTTGAAATGGCCTTTAGCGTGGTTGTTTTACCCGCACCGTTACCGCCCAGAAGGGCGGTAATCCCACCTTTGGGCACATTCAGCGACACGCCCTTCAACACCAAAATCACGTGATTGTAGATCACTTCGATATTATTGACCTCTAGCAGGGTTTCGGGGGTATCGCTGTCCAACATCGACCGACCTCAAAGCTTATTTGTGATTTCAAGAAGCGCGTCAGCATCCAACCACTGGATCGGACGCATGCCACCAACCGATTTGCCATAGTCAAACAGATGGCTGGTGACACAAGGGTTAAAGCGCCCTTCAACGTCGTCGCAAGCATCGGGAATAGCCGTATCCGCAAAGGCACCTTGTACGGTCCAACCGCGCTGTTCTTGTGCAAATCGGATGGTTTCTGCGATGGAGTCGCGCAAGGTTTCATCCGCCAGAATATCTGCCGCCCGCAACCCATAGGCCAGGATGCTATCGTCAACATTCGTCGCCTCACCGGCCTCTTGTGGGGTGCGCAGCTGGCCATTGACGATGACAAAGGCATTCACGCGGATGGTGCGCCCTGACTGGCGTGCGATCTGCGCGCGCGCACTTTCGATGCCGCGTAGGAACACATGGTCACGCAGCCCGCCATCAGCATAAAGGTTGTCGTCAATATTGCGGGGCGGCAGAAACACCGGGATGGCAGAGGATGCCATCATCGCCTCGCGGATGCAGTCGCGCCGGGCGGTGATGTCAGCCGGGCTGCTGGCTGCGTCGCTGAGGCTGAAGATGCGGTTTGCTGTGGTATCGATGTTCGTTGCGGCGACAAAAAGCTGCGCATTCTCTGTCGCCTGCCGCTCAGCAATCCGGGCGATCAGATCATCGCTCAGCCGTGTGTTCAGCAAGGCGCGCAGTGGTTCGGTGCTGGCGACAGAAGGGCTGAATGGGATGGCGAGGATGTTTTCGCGCAGGATGTCTGCGTCCGAAATACCGTCATAATCATCAAGAAGGTCGTCATAGGCGGGACCCGCAAAGGCAACGGGTGCCAAAAGCGCGCCCGCGCTGACACCGGTGACCAGATCAAAGGCAGGCCGGTCTGCGCCCCAGCCACGCAGGAACCCTGCGCCAAATGCGCCATATTGGCCGCCTGCGGATAGGGTAAGAACATTTAGCTCAACAACACCGAACGGGTCATCGGCGACCGCCTTGGCAATTGCAGGGGCCGCTGAGCGGGCGATGATCGTTTCTTCTGATACCTCAGGTTCAGCGGTGGGCAGCACTGGCAAAGCAAAAGATTGCGCAGGCACAAGGCCGCGGCAGGTGGTGCTTTCCGGGCGTTCGACCGCGCAGGCCGATAGGGCCGCGGCACAGATGGCGGATAGCAAAATGCGTGAAAGAACTTTGATGGAAATGAACATCAACACTCTGATCCAAAAATGGGAGTGTCAGGCGGCGCGGGTGCCGCCTGACAGGTTTGTTTAAAGGCAGCCAGCCTCGATGCCGTTTTCTGCTGCAAAGGCTGCTGAATCTTCGGCAATCAGCGGATCAATCACGCTGTCGTCGGGTGCGATGTAGTCTGTCAGTGCAACCCACTGCCCGGCAGATGCATTCCACTGCTGCACGATCCCAAGGCCAGAGCCACCATGGTTTTCGCAGGTTACGCTAAACTCTGGCCCGATTTGGGACATGCCCAGTTCAGCCATACGTGCCTCTGTGATATCAAGGTTGGCCATGCCGTCACGCACCATCGCTGGGGTCACATCGCTGACGCCGTGGATTTCCTGCGCTTTAGCAATCGCCTCAGCCGCCAGCATCGCGGCATACATGCCACGTGTGTAAAGCACGGAACCCATGTTCGATCCGTCACCGGCAGCATTCCCGGCCTCATGCACCAGCGTGCGGATTTCGGCAAAGACCGGCAGATCAGCATCAATCCGGTTCATGTTGAGCGACTTGTACCCATCAGCGCCAGCACCCGCTGGCGTCACGTCATGTTCGGCCCCGGCCCACCAGTTACCAATGAAGTTTTCCATGGGGAAACCAATGTTTGCGGCTTCCTGCACAGCCACCTGGTTCATCACGCCCCAACCCCACATCAGAACGTAATCAGGACGCTCACGGCGGATTTGCAGCCACTGTGATTTCTGTTCCTGTCCGGGGTGGTCCACGGCCAGTTGGGTCAACTCAAACCCATGCATGGAAGATAGCTCTTCCAACGTGCGGATGGGTTCCTTGCCGTAGGCGGAGTTGTGATAGACCAGCGCGATCTTCTTGCCTGAAATATCACCGCCATTCTCATCCAGCAGGTAGTTCACCATCACGGATGCAGCATCCCAATAGTTCGCAGGGTAGTTGAAGACCCAGTTGAACACCTCACCGTTGGCAGCGGATGTCCGGCCATAGCCCATCGTATGGATCGGGATTTCATCGACCGTCGCTTTGGGGATGATCTGATAGGTGATACCGGTTGAGAGCGGTTGATAGATCAGAGCACCTTCGCCCTTGGTGCTTTCATAGCATTCCACACCTTTTTCGGTGTTATACCCGGTCTCGCATTCGACAATCCGCACCATTTCACCCCCGATACCGCCATCGCGGGCGTTCAGTAGGTTGAAATAGTCCTGATAGCCATCCGAGAATGGTGTGCCGCCTGCAGCATAAGGCCCGGTGCGATAGGACAGGTCCGGGATAACCAGATCAGCCATTGCTGGTGCGGCGGCAAGCGTGCCAGCCAAGGCCATTGCGGCCAGTTTCTTCATTTTCATCGGTTTTCTCCTCCCATAGGTTTCCGATTTTCGTATGGGTGTTTTCACCCGTTTCTTAGTAAGGGAACGGCCAAAGCCGTAATTTCTCTTTCGCGAGCCGCCACAGCTGGGCCAATCCATGCGGTTCCTTGATCAAGAAGAACATGATCAGTGCGCCCACGATCACCAGTTGGAAATGGGCGACCAGATCAGTGGGCCAGCCCATGACATCGACGCCCAGCCATTTCAGCGCGACAGGCAGCAACACAAGGAAAGCGGCGCCTGCAAAGCTGCCAAAGATCGACCCAAGCCCGCCGATGATGATCATGAAGAGCACGAGAAATGACTTTTGAATGCCAAAGGCCTCGCCCACTTCTACAGCGCCCAGATAGACCGCAAAGAACAACGCGCCCGCGATGCCCACGAAGAAAGAACTGACGGCGAAGGCGGTCAGCTTGGCTTTCAACGGGTTCACGCCAATGATCTCGGCCGCGATATCCATATCGCGGATCGCCATCCATGATCGGCCAACCGTGCCCCGCGTCAGGTTCCGCGCGATCACTGCGCAGACCGTCACAAAGAACAGACAGATCAGATATTGCGCCCAAGCAGGCGTGCTGGGGCCGGTGACGGCGACGCCAGCGACCAAACGTTCTGGCGCGCTGATCTGGCCTGAGGCGGAGTAGTTGTAGAACCAGCTGACCTTGTTGAATAACCAGACAAGGAAAAACTGTGCCGCCAAGGTGGCTACCGCCAAATAGAACCCTTTGATCCGCAGGCTGGGCAGGCCGAAGGCCGCACCGACCGCCGCCGTAATCCCACCTGCCAGCACGATATGGATCATGATGTTCACATCAGGAAATGACGTCATCAGCTTGTAACAAGCATAAGCCCCCACAGCCATAAACCCGCCTGTGCCCAGCGAGACCTGCCCGCAATAGCCGGTCAGGATGTTCAACCCAATGGCTGCGATCGCATAGATCAGGAAGGGGACGAGCAGCGAGCTCGCCCAATAGTCATTGATCACGAATGGGATCACCAACCAGGCCACCGCCATTGTCACCCAAAACCCGATCCGATCCAGCTTGAGCGGAAAGGTCTGGTTATCGGCGACGTAAGACGTTTTGAAATCACCGGCTTCACGATAGAGCATTACGCCGTCTCCCTCGCCAAACCAAGAATGTACCGAGTATGCATAACGACGCGGAGGATGCTACCGACCACCAGTTGACCGCGAAGTACCATGGCAAGGCGCCTCCATCCGCGAAATACTGGTTTCTCACTCCAAGATCGACCACCGCCACCAGCATAGTTGCACCGAAAACGATCAGACCAAGAATGATAAACCCCCATCCAGTTGTCTGCATCAAACCCTCTCAATAATCCGCTCCCCAAATAGCCCTTGCGGGCGGAACACCAGAAACAGCAGTGCCAGCACATAGGCGAACCAGTTTTCCGTGGCGCCGCCAAGGTAGGGCGCACCGATCAGATATTCGAAAAGCTTCTCACCCACGCCGATGATCAGCCCCCCGACAATCGCCCCGGGGATTGAGGTGAAACCGCCCAGCATCAAAACCGGCAGCGCTTTCAGCGCGATGAGCGAGAGCGAGAACTGTACGCCAGACTTCGCCCCCCACATGATGCCTGCGACCAGCGCCACCAACCCGGCCAGCGACCAAACCAGCACCCAGATGAAGTTGAGCGAGATACCCACGGATAGTGCGGCCTGATGATCATCCGCCACGGCCCGCATTGCGCGGCCTTGTTTTGTGTATTGGCTAAAGGCGATCAGCCCGGCCACAAGGATAATCGCCACGACCGTCGCGACCATATCAAGCTTGTCAATGAAGAAGCCGTAGAAGTCATCACCACCCAGGCCGCTTGTCGCCTCTTCCACCCAAAGTGAGCCACCCTGGGGCAGCCCAACCGCCAGCGTTTTGATATCCGACCCCCACATCAGATCGCCGATCCCTTCTAGGAAATAGGCAAGCCCGATGGTGGCCATGAACAGGATAATCGGTTCCTGTCCGACAAGATGCCGAAACACAAACCGCTGCACGCCCCAGGCAAAAATCACCATCACGATCAGAGTCAGGATGATGGCGGCGAGGACGGGGACGTTCCAACCGAAGTAGTGGATGTCGGTGCCGAAAATAGCGTTAATCAGATGGGCGAAGGGGACTTGGCCGGACATGATGCCCGCCAAAGTCAGCGCCGAGAAGAGCGCCATGACACCTTGGGCGTAGTTAAAGATGCCGGAGGCTTTGTAGATCAGCACGAAACCAAGGGCGACAAGCGCGTAAAGAACGCCCGCCATCAGGCCGTTGATGACGACTTCAATGCCATAGAGGAAATCAGCGGACATAGGCGCCTCCGCAGCCCCGGGCTTGATCCGGGGCCTCTTGGCTGTTGTTGACGTTGAGGTCCCGGGTCAAGCCCGGGACTGCGTTGCGCTTAATCATGGGCCACCCCCAGATAGGCGTCGATCACCTCTTGATTGTTGCGCACTTCATCTGGCGTGCCGTCACCAATCTTGCGGCCATAATCCATGACAACCACACGGTCGGATAGGTCCATGACCACACCCATGTCATGTTCGATCAGGGCAATCGTGGTCCCGAATTCATCGTTCACATCCAGGATGAAGCGGCTCATGTCTTCTTTTTCTTCGACGTTCATACCGGCCATGGGTTCATCCAGAAGCAAAAGGTCCGGTTCTGCGGCCAGCGCGCGCGCCAGCTCAACCCGTTTTTTCAAACCATAGGGCAGGCGGCCCACGGGGGTTTTGCGGATCGCCTGAATTTCAAGGAAATCGATGATCCGCTCCACCGCCTCGCGGTTCTCGTTCTCTTCGCGCTGGGCTTTGCCCGCCCAGATCGCCTGCGCCAGCATGTTGCTTTTGATATGCCCCATGCGGCCCGTCATAATGTTATCGAGCACCGACATGCCTTCAAACAAGGCGATGTTCTGGAAGGTGCGGGCGACGCCTTGGCGGGCGACCTGATAGGGTTTCATCGGTGGGCGTTTTTGGCCGCGAAAGTAAACCTCGCCCTCTTGGGGTTTGTAAAATCCCGAAATCACGTTGAGCATCGAAGATTTCCCGGCACCATTCGGGCCGATGATCGCCCGGATTTCGCCTTCACGAATATCGAAACTAATCGCTTTGATCGCCTCAACCCCACCGAAACGCAGGGTGATATCGCGCAGGTCCATCATGACGCCACCAATCTGACGACCGTCGGCGGTCACATAGGGCGCGTGTTTGTCTATCACAGCGTGGTTCATGCCGCAGCCGCCCAAAGGTTGCGCACCATCACGCCAAGGTACAGACCGGGCAGCGCTGCAAGCATGCTGAAGAGCGCATATTTGAACCCATAAAATGCCAAGTCGAACAGTTTGAGGGCATCAAAGCCTGAAATGATGGGTCTGTCTGCATCACCTGCAACGACGGAGAGCGCGACGGCGCCCATCGCAACAATCATCCACAGGTTTTCTTGGTCAGTAGGGGTAACGAAGAGCCCCGCGATCATACTAGCGACACAAATTAACGCTGCGGTTATCCAAACCATTGGTCCCAGCTTCGGCCATGAACGCTCTCGCTTCCGTGGTGGCCCTTCTAGGCCGCGATACGGCTTATGGGTGTGGCCCGGCGGTATATTGTCATGCTCGTCCGTCATGCGGCCGCCTTTGCTTTGAGGGGCTGCGCGACCGTTGCGTCACGGATATCGAGTGTGGCTTTGATTTTGCCTTTGCGCCCGTCCTCATAAGTGACCTCTGTCTCGGTGTAGACCGTGTCCGACCCATCATAGAGTGCTGCAATCAGGTCATCGTACTTCTCGGCGATCACCGCGCGGCGCACTTTGCGCGTGCGTGTCATCTCGCCATCATCGGCGTCCAGTTCCTTGTGCAGCACCAAGAAGCGATGGATTTGACAGGCGGCCAGCATTTCATCCTGCGCCACGCTTTCATTGACGGCATTCACATGGGCCAGAACCGTATCCAGAACCTGCGGATGTTGCGACAACTCATGATAGCTGGAGTAGGCGATGTTGTTGCGTTCCGCCCAATTTCCCACCGCCGTCAGGTCGATGTTGATAAAGGCCGTACAGCGGTCGCGGCTGGCGCCAAAGACGACGGCCTCTAGGATGTTGGGGTAAAACTTCAGTTTGTTTTCGATGTATTTCGGCGCAAACAGGCTGCCATCGGCCATTTTCGACACATCTTTGATCCGGTCGATGATCCGCAGATGACCAGAGTTTTCTTCGATAAACCCAGCATCGCCCGTGGCGACCCAGCCTTCTGGATCTTTCGTGGATGCGGTGCTTTCAGGATTGCGGAAATACTCGACAAAGGTGCCGGGCGAACGGTAAAACACCTCGCCATTCTCCGCGATTTTCAACTCTACACCCGGCGAAGGAATACCAACCGTGTCTGAACGGACCTCACCATCGGGTTGTTGGGTGATGAATACGGTCGCTTCTGTTTGGCCGTAGAGCTGTTTGAGGTTGATGCCGAGGCTGCGGTAAAAATCAAACAACTCCGGTCCAATCGCCTCGCCTGCTGTGTAACCCACACGCACGCGGCTCATGCCAAGGCGGTTTTTCAGCGGACCATAGACGAGGTATTTCCCCATGGCATAGGTCAGGCGCTCGGCTGCGCTGACAGGTTTGTTATCAAGCAGCTTGGGCCCGATGGTTTTCGCGCGATCCATGAAATAGGTGAACATCCAGCGCTTGAACCGGCTGGCATCTTCCATGCGGATCATGACTTGCGTCAGATGGCCTTCGAAGATGGCGGGTGGGGCGAAGAAATAGGTCGGGCCAATCTCACGCAGGTCGGCGTTCATTGTGTCCGCACTTTCCGGGCAGTTGACGCAGAAGGCGGACCAATAGGCCTGACCGATGGAAAAGATGAAATCGCCAACCCATGCCATCGGCAGATAAGCGAGCGTTTCTTCCCCAGCGCTCAGGTGATCAAATTCAGAGGAATTCTTGGATGTTTCGATGACGTTGCGGTTTGACAGCACAACCCCTTTGGGGCGCCCTGTGGTGCCGGATGTGTAAAGCATCACGCAAGTGTCGTCATAGCTCAGCGCATCACGCCGGGTGTTCAGCTCCTTCGACAGTCTTGCCTTGGCGGCGCGCCCCTCGTTCTGGATATCAGTGAAAGAGGTGATTTCGCTGTGGTCATATTTGCGCATCCCGCGGGTGTCATAATAGATCACATGCGCGATGCCATTGACGGTTTCCTGCGCCTCAATAATCTTGTCGACCTGTTCCTGATCACCGGCAATGGCAAAACGCGCACCACAGTTTTCCAGCACATAGGTCATCTCTTCGACAACAGCGTCTTGATAGAGCGGCACGGGAACGCCACCGACGGATTGGACCGCAACCATGGACCAATAAAGCGCGGGCCGGTTGCGACCAATGATGGCGACATGGTCACCTACATTCACGCCAAGGTCGATCAAACCAAGCGCCAGAGCCTCAACCTGATCTGCCGTTTCGGCCCAGGTCCAGCTTTGCCAGATCCCGAATTCCTTTTCACGATAGGCAGGCTTATCCCCGTGCAGCCGTGCGTTGCACGCCAACAAATGGGGCACCGATACCAGGGTTTCTGGCTGGTTTTGATCCGTCATGCATCCTCCCAAACGCAATCACGAATGACCCTCGATTGTCCTCCCAAGGGTCTTCGGTCTTTTTCTGACAGACGAGTTTTTCAGAAGTTTATCCGAAATGTTGCGAAATCTTGCAAGCTTTGCCTGCTCTTGTGGTGTGCCGCGTTACTGCTAGAGATAAGGAATGGCACTACCGTCCCCCACACATGAGGCCCTGACGAAAGCGGGCCTCAACCTGATCAAACAGGCCATTTCGATCTATGATCAAGACCTGCGGTTGGTGCTGGCCAATCGGCAGTTTCAGCGGATGTTTGATCTACCTGATGCGCTGGTCGCACCAGGGGGATCATTTGCAGATACGCTGCGTGTGCTGGCTGAACGGGGCGACTATGGCGACTTGCCAGATGTGGATAGCTTTCTAGCCGAACGGGTGGCACAGGCCAAAGCGTTTGAACCGCATTACTTTGAACGCACACGTGCCAATGGCACCACGATTTCGGTTGAAGGCAGCCCATTGCAAGGTGGTGGATGGGTGGCCGTTTATTCGGACATCACCGAATTGCGCACGCAAGAGGCGCTATTGCGGTCACGTTCTGCCGGTTTGTCGGAGGAACTGATTTCACGCTCGGAAGAGCTCGCCCGTGCAAACCGTACGCTTACCTCCACCGTCACGACGCTGGAGGAAACCAAGCGCCAGTTGCTGGCCTCACAGGCGCGGTTGAACCTGACCAATTCAATGATCCCGGCCCATATCGCGCGGGTGAACCGGGACGGCGTTTATACCTATACCAATCACAAGCTAAGCTCGATCGTGCCGGGCCGGTCCAATGACATTGTCGGCAAACATATGGTCGATGCCTTGGGGCAGGCGGTTTTTGACAAGATCGCCGATGCTTTCGCTGCAACGCTTTCGGGCGATGCCCCGGTGGTCGAGTTTGAAGACAAAGAGGTGGGGCGTTTCAATCGGGTCGCCTTTACACCTGACGTTAACGACGATGATGAGGTCGTCGGCGCCTATCTGCTGTCGACCAATGTGACTGAGCAGGTGCGTGCGCGTCAGGCATTGGCACATACGCGCAGGCGGGAATTGGCGGCACAGCTGACCAGCGGCTTGGCGCATGACTTTGGCAACCTGCTGACGATTATTCTGGGTGAGCAGGACCGGCTATCGCGGTTGGATGGACTACCTGATGCCGCCATGCCTTTCCTTGAAACGATCAGATCGGCGGCCCGACGCGGGGGCGATTTGATCGCTGGGCTTGGTGAATTAGACACCCAACGCAAAATCAATAGTCGGCTGACAGATTTTAGCAGTTTCATCAATAAGATGACGCTTTTGGCGAAAGCTGCTGTCACTGATCAGATCACATTGTTTGTCGAAAACAAGGTTGAGGCGTCGCATCTGATGATCGATGCGGGCTTCGCGCAGGATGCTTTGCTGAACCTTGTCTTGAATGCCATTGACGCGATCGAAGGCGCAGGAGAGGTGACGATTTCCGCAACCGTCGATGCCGCGCATTTCCTTTGTTTCAGCGTCAAAGACACCGGTCCCGGCTTTTCACAAGAGGCGTTGGATAATGCGCTGGCTCCGTTCTTTACTTCGAAATCAGATAGGGCCGGGCGCGGTTTGGGGCTGTCGACCACCTTCGATTTTGCCCGATCAAGTGGCGGGACCGTCCGCCTTGCGAACCGCAAGAAGGGTGGGGCGCAAGTGTCCATGCTTGTGCCGTACCAGCCGGCGGAACCAGTTGTTCCCGGCGTTGTGCTGTTGGTGGAAGACAATGATGACATCCGCCAAACTGTGCGCGGCTATTTGCAACGCATGGGCCACGCCGTTGTGGAAACCGACAATGTTGCAGAAGCGAAAACACTGGCCTTGCTGGGCGACATCACCTTTGTGGTCACTGATCTGATGCTGGATACCGGCGGCACAGGTCTTGAACTGGCAGGGCATCTGCGTGACCACCGCAGTGATTTACCAGTCTTGATCATTACCGGGTTGCCGCCGGATGATCCGCAATGCGAGACGGCGACCCAGAGCCATCAAGTCCTGCACAAACCATTCGAATTTGAGGCGCTTTCGGCAAAGATGCATGAGGTGACACTGCAATGAAACCTGCCCCGATGGTCACGGTTCTGGATGACACGCCCGAAATCCGCAGCATCTTGTCTGACGCTTTGGAACAAGCAGGTTTCAGGGTGCGGTCCTTCGGACGTGCGGCTGATTTTGAACAGGCCTGTCGTACAATTACACCGGATGCCTGCATCATTGATCTAGGATTGCCCGACAGCGATGGTCTGGCTCTTGTCCACCGCTTTGCCAGTCAGTCTGACGCACCGATCCTAATCATTTCGGGCCGGTCACGCACGCAGGACAAAATTGTGGGGCTGGAACTGGGTGCTGACGACTACATCATCAAACCTTTTGAGGTCGAAGAGGTCATTGCCCGTCTGCGCGTCATTCTGCGTCGGACGCAGGCCGAAAGCGGCAAAAGCGATGCGAAGACCGTGCGGTTTTGTGGATGGACAGCTGATCTGAATCTGCTGCAACTGACGAAGGATAGTGGCGAACAGAAAAGCCTGACTTTCGCCGAAAATGAAATCCTGAAGATGTTCCTCGCCGCGCCAAACCGTCTGATCAAGCGTGAACAGATCCTCGATTATCTGGGAAGCAGCGCGGATGACGCATATGACCGATCCATCGATGTAAAGGTGTCACGGCTACGCACGAAACTGGGCGATGACCCGCAAAACGCGCGTATCATCAAAACGGTCTACGGGGCGGGATACATCTTTATCGCAGAGCTGTCGGAGGGGTAGCGAGGCAAAACAACTGTTCCCTCTTGGAAAGCAGGTTTGAGAGCGTCAGCTGTTACATTTCTGTTTTGCAAATGTCGCGTTGTCTTTTTACCCAACGGCAAGAAAGCAAAGGCTGCTTGAATATGGCGTCCGCTGTGAATTGGAAGCTGCAAAATCATTAAGCCATTGATTTACAAAAATATCATATTCTTCCTCCAAACCTACTTGGAATCTACGTCGGCCAAGAATGCAATCTGGGGCACAAACAAAAAAAGACCGCCCCGATGCCGTGTGCCCTTAGTTTGCAAACGACAGGGCCCAGATTTGTGCACAGCTTGTTTATTGCAAAGGTGGCTATCATGTTAGGCCAACACTGCAGCAAGACTAGAAGTGATAGGACAAGCGCAAATGCGTCGTAGTGATCTGCGCGGAATACATACTGTCATCAATATTCTCGAAGTCATGGAACAGGACCTCGCCGCCAATAGAAAACCGGTCACTCATCCAAAAATCCAATCTAAAGTCCACAAAGCCACCTGTACCATTGAAATCGGCCAAAAGTACTGGAACGTCAGAACTTCCTTCGACATACGTCAAGCCCGCTGTGCCATAAACAAAAGCACGTCCATAGTCAGTTCCAAGACGAGCCTTCAAGTGCGCGAGTGTTGTTATTTCCACGTCGCCGGTCAATCCACCCGCCATTTCTTCGACCTCGGCCTGGAAGTTCCCTGTGTTGTAGTCCAATTCCAGCCCAGCTGTCAGAGTTCCAAAACGACGTTGAACCCCAGCATGTACGCCATAGAATACGCCGTTAGCATCGCCATTCAGTGAAATGTCGTCTTGATCATAACGCAACTCGCCGAAACCTGGGCAAACCTGCAGGCCAGCATACCAATCATTTTCGGAAACAATGGGCGGCGGGGCAATTGGCATTGGGATGATCGGATCTGACAAACCACCAGCCGACACTTGCCCAGAACAGACCAAAAGAAATCCCACACTTAGGTATCAATTCTTATTATTATCCATTTTTTCATTCCCATTTTCTAACGATAGAATTGGCTCAAGCGCTTCTCGCTTTATCCATGTTTTACTGTCTGAACGAACGTGTGGAACCCGCACAACCGCATGGGGGCAATGCAAGAACGCCAACATGTTTACTGCATGTTCGCAACAATTCAGCAATCTCATAATTGCATCGATTTGCGAGTTTTTGATCCCAAGAGAATGGCACGAAAATCTAGTATAATTCATGCAAGTTGGTCTTCCTGATGGTGCAATCCACTAGCCATGGCGATAGAAGGCACCTTTGCCGATGAAGCCAAAGCCCCCTTAACACCTATGACAAGATGGCCTCGGCAGCTGAACTTAGTGACCTGCTCACCCGAAGAGTCCTCGATTTGAGGTTAGCTCTGTTCAGATTTTGGTCTTCCTTTGACCGGTTAGCATATTTGAATGGCGTCAGGCCAGCGAGGCTGGAGTGAGGCCGGCGATGATTGTAGTCGGCGCGCCATGCCGCAATCATGGTCGTTCATTTTCCGCCATTGGTCCATGGACAATGGACGACGGCATGGCGCAAAGACGGGAACAGATATTCGTTCAAGCACTCCTCTCGCATGCGCCCGTTGAAGCTTTCCACCTCGCCGTTCTGCATGGGCTTTCCGGGCGCGATGTAGTGCCAGTCGACCTGTCAATCTTCTTACCATTTCAGCACGGCGTTGCTGGTCAGTTACGTGCAGTTGTCCGATACCATAAGGCAGGGATAGCCTCTCAGTTTGGCGATGCGATCCAATTCGCGGGCGACATGATGACCGCCGATTGATGTGTCCACGACGGCGGCCAAACACTCCCGGCTGAAGTCGTCGATGGTGTTCAAGACCCGGAGCCTACGCTCGTCTTCCAACGAGTTCGACATGAAGTCGAGCGGCCATCCCTAGTTTGGCCGTTGCGGGATCGCCATGGGCGTCCTGGTGCCGACCGCGCGCTTGCGTCGGCCACGTTTAGGGACTGTTGTGCCTCCTTTACGGTACAGCCGGTACAGCTTCTTCCAGTTCACCTCTCAGCCTTCACGCTTCAGTAGGATATGCAGGCGGCGATATCCGAACCGACGCCGCTCTGAGGCTAGTTCTTTCATCCCTCTGCGCAGGTCCGCGTCGGCAGAGCGCTTCGACGGCCGCCGACACACACGCGGATCGATCCCGGCCAGCGCGCAGGCGCGTCGTTGATTGTAGCCCTTGATCTTCATGGCCCCGTTCACAGCATTCCTCCTCGAACCGGGCTTCAGAAGTTTTTTCCGAGCATCTCTTTCGGAGTCGCCACGTCCATCATCTGCACGGCCAGCATCTTCTTTAGTTTGGCGATCTCGGTTTCCAGCGTCTTCAATCGCCGCGCGTCAGACACTTCCATCCCACCATACTTGGATCGCCACTTGTAGAAAGTCGCATCACAGATCCCATGCCTGCGGCACAGCTCCTTCGCGCCAAGCCCAGCCTGGTGCTCCTTCAGGATGCCAATGATCTGTTCTTCGCTGAAACGGCTTCTCTTCATCGTCGGTCTCCTGAGTTGGAGCACAGGCTAACCAAATTTCCAGGACTCTTCAGGGGAGCAGGTCACGTCCAGAACGTATCAAAATTCGAGCCACGTGATGCAATCTAGGAAATGTGGGCGGTCTCCGTAACGCTTTTGGCGCCTATTTTCGGACCGGCGTGAGCAACTTCTTCCATGACAGATAAGGCAGCGAGACTAGATACCAACCCGCAATGTCTAATCAACTATTTCCACTCTTATCGTCCGCGTGTGAGCAACTGGTGGTGACATCGTCAAAGCTGCCAACTCTGCCCGACTGCGAGTCGCCGAAATCAATACAATATCGGCATACCAGTTCGGGGGTCGAAGATCAGGGAGTACTACTTCTGGGAACATCAATGATGATAACAAACTTAAGATCCAGCCAATCGGCCTATACAAAAGCATGTCAAAAAACGCGTGTATGAACTGTCGAACGTGAGCAAGTGTATTTTCAAGATCGACAGGATCTTGCGGTCTGATATGTCGAAAAACGCGTTGGATATCGCTGCTAACAGAATGAAGAAAGAAACAACGAATGTATTCAGGCCGACCCAGGTTCTTTTCTTGCAAATAAAGTAAGCGGCTATTCGATTTACTATTTTTTATCGAATGGGACCGTCAGCATACCTAACGCTCGATCGTCCAACATATTGATCTAGACTACAACGTATCATTCCATGAGTCTTCACAATTGATGCATTGTGCGATGCTGGCGGTGACAATCAAGGGCATGTCGTCAAAAGTGTTTGACCTAAACACCAACCTGAGTATCGTTAACTTAGTTTGTGTTGATCAATTCTAGATCAGTTTTTAAGGGGTGCGCCATGTTTTCAATCGCTCGAAAAGTATACCATTTTACCGCAATTTCCGAGCAGAGTCTTACCCGACAATCCGGCGAAAGTTTTGAGGTTGGACAAGCCTTTGTCTATCAGGGCTCTGATTCAGAATTCACTATACGCGACAACGATCGGAAGATGGCTGGTGACTCTCGGCGCGATGAAAGGGGCAACGATCGACAAATTGGTGAAGTTGATGGCGAATGGGCAGGCAATGTCTATGCTGAACGCGCTTTCGTGCTCGAGGGAAGCGATGGTAATCTTTACTACCTGATCGAAATTGAAGGTACCCGTCTATCCAACGATCCCGCGCAGGATGATTACTTTGCATTCTTTGGTGATGTTCCACCAATTGGCATCGAACTTGTCGCTATATCCAGCTTCAATATCATTAGTGGGCTGCGTTACGATCAACTTGGTGCAGGTGCGCCAATCGCGGCCGTGACGACAAATGATGACACCGTTGCGACGACGGAAAACCCTGACCCAACAATCATTTTGGCCAATGTTTTGGCCAACGATAGTGCGGTGGAAGGCCTTGTTGTTTCGGGGGTAAATGGCACTCCTGCAGTCGTCGGTGTCTGGATTGATCTGGCCGATGGCGGCCGTGTATTGGTTGCAAATGACGGGTCCCTTCAATTTGATACAGATGGCGATTTTGAAGGCTTAGCCTTTGGACAGACTACGACCGTCACTTTGGAATACACGGCAACCGACGCATTTGGATCGAGTTCTACCTCATCGGTTGAAGTACTGATCGAAGGAGAAAATGACGCGCCACTACTTGGGTCCGGTCTTGTTTCAGCGCAGGAAGACGGGCCAACAGCACAGATTGATCTTGCGACACTGGGTGATGATGTCGACGCAGATAATGACGGAACGACGCTGAACTATATGATTGGAATAGCCCCGTCCGAGGGGACCGCGACGATCGATGGGACAGTGCTTACCTTTGATTCGGGTAGCGATTTTCAGGACCTCGCCTTGGGTGAAACACGTGATGTACAGATCGAGATCAGTGCAGCAGACAGCCATGGTGCATCTGTGACAAACACCGTCACAGTCACGGTGACTGGTACAAACGATGCCCCCACCTTCAGCGCGGATGTCGGTGCGATCCTCTCTGAGCTTGAAGATACAAGCGGTTCGTCCGAACTCCTATCTGCGGAGGGCATAGTTTCCTTTACAGATTCTGATACGAATGACACGGCATATACCGCCAATGTGACCGACCTCACTGTCAGTGGCGATGTCGATGGATTGCCGGACGACCTTGATCTCTCGGGGCTGCTTTCTATTGGCGATGTATCGCGAACGGCTGGTGAAACGGGTGCTGTTGCATGGTCTTTTGCGGCCGAGGATCAACTCTTTGATTACCTCGATCCTGACCAGCAAGTCGCGTTTACGTTCACGGTGACACTTGAGGATGGCAACGGTGGTTCAGATACAGCCGAAATCGTGGTGTCGGTTGAGGGCGCTGACGACGGACCGACCGTGGTCGAAGGTGTGGTAGTCGATGGCTACATTCTGGGGGCGACTGTGTTTGCAGATGCAAACGGAAATGGCCTGTTGGATGAGGGTGAGGTTTCCACAGTTACAGATAGCTCGGGTGCTTACGCGCTGGAGGACCCAGTTGGTATCCTGATCGCGACGGGCGGCATTGATATCTCATCTGGGCTTGCGTTTGAGGGCACACTTCGCGCGCCCGAGGGCGCCAGTGTCATTACGGCCATCAGCACTTTGATTGTCGCTCATATAGAAGAGAACGGCACAAGTCTGGCGGATGCGACAACGCAGGTTGTTGCAAGCATTGGTTTGCCGGGTAGCACCGATGTTTTGGCAACTGATCCTGTAAAGGCAGTGCTAGACGCAGACCCGGTCGGTGCCGACCTCATGCGTGGGATCACGCAACTGCAAAACACGATCATACTTGTGTCGAAGCTCTTGGCTGGAACGGGCCCGGCAAATGCCCAAGACGCACAAGAAGCGACACTGGCCATTCTCGCAAACCTAACTGACGGCAGTGCGCTTGATCTGGGTGATCCGGCGGTCATCGAACAAGTTCTTATCGACACCGCATCAGCAACCGGCGCGAATGTTGCGGATATTTCCAGCGCTGCGGCGCAGATCATCGCAGAAATCAACCTTGCCGCTGACGCCGCTGCAACGGGCAGCAGTGGCCAGGGCCTGCTAACAGGAATTGCCCAGGTCAATATCGTTGCCCAAGGGGAAGTGGCAGATGCGCTTCAAGCGGCTGGTGCCATTGGCACGGCTGCTGCGATTAATGACGTAGCAAATGATTACACCGGTGCCGCACTAGATGCCGCGATTACAGCAGCGGCCCAAGATGTTGGTGACACCGACGGTGGGATCAATGGCACTGACGCAGGCGAAACGATTGAGGGCACCATTCAATCTGACGCGATCAATGCGCTTGGCGGCAACGATACGGTAAATGCCGGCATTGGAAATGACCTTGTTCTTGGCGGAACAGGCAATGACAATCTGGATGGTGGCGTTGGTAGCGATCAGCTGCTGGGCGGTTTTGGGAATGATACGTTGCGTGGAGACGACGGTGATGATGCGCTTGATGGCGGGGACGGTGACGACACGCTGATCGGTGGTGACGGCTCCGATATCATGATTGGGGGGCAGGGTGAGGACCGGATTGTTTCACGCGAAGGCATTTTTCGAAACGACGGCACTTCCGACACTGTGGTCGATGTCATCGATTCTGGTTCCGAGAATGACACCATTTTCTTTGAATACACGCTGACAGGCGAGAACGGCTCTTTCGTTGAGTATACTTTGTCCATTGATGCGGGCGGCGGCAATGACGTTGTGACAGGCAACTACGGCGAGGTATTTGACGACGGCGCCGCAAGGGTCGATATCGACATGGGTGCAGGCGATGATCGCGCCGAGGTCTTTAATGTCGAGGATGGTGACGTCACCCTGCTCGGCGGCGCGGGTGCCGATTACCTGCTGGTTGGCAACAACGTGACAGTTGATGCAGGCAGCGGCGATGATCTTGTCGAGACGCGCAGTAACGAGACAATTGAAGTTACGCTCGGCTCTGGCCAAGATACCCTGTTTACGGAATCCAGCGGTGTGGTCGTCATCACCGACTTTGAGGCAGGTGCTGGCGGGGACTTGGTTGACATATCAAGCCTGCTGAACGGGTTGCTGAATTGGGATGGTGCATCGAACCCCTTTGGATCCGGAGACATGCAGATCATCCAATCGGGCAGCTCTGTGCTTTTACAAACTGACCGCAACGGTGGTGGAGACGAATTCGTGACACGGATCGAGTTCCAGAATACGTTGCTGAGCGACCTGACCGTCGAAAATTTCACGCCTTCCTTCCCTCTTGATGGTAGCGAACCGCCAATGCCGGGGATTACCCTTGTTGGCGACGAAAATAGCAACGTCTTGGAAGGAACGGGTGGTCCCGATGACCTGTCTGGCCTTGGCGGCTCGGACACGCTGAACGGCCTGGCGGGGGATGACTTGCTGGATGGCGGGGCCGGAAATGACAGTTTGAATGGCGGCGTTGGGAACGACCGGCTCCTGGGTGGTTCTGGGAACGATACGCTGCGCGGTGATGACGGCGATGACGAGCTTGATGGTGGCGATGGAGTTGACACGCTGATTGGTGATGATGGTTCTGACACGATGATAGGGGGTCAGGGTGCAGATCGGATCATATCTGACAATTTCATGTTTCTAAACACCGGTGCCAATTTGTCCGTCAGTGATGTGATTGATGCGGGCACCGAAGACGACACGATCTTTTTTCAGTACTTTGTAAATGGGGACAATGGGTCCGTGCTGACCTATGATCTGACGATTGATGCAGGCGACGGCAATGACACGTTGACCAGTGACAATAATGAAGTGTTTGGAACAGCAAGCGCCACCGTCTTTATCGATATGGGCGAAGGTGACGACAGCGCCGAGGTCTTTAATGTCGAGGATGGTGACGTCACCATTCTTGGCGGCGGCGGCGCTGACTACATTTTGGTGGGCAACAACGTCACGGTCGACGCAGGCAGCGGCGATGATCTTGTCGAGACGCGCAGTAACGAGACAATTGAAGTTACGCTCGGCTCTGGCCAAGATACCCTGTTCACGGAAAGCAGCGGTGTGGTTGTGATCACCGACTTTGAGGCAGGTGCTGGTGGCGATTTGATTGACATATCAGGCCTCCTGAATCGTTTGCAGAACTGGGATGGTGCGGTAAACCCGTTCGGGTCGGGCGATATGCAGCTGATCCAGTCAGGCAGCTCTGTCTTGTTGCAAATTGACCAGAACGGCGGTGGTGACAGCTTTCAAACCAGCATTGAGTTCCAAAATACACTGCTGGGCGATCTGACCATTGACAACTTCACGCCTGCCTTCCCTCTTGATGGTAGTCAACCACCATTGCCGGGGATTACCCTTGTCGGCGACTCCGGGAACAATGTCCTTGAAGGGACGGGCGGGCCTGACGATCTATCAGGTCTTGGTGGATCGGACACGCTGACCGGGCTGGCCGGTGATGACCTGCTGGACGGCGGGGCCGGCAATGACAATTTGGATGGCGGCTTTGGGAACGACCGGCTGCTTGGTGGTTCCGGGAACGACACGCTGCGCGGCCGAGAGGGCAACGATGAGCTTGATGGTGGCGATGGCAATGACACGTTGATTGGCGATGCAGGCTCTGACATCATGACCGGTGGTCAAGGTGAGGACCGAATTACATCGCGCAATGGTGAGTTCGTGAACACAGGCGATAATCTATCCGTCACTGATGTGATTGACGCGGGCACCGAGGACGACACGATCTTTTTCCAGTATACCCTGACCGGCGAGAATGGGTCGGTGGTCACTTACGATCTGACGATTGATGCAGGCGACGGCAATGACACACTGACCAGTGGCAGCAATGAAGTGTTCGAAACAGCAAGCGCCACCGTCTTTATCGACATGGGTGCAGGCGATGATCGCGCCGAGGTCTTTAATGTCGAGGATGGTGACGTCACCCTGCTCGGCGGCGCGGGTGCCGATTACCTGCTGGTTGGCAACAACGTGACAGTTGATGCAGGCAGCGGCGATGATCTTGTCGAGACGCGCAGTAACGAGACAATTGAAGTTACGCTCGGCTCTGGCCAAGATACCCTGTT
>JBCAZI010000008.1:0-57797 GCA_038533095.1 Pseudomonadota bacterium
CTCATCAGCCTTGATGCCAGCGACACAATTGTCGGTGAAAGTGCCACAGACGTCGCCCAAAAGCTGCATAGATTGCAACACGTTATAGGCCATCATTGGCTTCATGACGTTCAGTTCAAAATGCCCCTGTGATCCGGCAAAACCAACGGCGGCGTCATTGCCCATCACATGGGCGCAGACCTGTGTCATCGCCTCCACCTGCGTGGGGTTCACCTTGCCCGGCATGATGGACGAGCCGGGTTCGTTTTCAGGCAGCATCAATTCGCCTAAACCACAACGCGGGCCAGAGCCCAGCATGCGGATATCTGCGGCGATCTTGTAAAGGCTGGCGGCAACTGTTTTCAGCGCACCGGACATTTCAACCAGCGCGTCATGGGCGGCCAAAGCTTCGAACTTATTGGGTGCTGTCACGAAAGGCAGGCCAGTAATTTCGGCCATATTGGCCGCAACGGTTTCACCCCAGCCTTTGGGCGTATTCAACCCGGTGCCAACAGCTGTACCCCCTTGGGCCAATTCATAGATGGCGGGCAGGGCAGCTTTGACCCGGCGGATGCCCATCGCCACCTGATGGGTGTAGCCGGAGAATTCTTGCCCTAATGTCAGCGGTGTCGCGTCCATCGTATGGGTACGACCGATTTTGATGATGTCTTTGAACTCCGCCTGCTTTTGTTCCAGAGCTGCATGCAGTTTTGCAAGGCCGGGCAAAAGCACATCATGGGCGGTCATTGCGACGGCGATATGCATGGCAGTAGGGAATGTGTCGTTGGACGATTGGCCCATATTGCAGTGATCATTGGGGTGCACCGGGTCTTTGGACCCAATTGTACCGCCAAGGATTTCAATCGCGCGGTTCGAAATCACCTCGTTGGCGTTCATATTCGATTGCGTGCCAGAGCCAGTTTGCCAAACGACCAGCGGAAAGTGATCATCCAACTTGCCTGCAACCACTTCTGCCGCGGCTGCAATCATCGCATCAGCAAGTTCTGCATCCAGTTTGCCACGTTCTTTGTTGGCCATCGCACAGGCCTGTTTGATCACACCAAGGCCGCGCACAATCGCCACCGGCTGCTTTTCCCAGCCGATTGGAAAGTTCATGATCGAACGTTGGGTTTGCGCGCCCCAATACCGATCGGAAGGGACCTCGAGCGGGCCAAAGCTGTCGGTTTCTGTGCGTGTATCGGTCATGGTGATCCCTCGTGGTTCAGTCGCATTGACCTATAGGCAGCAGGGGGGCAATTCGCAATATCGCAATCGCGCAGCAAGGCTGATCACATGGGGGTTTTGATTATTTGCGGAACTGATCCAGGCTGACTACGTCAGCCTCTTTCGGGGTGTCCGTGTCGGCCTCTTCCGGCTCAACCATTTCTTCCATTGGGGCCTCTTCGACCTCTGCTGGTGTGGTGTCTTCGTCCTCATCCTGGGTTTCGAACCGCAGTCCGAACTCCACCGATGGATCAACAAAGGTCTTGATCGCATCATAGGGGATATAAAGCGTTTCAGGGTTGTCCCCGAAGTTCAGGGTGATGCTGAACCCTTCGTTCGTGACCTCTAGATTATCGAACCAATGCTGGATGACGACGGTCATTTCGCCGGGATAGCGGTCAGACAGCCAATCAGCAATTTCGGCATCAGGGTGCATTGTGTCAAATGTCACAAAGAAGTGGTGATCCCCTGGCAGCCCGTCCTGTTGCACATCCGTCAGTACTTCCTGAATAAGACCGCGCATGGCGCGATGCATCAGATTTCCATAGTCGATCGTGCTGGTCACAGTGCAAATCTCCAAATGAGGTGACCCTACAATAAGGGATTCGATGTCGGTTGAAAGGGGGCGTATCGGATAGGGCCGATAGCTGCAGAGGTGATGGCACAGAAACTCATGCGGCTAACCAAAAATGCGGCTGATCTCACGCAGGATCTTGGCCTTGATTGTTTCGGGGTATTCACGATGCGTGCGGGCGGTCATGACGAACCCGTCGCGGGTGATAACTGAGCCACGAAAGAAATTTGTGATCGCCAGACCCATTGATTCAATCGCGATGCCGTTGATTGTGACACCTGCACGTTCGGCGGCATTGCGCGCCGCGCGCACGTCTGACCCACCGTTGGGTGTGCCATCGCCTGACACATCGATGACCCGGCGGTTACACTCTGAAACCTGATCAAACAGGCCGAGCGAGAAATAGATCGCCTCGGCCGGTGCTGTATCCGACAAGATAAAGGCGCGTTCCATTAAGCGCGACTTTTGGGCGAAAGCCTCAACATCCAGGGCGGTGCGCATCTGCGTCCAGGGGATTGAGACAGTTTGCTTGTCGACGCCCGACCATTGCACGACAGTCAGATAGTTTTCGCCGGCAACCATCGTTTCGATAATTTCTGGATCGCGCAGCGCATCGGCCAATCCATCTGTCTGCAGTCGATATTCGGCGGAGTCGATGGAGTTGGATACATCCATGGTCAAGATTAGCGCCGTGTCGCAGGCTTTCGCGGCTACTGGCGAAAATCCGATCAAAGATGCTAATGCGAGTCGTAGCATAAAGAAGCGTCCAAACTTTCGGTGCAAGTCATTCCGCATCAACCTAGGGGGTGGTCCGAAAAAATCCATCGAATTTGTGGTGAAGTGCAGGTTTCTGTTGCCAGGTACCTGCGAACCCCGCCTTAGGTCGCAAAACCTAAGGAGTTAGATTTCGATATTACGCACAGCTTAAGCTGCGAGTGCCATCGGTGCTTTGTTGTCATTTGCAACTAGCTTGTTTGAACCGATAACGGTGGTATCTCACCGAGACAAAGCAAACCCCTTTAGACGTTCGTCGATCCTGTTTCGGCCCCATAGCCCCCAAATGAAGGGTGTTTGGTGGAGCCGCCGGGTACCGCCCCCGGGTCCGATCCGCTTATTACGAGCGCGTTTATGTCCATAGTCCCGAGAGACTGTTTGATAATAAGAAACTAAGCTTGGCGGCGCAAGGGGCAGGGCGTTCGCGTGACACTGTCACTCCATCGGCAGACGACGCATTTTTGATCGCGTTTATCCACACATTTGCCCAATTTGTGGGCTTTGAGGGGATTGTAATTAAATCGGCAACAAATCTGTCGATGTCACTTTTGTTCTGGGCTCTGCAAAAACGGGCCGGCTTAAATTGGATCGGACTTCTCATGATCAAGAAAATCAACCAAGGTGTTGGTGCGCGATCGTTGATCGCAGCGTTTTCACTCAGCACGGCCGTACTCGCTCCGCTACAGGCAAGCAGCCAGGAAATCACACTGCGGTCGATTAACTCGAATACTGTCAACGTCACCGGTAACTTCGTGTCATTCACTGACAATGTCTATCAGGTGGATACCGCCCTCGGCTTGTTGAATATCCGCGGCGACGATATTGAGTGTATTGGTGATGCCTGCCCAAGCCTTGTCTCGGCTGAGGGTCCTGTTGTGTGGGACGTCTCTTTGTGGGGGCAGCGTCGTGCCTTCACAGAACATGTCGAAAAACTGGCCGAACTTGTTGACGAAAAGACTGCGGGCGCCTTTACCCTGAACCTGTCATATGGCGGGCTTGCACCCAGCCGTGAAAACCTTGATGGCATTGCTGCAGGCACGTTTGAAATGGCGCAATTCTGCGCAGGCTACCACCCCGAGAAAAACCCATCGATCACCGTTCTGGAACTGCCATTCCTGGGCATCGGATCGCTGGAACAGGAACTTGCGGTACAAAAGGCGGTCTATGAACACCCAGCTGTGATCGCGGATCTGGCGCGTTGGAATGCCACCGTCATCCTACCTACGCCGCAGCCGCAGTATAACATTATTGGCGTCGGCTCGCCGCCAACAAGCTTTGCAGCATTCCAGGATTTGACCGTCCGTGCGACTGGTGGGACTGGCACTGCAATTCAGGCCATGGGTGCTGCAACCGTCAATATTCCGGCCCCACAGGTGAATGAGGCGTTGAGTAACGGCGAAATCAATGCGGTCGCCTTTGCACCGCATGCGCATATGTCTTTCAACACCATCGAAAACGCGCTGTGGTGGACCAGCAACCTGAACCCAGGTACTGCAAACTGCCCTGTTGTGATGAACACAGATGCGTTGAACGCGCTTTCGGCCTCAAACCGGGTTGCGCTGCTATCATCTGTTGAAGAGGCCTTGGATCACTTCATCGACAATTACACCAATTCAACAATGGCGGCTTGGGAAAAGACGCTGGCCGATGAGAACATCATTCAGTTGACGATTAACGATGAAATTATCGGCGCGATCAACTCCGAGGTCGCCGGGCCTTCGGTTATTGCCTGGATTAACGAAAAAGACGCCTTGGGTCTTCCTGCGCGCGATCTGTATCGCGTTGTGGCAACAGCAGTGCGTGAAAACCAGTAAAGCGGTGCGTGGCTTGGTTCTGCAAAATCAAGCCACGATGACCTGACCTGCGACCCAGTGGGCGCATGGGGCACCATCGTTAAGTGT
This sequence comes from Pseudomonadota bacterium, assembly GCA_038533095.1. Taxonomy (GTDB): domain Bacteria; phylum Pseudomonadota; class Alphaproteobacteria; order Rhodobacterales; family Rhodobacteraceae; genus Yoonia. Next base: position 4,453 of record JBCAZI010000008.1, read on the forward strand.
GTGTGCGAGCTAGAGGTTTAGAAGCACAGCCGGAATGCCGACGGCAGCTTCGACAACAAAATAGACCCATTTCTTTTGTGATTTTCCGTCTATGAGAAGCGACGTCAGCCGCCCCGCCGCAGCACCGCACCAGCAAAATCCTAGCATGACATAGCCTTCTGGCGTGCCCAGCCAGAGCGCGCCAACTCCCATCCCCACAAAAAGGCAACCAACCGAGGCGCGCACTTCGGACATGCCCATCGTGGTTTCGCCCATCTGCAAATCCAGCGCGCCGAGGGTATAACGGGGTGCCAACCAGCCAAAGCAGCCCAAGCCAATGCTTAGCAGCGCGAAGATGATGTTGAGAATGTCCATAGAAGGGCCCTTTGCTTTGCCCGCCTAAAGGTGACCCTAAGGCCGGCAAATTCAATGCCAGCCTATGATGCTTGTGAATATTGCGCGGCGATAAAGCCATAACTGTCATAGCATTGGGCAATGATACGGGCCAGTGGACGCCCGGCTTGTTTGATCCGCAGCTTTTGTTCCGTGATCACGACAAATTCGCCAAACTCTTCAAGAATAGCATTATGCACCGGCCAAAGATCACGCGCATTGCTATGTCCGACGCTCAGCTTCTGCAGGTCGATCTCGAAATCGCACATCAGCATATTGATCACATCTGCGCGGAGCCGGTCATCATCCGACATCGCATGCCCGCGGTAGCCTGACAGCTGCCCGGCCTTGATACGCTCGATATAGGCACCGGTGGCCGAGGCGTTTTGAACATAGCCTTGTGCAAACTGCGAGATAGATGAGGCGCCGATGCCGATCAATGTCCCGCAGGTATCATCTGTGTAACCTTGAAAGTTGCGGCGCAAGTGGCCGGTGTTCGCGGCATTTGTCAAACTGTCGTCGGGCTTGGCAAAATGATCAATACCGATCTGTTGATAGCCACTGCCCATAAAGGCGAGGCCAGCCTGTTGCGCCAGTTGGCAGCGCGCTTCGTCATCGGGCAATGCCTCTTCCGGGATGAGGTTCTGTCGTTTCGAAAATGTCGGCACATGGGCATAGCCGAAAAGGGCGATGCGATCAGGGTTCAGCGCGCGGACCTTGGCAATAGTGTTCGCGAGTTTGGCAGGGGTCTGATGTGGCAGGCCATAGACCAGATCGGTATTCAGCGAAGTGATACCAGCGTTGCGCAGGCTGGTCACACAAGCGCGGGTAGTGGCAAAATCCTGTTTGCGTCCGATTGCTTCCTGAACATCGGCCGCGAAGTCCTGAATACCGATGCTGGCGCGCGTCATACCCATGTCGGCCAGCGCTGCGATTTTGTCTTCATCCACAAGTGTTGGGTCAATCTCGACCGAGAAACTGCAATCAGGGGCAGGGGGGATTACATCGTAAACTGCCTGTGCCAGATCGCGGATCATGTCAGGCGTCAGGATCGTCGGGGTGCCACCACCCCAATGCATCTGGCCCATCGTCACGCCGGCAGGCAATGTGGCGCGTAAGATCTCCAGTTCTTCTTTGACAATGTCCAGATAGTGGATCACCGGATTTAGCGTTGTTGTGCCTTGCGTGCGGCAGGCACAAAACAAACAAAGCCGTTCGCAAAACGGTACATGAATATAGACTGACACGGGTGCGGCCGGATCAAGCGCCTTCAGACAGTTCGCCTGAAACGTGTGATCGATTTGTTGAATGAAGGCCGTCGCAGGTGGATAGCTGGTATAACGGGGCACGCGGGCGTCAAAAAGCCCAAGACGGCGAAGCTGATCAATATGTTTCATCCCCCCGACTTGACAGAATGTCGCAGGGGGTTTCTTGACCTAGATCAAATAGTGCGATTTTCTTTAACTCAGCTGGTTGATAAAGCAGGCCGAAACCTCGGCCACTTGTTCAGGCGTGCTATCGCGGCGGAAAAAGGCTTTGAACCCTGTTTCGGGAAACATCAGATAGGTCTGGGTCGAGTGATCGACCAGATAGTAATCGGGGTCACCGGCCTGCGCGCGGTAGTATGTCTTATAGGCCTGGCTGGCGACCTTGATCTGCTCTGGCGTGCCGGTCAGCCCGATCATGTCTTCGTGGAAATTATCTGTGAAATCGCGCACGACCTCCACCGTATCACGTGGCGGATCGACGGTGATAAAGACGGTGCCTAGCTCTAGCCCTTGCTCTTCCAACATATATGCGGCCTGCGCGTTGCGGGCGGTATCAAGCGGGCAGACATCAGGGCAGAATGTATAGCCGAAATAAACCAAGGTCGGTTTGGTGATCACATCGACATCTGTAACGGTTTCCCCCGTCTCAGAGACTAGTTCGAAAGGGCCGCCAATCGCGCTACCGGCAACAGATGTATCACCGCAAGGGTGGGGTGCCGCGTTTTGGGATTGCCACGCATAGATACCCAGCGCCGCTGCTGCGGCAAGCGTAGTTGATCCAAAGATAACGGCTTTCATCATGCCTCCTGCGGTGGTCTATGCGTCCGGTGTTGCGACATTTATCTGGTTATGCGGTCAAGCACATCAGCACAATTGCCGCAGTTGCATCACAACGCCGTGTTGTTTGGTTTTCTTTGAAAGGTCAAGCAAGGTGCCACGGGCGCAGCTCGTAAGGTGGATCATGATCCACCTTACCTTAACCGCGCTTGGCTTGTCGTTCCGCGATCACACCCTGTGCCAGCTCTTGTGTGTAGGCGGCCAATGCCGCCAAATGCTGGTCAGCTGCCTGCGCATCCTGTGCCTCTAACGCATCGGCAATGCTACTGTGCAGGGCCACGATTTTCTCACGCGACCGCGCACTGAAGGTGATCATATTCATCAGGGGCTGCATCGCTTCAACCGCCCCTGCCAGTTGGTAGGACAAGACTGGATTGCCTGCCGCATCGACCAAGGCGCGGTGAAAGGCGACGTCGGATGCACAAAACGCCTCATCCGTCAGCCCCGGTTGGCTTTGCCGGTGTGCCTCAGCCCGCATGGTGGCGAGATGATCGGCAGTACGGCGGGTCGCAGACAGCGGCGCGCAGGCCCGCTCCAGCGCGTAGCGCGCCTCGCAGGCGGTCGCAAAGCTGATCGCGTTCATTGACAAAAGCAGTGTCGATGTCGTGATCTGCTGGCCGTAAGCATCCTCGAACTTCAGCCTGTTTACAAAGGCCCCGCCGGTCGCCCCGCGCTGCGTGCGGATCAGCGATTGTGCGGCCAGCCGTTTCAACGCTTCGCGCACCGTGGGCCGCGAGACCTCGAACTGGTCAGCCAGTTCTGCCTCGGATGGCAGGCGTTCATCAACGGGCAGGTCACCACAGATAATCGCATCGCGAATAGCCTTGGCGATTTGGGCAGACAGGTCAGCGGGGTTCTTGGGGTCAATTTTCATTTGTCAGACAATTAAACGTCTGACATATCATTGCGCAAGTCTTGAGTCGCATAGGACCGTTTCGGGAGGACGTCTTTGCCACATTTGGTCAGGTCATCGCTGTGGTTGGCGTTCTTCGGGGCGATCCTTTTGGCATGGTGGATGATGTATGCCATGGCGATGGGTATGGACCTTGATCTGCTGGGCCGTCCTGGACCGATGGGTCAGGCGATGGCCGATATGGACCCGCGCATGCCGATGGATATGCCGATGGCCCGTTTTGGTCCGCTTTTTGCGATGTGGGCCATTATGATGGCCGCGATGATGCTGCCGACATTGGTGCCAACGCTGACCACCTATGAAAACTTGATGGTCAGTGCCGATGGCACGCGCGCCGGGTGGCTGGGTGTCCTGCTGGGGTATTTCATCGTTTGGGTAGTTTTTGCTGCCCTCATCACTGCGGTGCAATTGGCACTTCTGTTCGGGGGCGTCATCAATATGCTGGGCATCGGGCCTATCTGGCTGTCGGCCGGGCTTTTGATCGTCGTGGGCGCCTTCCAGTTCACCCGCGTGAAAGAAGTCTGCCATGGCGTCTGTCATGCGCCGATGACCTATTTCTTAGGCCATTGGAAAACCGGCTTTCTCGGCGGTTTGCGCATGGGGCTGGGTCTGGGTGCCTTTTGTGTTGTGTGTTGCTGGGGCTTTATGGCCCTCGGCTTTGTTGGCGGCGTGATGAGCCTGGCCTGGATGGGCCTTGCCACGCTGTTGATGGTTTTCGAAAAACTGCCTGACATTGGGCACCGCATTATCAAACCGACCGGGGTGGTGCTGATTGCCGCCGGTCTGGCTTTGGCAGTCTTTTAAAGAAAGGGACGCATTATGGCTGAAAGTAAAACGCGCGTACCTGCGGATCGTTTGCCGATCTCGCAACGCATTGACCAGCGCATGGAAAGCAACCCGCTGCGCCGCAAGATGAAGCCAACCGAATGGGCCATCAAAGGTGAGCTGTTTTTGAACTGCTCTTGCACGGTCTTTTGTCCCTGCGTCGTCAGCCTTGGTGCGCATCCCCCAACCGAAGGCCACTGTCACGCATGGATGGCGATCGCCATTGATGAAGGGCATTTTGAGGGCGAGGACCTCGGCGGTCTGAATGTTGGCCTGTTGGTTGATATTCCGGGGCGTATGGCCGAAGGGAATTGGAAGGTTGCAGCCTACGTCGATGAACGATCTACCCAGAAGGCTTACAACGGCATCCTGAAAATCTTCAGCGGTGCTGCTGGTGGCACGACCGGCCTTTTCACCATGCTGGTGTCCGAGATTATCGGGGCCGAGCGAGAGAAGGTCGAGATCGTCCGCGAGGGCACCAAGCGCGGCATCTACATCGGCCGGAAAATCCAAGGAGAGATTGAGATGATGAAAGGCGCAAGTCCCGATCACCCGGTCATGGTTAGCAACTCCAAATACTGGATGGGTCCGGATATTATCGCCGCTGCTGGCACCAAGTCAAAGGTCCGCGACTACGGCCGCGTCTGGGACTTTGGCGGTAAATCAGCCGAGATTTGCCCGATTGACTGGAAAGGGCCCAAGCCGTGATCACGCCAGCGTACTGTCAAATGATGGCGCGCTATAATGCCTGGCAAAACAAGGGCCTGCGCGAAATGATCCCGACGATTGCGCGGGAAGAGTTATACCGCGACCGTGGTGCATTCTTTGGGTCGATCATGGGCACGCTGAACCATGTGCTTTGGGGCGATGCGACCTGGATCAGCCGCTTTGATGGCGGTGCAGGGCCTGACGTGCCACCCAAAGAGCATCTTGAGATGACACCGACACCAGCCGTTTGGGCGGCAGAGCGGTTTCGGATGGATGCCCGCATCAGCCTTTGGGCCCAAAGTGTCAGCGCCATTGATCTGACCGGTGATCTGACTTGGACCGCGGCTTTGTCGGGCGATGAAATGTCCAAACCCATGGGCCTTTGCGTCGTACAGCTGTTTAACCACCAAACCCACCACCGTGGTCAGGTCCATGCGATGCTGACGGCGATGGGGCTCAAACCGAACGATACTGACCTACCCTTCATGCCTGAGGACTAGCCATGGCTGTGATTGCACCCTCGCGCCGTATCCGGCGTACCCCCTTTACCGACGGTGTCGAAGCCGCAGGCGTGAAAGGGTATACTGTCTATAACCACATGCTGTTGCCCACGGTGTTTCGCAGCGTGGAAGAGGATTATCACCACCTGAAAACAGCCGTGCAGGTCTGGGATGTGTCCGTGGAACGGCAGGTGGAACTGCGCGGTCCTGATGCTGCCCGCTTGATGCAAATGCTGACACCTCGCGACCTGCGCGGCATGATGCCCGGCCAGTGCTTTTATGTCCCCATCGTGGATGAAACAGGGGGCATGTTGAACGATCCTGTTGCACTCAAACTGTCAGAGGACCGCTGGTGGATTTCCATTGCCGACAGTGATCTGCTGTTTTGGGTCAAAGCGCTGGCCTATGGCTACCGTCTGGATGTGTTGGTGGATGAGCCTGATGTCTCACCCTTGGCGGTACAGGGGCCACTGGCCGAGGATCTGATGGCGCGTGTCTTTGGCGATGCCGTGCGGGCGATCAAATTCTTCCGCTTTGGTTGGTTTGATTTTCAGGGTGTCAGCATGGCTGTCGCCCGATCAGGCTATTCCAAGCAAGGCGGGTTTGAGATTTATGTCGATGGCTTCAAAAACGGGATGCCACTGTGGAACGCGCTGTTCGAGGCAGGCAAGGATATGGATGTCTATGCCGGCTGTCCAAACCTGATTGAACGGATTGAAGGGGGGTTGCTGTCTTATGGCAATGACATGACCCGTGAAAACACGCCGCATGAATGTGGTTTGGGACGGTTTTGTTCCGTGCAGACGGCGATTGGCTGTGTGGGTCGCGATGCGCTGTTGCGCGTGGCCAAGGAAGGGCCAACCCAGCAAATTCGGGCCATCGCGATTGATGGGGACATGCCTGTCTGCGATCAGGTCTGGCCAATCATCGCCAAAGGAAAACGGGTCGGGCAGGTGACCTCTGCCGCGAAATCACCGGACTATAAGACCAACGTCGCTATCGGTATGGTGCGGATGACGCATTGGGATGAAGGCACGCAAGTTGAGATACACACCCAAACCGGTCCGATGACCGCAACAGTGCATGAGAGTTTTTGGATTTAAGTCCTGACGCGCCGTCGGAGCCTCTGGCGGAAGTTTGATAGGACATGGAAAATAAGGGGTAATGCGCCCCACATGAGAGGAAGAAAGATGTTTAAGGCTTTGATGGTTGAAAAGGACGATGAGGGAAAGACCAGCGCGTCGGTGCAAGAGCTGTCATTGGATCAACTGCCAGCAGGCGATGTGACCGTCGCTGTTGAGTATTCGACCGTGAACTATAAAGATGGCCTTTGCATTGGCCCCGGTGGCGGTCTGGTGCGCAACTACCCTCATGTGCCGGGCATCGATATGGCAGGGACCGTCGAAGCCTCGGATGATGCGCGCTACAAAGCTGGCGACAAGGTTGTGCTGACCGGCTGGCGCGTGGGCGAGGCTTATTGGGGTGGCTACAGCCAAAAGGCGCGCGTCAAAGCCGATTGGCTGGTTCCACTGCCCGATGGGCTGGATACCCGGCAGGCGATGGCCGTTGGGACGGCTGGTTTTACGGCAATGCTGGCAGTCATGGCGCTTGAGGATCATGGGATCAAGGATGGTCCTGTGCTGGTGACAGGTGCCGCAGGTGGCGTGGGGTCGGTCGCAACGGCGATCTTGGCCAATCTGGGCCATGAGGTTGCGGGTGTGACGGGCCGTCCAGAGACGGCCGATTATCTGACATCACTTGGCGCGTCACAGATTGTGCCCCGCGAGGAGCTGAATGAAATCACCCGTCGTCCGCTTGAGGCGGAAACATGGGGCGGTTGTGTTGATGCGGTGGGTGGCGAAATGCTGGCCCGTGTCTTGGGGCAAATGAAATATGGGGCATCCGTCTCTGCCGTGGGTCTGGCCGGGGGGGCAGGCATGCCCGCATCCGTCATTCCCTTCCTGTTGCGCGGTGTGAACCTATTGGGCATCGACAGTGTGATGCAGCCTTATGACAACCGGGTGCGCGCCTGGGCGCGGATCGCCAAGGATCTGCCGATGGATAAGCTGGAGGCAATGATCCAGCCAGCGGTTTTGTCCGACTTGCCGGGCTTGGGCAGCGATATTCTGAAGGGCCAGGTGAAGGGGCGTGTTGTGGTTGATGTGAACGCCTGACGCGCATTGTCGCAAACGAATGATTCGAGTCGTCGCTTCCTCTGCGGAGTGACGACTTTTTTTCTTTAAAATAAGGCTAAATTGCTGCGCTGCGGCGTACAAAATTATGTCGTTTTCATGACAATCCAGGCGTTTAGTGGTTTGGGAACCGCATGATCTGGTGTACCGTGGCTGGATAATAATTAGCCAACAGGGAAACAATCATGGCACCTAAACCACCTTTATCGGAACTTCCGATTAAGACCGCCGATGTCGGTTTTTATCGTGGGTTCAGCGTCAATGTGACGGTCATCAGTAAAATCATCATCAGCGTCCTCGTTGTCTGGGCGATTGTCTGGCCGGAATGGGCGGGCGAAGTTCTGGGCGCGTGGAACGCAGTAATCCTGAATAACTTTGCATCCTGGTATATTTGGACGGTCACCTTCTTTGTGATTGTCTGTCTGGGTTTGGCCCTTTGGCCGACCGCAGGGCGGCTTAATCTGGGTCAACCGGGTGAGAAGCCGGAATTTTCGAATTTCTCGTGGTTCTCGATGATGTTTGGCGCCGGTATCGGTGTCGGCATGCTGACATGGGCCGTGGCCGAGCCTGTGGCCCACTTCAAAAACAACCCTTCGGTCATTCAGGGTGTGACAACTGCGCTGGAAGCTGACAATGTGCGTACCGCTTATGTCTGGTCTTACCTGCACTGGGGACTTGGCGCCTGGGCCTGCTATGCGGTTGCTGGGCTTGCGCTGGCATTCTTTAGCTATCGTCGCGGGTTGCCGCTGACGATCCGGTCTTCCTTAACACCGCTGTTTGGCAAGTCTTTGTCCGGTGGCGTGGGTCATGTGATCGATATTGTGGCCGTTGTGGCGACCATTCTGGGTGTGGCACAAACACTTGGCTTTGGCGTGGAACAGTTTGTTGCCGGTCTGACACGGATCGGTATTGGTGGTTTGGCACTGCCAGATGGATCAGCAACGACGCTGGGTATTATCGTCGCTTTGCTTGTCATCATGGGGGCCTCGACCCTATCGGCGCTATCGGGCGTCGGCAAAGGCATCAAATGGCTGTCGAACATCAATATGACACTGTCGATCGTCTTGTTGAGCTTCTTTATCCTATTCGGCGCGACATGGTTTGGCGCTACAGCCTTCTTTGTGGGCATCTGGGACTATCTGATTCAACTGCCTTGGCTAAGCTTCAACGTCTATAAATCAGACGGTGTCGAAGGCTCCGAAGCCTTCCTCTTGGCGCAGTGGCAGGGCTGGTGGCCTGTGTTCTACTGGGCATGGTGGATTGCCTTTGCCCCATTCGTGGGTCTGTTCCTGGCGCGTATTTCACGCGGTCGGAGCATCCGTGAATTCGTGCTGGGCGCGATGATCGTGCCATCGCTGATGTGCTTTGTCTGGTTCGCATGGGCTGGCGGCACCGCAGTTGATCTTGAACTGAATGGCAATGCGAATGGGTTGATCCTTGATGCGGCCAATGGCGACAAGATCTTTGCGATGACCGAATTCATGTTGTCACCCATCAGCCAGGCACTGGCCTGGGGTATGGCGGTCATGATCGTTGTCTTGCTGATGACCTTCCTTGTGACCTCAGCTGACTCTGCCGTGCTGATTGTGAATACGATCAATGCCGCGGGTGATGAAGGGCCAAAGGCGCGTCCGCATATCCTGTTCTGGGGCGGGGCCCTTGGGTTGGTTGTGGCAGGCTTGCTGATCTCGGGCGGTACAAGTGCGATCCAAACCGCGATGGTGATTGGCGCGCTGCCATTCTCTGTCGTGATGGTGATGATGTGCTTTGCCTTGATCAAGGCGATCTACAACGATGGACGTCGTGAGGCGGCTGGTGTGCCGACCACCACATCCGAGATCGAAAGCATGGCGACACCTGCTGAATAATCGCAGGAAAACAGCTGAACAAAGGCCCCGGTGCTTGCGCATCGGGGCCTTTTTCGTATCCATATTCGTATGAGTTTAGATATCGCATGGGTGCGCGCCCAATTCCCCGCTTTTGATGTGCCTGACTTGCAAGGCCAGGCCTTTTTTGAAAACGCTGGTGGGTCCTATACCTGCCGTCAGGTGATCGACCGATTGCATCGGTTCTACACCGAACGGAAGGTGCAACCTTACGCTCCTTACGATGCCTCACGATTAGGTGGGGAAGAGATGGATGAGGCACGCCGCAGGCTGGCCGAGATGCTGGGTGTCAAAACGCATGAGTTGTCTTTTGGCCCATCAACCACTCAGAACACCTATGTGCTGGCACAGGCCGCGCGCAAATGGATCAAACCCGGCCAAAGCATCGTCGTGAGCAATCAGGATCACGAAGCCAATAGCGGCCCCTGGCGCCGCTTGGCCGAAGACGGCATCCGCATTCTGGAGTGGCAGGTTGATCCTGAAACGGGCGAATTAAACCCCGAAGACCTTGCTACGCTGTTGGAACAGGATGTGGCGCTGGTGGTCTTTCCGCATTGTTCCAACGTGGTTGGCGCGATCAACGATGTGGCGGGTATTGTGCAACTGGCCAAGGCGGCTGGCGCACGGACCTGCGTTGATGGGGTGTCTTACGCCCCGCATGGGTTCCCTGATGTCGGTGCACTGGGCTGTGATGTCTATCTGTTCAGCGCCTATAAAACCTATGGCCCCCATCAAGGGCTCATGGTGATCCGCGAAGGCTGGGGGATGGAACTGCCCAACCAAGGGCACCACTTCAACGGTGATACCCTTTATTATCGTTTCACGCCTGCGGGGCCGGACCACGCGCAGGTGGCGGCCAGTGCTGGCATGGCGGATTACTTTGATGCCATGTCACTACATCATGGGGGTGGCGCGGGTGCCGTCGCGGCGCGCAAATCGCATGATTTGATGCGCGATCATGAGGTGGCGTTGCTGCAACCTTTGCTGGACTATGTGACGGCGAAGAACTCGGTCCGGCTCGTCGGTCCTGCCGATGCTGCTCGCCGCGCGCCGACCGTTGCGATGGCACTGGACGTGGAGGCAGAAGAGGTGGCGTCTCAACTGGTGCCCCTTGGTATCATGGCGGGCGGTGGTGATTTCTATGCGCAGCGACCACTGTCTGCTGTTGGTGTTGACTTGTCCAAGGGCGTCTTGCGTGTCAGTTTTGTGCATTACACCACTAGGGATGAGGTTGACGCTCTGATGGGCGCACTAGATCAGGTTTTGTAGGCAGGCCAAGTCGCCCTGCGCGGAGGTCTGATGAGCAATTCCCCTATTCTGATGTGGTTCCGGCGCGATCTGCGCCTTGGTGATCATGAAGCGCTGACAGCGGCCTGTGCGACGGGCCGTCCCGTTATCCCTGTGTTTATCTGTGATGAGCTGACGGAAAGCATGGGGGCCGCACCCAAAATGCGACTGGGCCTGTCAGTCTCAGAGCTCAGCAAAACGCTTGAGCAAAAGGGTAGCCAGCTGATCTTGCGTCGCGGTGATGCATTAGCGGTGCTGCGCGATCTTATGAAGGAAACCGGGGCAGGGGCCGTCTATTGGTCGCGCCTCTATGATCCACAAAGCAGGGCGCGGGATACGCATTTGAAAGCGGCCTTGAAGGATGATGGCGTGACCGCGCAAAGCTTTCAGGGGCATGTGCTGTTTGAACCTTGGACGGTTGAGACCAAAACGGGTGGTTTTTACAAAGTCTACACGCCGATGTGGAAATCCGTGCGCGATAATGACGTGCCAGCGGCCCTGCCAACCCCAGAGAAGATACCCGCCCCCGATAGCTGGCCTTCCTCAGACGATATTGCCGATTGGCACATGGACGCGGCGATGCGACGTGGTGCAGATATCCTGAAAACCCACTGCACGGTGGGAGAGGCGGCGGCTGCGGACCGGCTGGGTGATTTCATCGCCGCGCGAGTCGCAAGCTACGTCAAGAACCGTGATCTGCCTGCGGTGAAAGGCACCTCGGGTCTGTCCGAAAATCTGACCTATGGCGAAATCAGCCCGCGTGTCTGCTGGCATGCCGGTTGGCGGGCGCTGCATGATGGCAAGGAAGATGCAGAGACCTTCTTGAAAGAGCTGGTCTGGCGCGAGTTTGCCTATCATCTGGCCTTTCACACGCCGCGCATCACGACAGACAACTGGAAAGAAGATTGGGATGCTTTCCCTTGGAACACGGATGAAGACCATCCAGAGGTGATTGCCTGGAAACAAGGGCGCACGGGCATTCGCTTTGTCGATGCGGCCATGCGCGAGATGTATGTGACGGGGACCATGCACAACCGGGGCCGCATGATTGTGGCGTCCTATCTAACCAAACATTTGCTTTGTGACTGGAAGATCGGGATGAATTGGTTCGCCGACTGCCTGATCGATTGGGACCCTTGCAGTAACGCGATGGGTTGGCAGTGGTCCGCAGGTTCTGGCCCGGATGCAACACCTTATTTCCGCGTCTTCAACCCGGTCACGCAGTTGGACAAGTTTGATAAGGACCGCAGCTACGTCAGGGCATGGATCGCAGAAGGGACAAAACACCCAAGTGCGACAGCCTTGTCCTATTATGATATGATCCCGCAAAGTTGGGGCATGACAGCAGAGGATCGCTACCCTGATCCCATCGTCCCGGCTGACGAAGGGCGCAAACGCGCGTTGGACGCATATCAGAACCGTGGGTTCTGAATTCCGTAAGGTCAGCGCAATTATTTTTAAACGTTTTCCGTGACTTCGACGTATCAAAGGTTAACTTGGGTAAAAACACGACTGCGACAAGCTGCCACAGTACGTGATAAGACAACGGGAAGACGCATGATTTTAACCAGTACAGACGGCCAGACCGGGCTTCCGCGCTATTTTGCACGCGTTTTTGATCAAATCAACGATTTGCAAAAGGGCCGGGTCGATATCATTCTGCCAGACGGGCGGCATTTTCGGGCAGAGGGCCCCAAACCGGGCTATGTGGCCGAGGTGCATGTGCATAACGCCGATCTGTTTGCCCGCACCGTGCGCGAAGGCGATATGGGGTTTTCCGAGGCCTATATGGATGGCTGGTGGAGCACGCCCGATCTTATGGCGGTCATGGATTTTATGCATGATGAGGCTGATCACATCTACGATGGGTTTCCTGCACAAAAACTGATCCGGTTTTATGAGCGGATGCGGTTCTGGATGCAGCGCAACTCAAAAACACAAGCGCGCAAGAACATCAGCTACCACTATGACCTTGGCAACGACTTTTACGGTCTGTGGCTGGATGACACGATGACCTATTCATCGGCTATTTTTGAAACGGGGCAAGAAAGCACCGAAGCTGCACAGATTGCCAAATACGCAAGCATGGTCGATCAGATGGGCGCCCAGGCCGGTGACCACGTGCTGGAAATTGGCTGTGGATGGGGTGGATTTGCTGAATATGCCGCGAAAGAACGCGGGATCAAAGTGACCGGTCTGACGATCAGTCAGGAACAGCATGATTATGCGGTTGCGCGCATGGCCAAGGCCGGGCTGTCCGATATGGTCGAGATCAAAATGCAGGATTACCGCGATGAAAAGGGCATCTATGACGGGATCGCCAGCATCGAAATGTTCGAAGCCGTGGGCGAACAATATTGGCCCACATACTTCCAAACTGTCCGCGATCGCCTGAAACCGGGCAAACACGCAACACTTCAGATCATCACCGTGAAAGAGGAACGTTGGGAAGGCTACCGGAAAGGTGTCGATTTCATTCAAAAGTACATCTTCCCCGGTGGCATGTTGCCCAGCCCGAAGATCTTACGGCAAGAGGTTGAAAAGGCTGGATTAAACGTGGACAGGTCTATCGAGTTTGGCAAAAGTTACGGCCTCACATTGCGGCGCTGGCACGAAACCTTCAACGAAAAGTGGGATCAGGTTGCGTCACTTGGCTTTGACCAACGCTTCAAGCGGATGTGGGATTTTTATCTGACCTCTTGTGCCGCGACTTTTGATAGCAGAAACTGCGACGTAACGCAGATTACCGTGTCGCGACCGAGTTGAATTGAGGGTCGCGCGCGTCAACAAAAGGACGCAGTGACATGCCAACAGCTGGACGTCTTGCCGGTGCAGTTATTTTTGGTTTGTTTGGCTGGTACCTGGCCGGGCTAACCATCCCGTTTTTTCCTGAATCGAATGCGCCTGATTACTGGTTACCTGTCGTCAGTGCGATCAGCCTGATCGTGGGATGGCGCGTCTGTGGTTCGCGCGCAGGGCAGGGTTATAACCCGGCGATCGGTATTGGGCTGACCTGTAGCGCGGCTATTACGTTCTGTTCGATCTTTGCTGTGGCCTTTAACGAGATGATCAGCAACGCATTGCGCAACCGCTATAACGGCGGCACGATGGAAGCCGTGATTGATGTATTTAATCAGATGATTGAGTTTGCGATCATGTTTGCGGATGTCACGCTGATCGCGACAGTTCTTATTGGTGGTGTCGTCTGCGCCTGGGTGACAGAGTTCTTTGGCCAACGTTTCCCGTAACGCATGGATCTGTTTGTCTACGGGACCTTACGTGCGCCTGCCTTGATGGCTGCTGTGTCTGGTGGGACGACGCCAGAGAGTACATCAGCAAAACTGCGAGATTTTGGGGTTTTCCCGGTCGAGGGAAATGTGGTGCCATTCATCGCTAAAAAAGACGGTGCCGTGGCGGAGGGTGTGATCTACAGCGGTGTCACTGACGCGCAGATGGAGCGCTTAAACCTGTACGAGGGCGCGTTCGGTTATCGGTTGGTGTCTGTTGTGGTGGAAACGCAGACCAGTGCGCGTGATGTGTCATGCTACCTGCCGCCCGATGATGTGGCCGCAGGTGAAGGCACATGGTCGTTGGCGGAGTGGGAACAGGATCACCTTGTGCCTGCGATCCTGGCCGCGAAAGAGGTCTTTTCGCGTGATCCGCTGCCATCCTTTGCCGCCCTGCGCGCCATGTGGCCTATGGTTGAGGCACGGGCGTGGTCCAAGCACCGGGCGCAATCAGCCCCCGCGACACTGCGCTATGCGCCAAATCCTCAGGATTTTACCTTTGAACAGGCACGTCCGCCTGACGGGAGTTTTTTCCTGTTTCAGGCGGTTGATCTTAAGCACAAGAAATTTGACGGCCGCACGACAGCCGCCCTGCGGCGCGAAGCGTTTTACGGCATCGATGCGACGATTGTATTGCCTTATGACCCGGTCAGGGACCGTGTGCTTTTGGTGGAACAGGCCCGTGTTGGCCCTCGGTTACGGCACGATCCAAACCCTTGGATGCTGGAACCGGTGGCAGGTATCATTGATGCCCGCGAAACCCCCGAAGGAGCCGCATTGCGCGAGTGCAAAGAAGAAGCGGGGCTGACGATCAAAGACCTGCTGCCCGCGGGCTCTTTCTATGTCTCGCCAGGGGCGACGACCGATTACTTTTATACCTATGTTGGCCTGTGTGATTTGCCAAAACTTGATGTCTACGGCGGCGGGTTGGCTGCCGAGGCAGAGGATTTGCGCCTGCATCCCATGGCCTTTGATGCCGCGATGGAGCTGGCCGATAGCGGCGAGATTGCGACGGGCCCCGCGCTGTATCTACTTTATTGGTTGTTGCGCCATCGTGACCGCCTGCGCGCGCAAGCCTGAACCGTTGTTTGCTTGATGTTGGGCCATCGCGGTCCTACACAGAAGGTAAGTGAAGGAAAGGCCCGTGACATGACCATCAGAAACGATCTTGCAGATGCAGTGGGCAATACGCCTCTGATCAAATTGCGTGCCGCATCAGAGGCAACGGGCTGCACTATTCTGGGCAAAGCGGAGTTCCTGAACCCCGGTCAATCGGTCAAGGATCGCGCGGCCCTATTCATGATCAAAGATGCGATCGCACGCGGTGATCTGCGCCCCGGTGGCACGATTGTTGAAGGGACCGCAGGCAATACCGGGATCGGACTGGCGCTGGTGGGGGCCTCCATGGGGTTCAAAACCGTGATCGTGATCCCAGATACACAGAGCCAGGAAAAGAAGGACATGATCCGCGTTGCTGGCGCACAATTGGTTGAGGTGCCAGCGGTGCCCTACGCCAACCCCAACAATTACGTGAAATATTCCGGGCGTTTGGCCGCAGCCCTAAACGAAATTGAACCCAATGGTGCGATCTGGGCCAATCAGTTTGATAACACTGCCAACCGGCAGGCCCATATCGAGACAACAGGGCCAGAAATTTGGGAACAGACGGGTGGCAAGGTTGATGGTTTCACCTGTGCCTGCGGGTCTGGCGGCACATTGGCGGGTGTGGGACAGATCTTGCAGCCAAAAGGCGTGAAAGTCGGGATTTCAGACCCGGATGGGTCAGGCCTGTATAAGCTTTACACAGATCAGGTGCCCCCTGCGGGGAACTCCATCACGGAAGGGATCGGGCAGGGCCGGATTACGGCCAATTTAGAAGGGTTCACCCCTGATTTTGCCTATAAGATCCCTGATGCAGAGGCGCTGCCGATTGTCTTTGACCTGCTGCAGAATGAGGGGCTTTGCATGGGCGGCTCAACCGGTGTCAATATCGCAGGTGCTATTCGTTTGGCCAAAGAGATGGGGCCGGGACATACGATTGTGACGATCCTTTGCGACTATGGCACGCGCTATCAGTCCAAAATCTTTAACCCCGCGTTCTTGCGTGAGAAAGGTCTGCCTGTGCCCGCATGGATGGAGGCGGATGTAAATGTGCCTGCGGTATTCGAAGACGAATGATCCGCCGCTTTCTTGCATTTATTCTGCTCTGCCTGTGTTTTGCTGCAAGCCCGGCCAGCGCGCAGGCGCAAGATCAGGCCACGCCTAGCGAGTTTGAGCAATTGGCCCAACGCGCGGAGGCCTTGGCGGCGCGTGATGATGCATCTTTGTTTGCAATCAGCCGGTTACGTGCTGAACTTGTGACCTGGCGTGATACGTTTCTTGCCCGTTCGAACGTCAATGCTGGGCGTCTTGCTACGGTTGATGCGCAGTTGGCGGCCTTGGGGACGGTCGCAGAAGGCGAGGAAGAGCCAGCCGATGTTGCCGCCCGGCGCGCAGAGCTGACCGAACAGCGGAGTGCATTGCTGGCCCCACGGCTGTTGGCGCAAGAGGCACATGCGCGGGCCAACGGGCTGATCGGAGAATTCGACGCGCGATCCCTGCAACAGCAACGCGATGAGCTTAGCGTGCGTGGCCCAACGCCACTGAACCCGACGCATATCCTTGGCGCAATTGCGGCCATATTCGAACTGGTCAGGGTCATCGGGGTCGAGGTGGTGGCTGGGATTTCGGTCAGACAACAGTCCGGGCAATTAGGCCAGGCGCTCCCACGTGCATTGGCCCTCTTCATTGTCGGCATTGGGTTGCTGGGGGTGGGGCGGCGGATTGTCACGCAGTGGCGCAACAGCTTTGCGGGCCGGCAGGGGCCATGGCAGCCGCTTTTCCTTTTTGTGTTTTCAGCGATCCAGCTGCTTGTGCCGCTGGCGGGGCTCTATGTTTTGGCCGAGGCATTGCAGTCATTCGACATTTTCGGGCTCCGCGGCACAGCAGTGATCGAGGCAATTCCGGTTGCCGGGCTCTTTGTAATCCTCAGCTGGTGGTTATCGCGGTTGTTGTTCCCGCTGGATGAACCCGGTGGCTACCTGGGCTATGACGCGCAAACGCGGGCGTCTGGGCGGGTGGTCAGCCTCAGCATAGGTTGGGTTTTGGCCTTTGAGACCCTGGTTGGCGCAGGCCTGGACACTATGGAAATAACCAAAGGTGCGCGCGCCGCCTTTGAATTTCCAGTGCTGCTTGCGCTTGGTATCCTGTTTTGGCGGCTTGGCCGGGTCATTGCGACAAAACCGCAAGAGCGCGAGGGTATTGTCGTCTCTCTCGGCCGTATGCGTGGTTATCTGGGCCGGGCGATTACGGTGATTGCGATTGCGGCACCACTGCTTGCGGCAGTGGGCTTTACCGCTGGCGCTGTGGCGCTTTTACAGCCCGCTATCCTATCTGTCGCGTTGATCGGTGTGCTATTTCTGTTGCAGCGCCTGATGTATGATCTGGTGCAAAAGCCCGAAAATGAAGAGGATTTTCGCGGCATATACGCGCTGATCCCGGTCTTTCTTAGCTTTGCATTGCTGTTGGTCAGCTTGCCAATTTTCGCGTTGATTTGGGGCGCACGTGTCGATGATCTTGTCGAGCTGTGGACGCGCTTCCGTGAAGGTTTTGCCGTGGGCGACTCGCGGATTTCCCCCACAGATTTTGTGACCTTCGCCGTGGTGTTTGGCGTGGGCTATATCCTGACGCGGCTGATCCAAGGCACGTTGCGTAAATCTGTGCTGCCCCGCACTCGGCTCGATTTGGGCGGACAAAACGCCATTGTCGCGGGCTTTGGTTATGTGGGTATCATCCTGGCGGCCATCGTTGCGATCACCAGTGCGGGGATTGATCTGTCGAATCTTGCTATCGTCGCCGGTGCCCTGTCTGTTGGCATTGGGTTTGGTCTGCAAAATATCGTGTCGAACTTTGTGTCCGGGATCATCTTGCTGATTGAGCGCCCGGTGAGCGAAGGCGATTGGATCGAAGTGGCAGGGCAAATGGGCTATGTGCGCTCCATCTCGGTCCGCTCGACCCGGATTGAGACTTTTGACCGCACCGATGTGATCATCCCCAACGCTGATCTGGTCAGCGGTCAGGTGACCAACTGGACCCGGGGTAATCTGGTAGGCCGTGTGATTGTGCCAGTTGGTGTTGCTTACGGGACCGACGTCGATAAGGTCACCGAGATTTTGCAAAAGATCGCCGAGGCGCATCCGCTGGTGGTGATGACGCCGCCGCCTGCGGTGCTGTTCATGGGCTTTGGCGCGGACTCGCTTGATTTTGAAATCCGCGCGATCCTGCGCGATGTGAACTATGTGCTGGTCACTAAATCCGAGATGAACCACGCCATCGCCAAAGAATTTGCCGAAGCGGGGATCGAGATCCCCTTCGCGCAGCGTGATATTTGGCTGCGCAACTCCGAAGTGCTGAAGGACCCGATAGCGACATGACCGACCTGTTGTTCCGCAAAGATGCCTATGCCCGCGAGGCATCGGGCAAAGTCACCCAGATCACGTCGGAAGGTGGGATCGTCTTGGATGGATCGCTGTTCTATCCCACTTCGGGTGGGCAACCGGGTGACAGCGGTACCTTGCGCTGGAAGGGCGGCGAGATTGAGATTGCAACGACGGTCAAAGGCGAGGGTGAGGGCGTGGTCCTTGTCCCGGCGGAACCGGCGGGGCTGCCTGCCGTAGGTCAAGAGGTGACGCAGGTCCTGAACTGGGAACGCCGCTATCGTCACATGCGTGTGCATACTGCGTTGCATCTGCTATCTGTGGTTATCCCTTTGCCCGTGTCCGGTGGGTCCATCGGGACCGAGAAAGGACGGCTGGATTTCGACATGCCCGAGGCACCCGACGATAAAGCGGCGTTAGAGGAAGACCTGAACCGCCTGATCGCCTGCAATATGAATGTGACCGAAGAATGGATCACGGATGCCGAACTGGATGCGCAACCCGATCTGGTGAAAACCATGTCCGTGCAACCCCCGCGTGGAAGTGGTAAAATTCGCCTCGTGCGGATTGGTGTGGGCGATGAAACCGCCGATTTGCAGCCCTGCGGTGGCACCCATGTCGCCAATACTGAAGAGATTGGGCGCGTGCGCCTGGGCAAGATCGAAAAGAAAGGCCGCCAGAACCGGCGTGTCTATTTGCATTTGGAGTAACACGATGTGGCGCCAAATCATCCTGATCGCGGGGCTGACCTGTGCCAGCACAAACCTCGCGGCCGATCCTGTTTATGCGGGCTGCGATGCCGATCAGTCCAAGGTGATAGAAGAGGCGCTTGGCACCGCCAAAGACCTGACCCTCAAGGCCGCAGTTGCGGTGGGTGACACACCCACCTATGCCCGCTGGTTTGGCGCACATTCCCAAAGCAATGCAGAGCAGGTGCGCGCAAGCTTGAAATCTATCGTAACAGCCCTGCGCGGTGGCGGCGTGACCGCGCAATGCGATCAGGTGACCGACGATGGATGTAATGGGGGCAATTACGCGTGGGTTTACGCGCATGAACCTTATTTGATGCATCTGTGCCCGTCCTTTTTCAGCTTACCTCCGCTGACAGCGCTCCGCCCTGGCGAGCGGCGGTCGAACAACGGTACATTGGAAGGGACCATCGTGCATGAAATCTCGCACTTCCGGCCCGTCGCGCAGACAGAGGACCATTGCTATTCACGCACGGAATGTTCGGCCATGGCCCAGGATGATGCGCGCCGGGCGATTGAGAACGCCGATAGCTATCAGTACTTCACCGAAGATGTGACCTATTATGCGCGGCAACCCGTGGCGGGCAAACCACCGCCCGCACCACGCGCAAACCGCTAATCGCGGCGCAGGTCTTGGCCAAAAAGATCACGTTCAATCGGTTGGTCCAGCATCTTCTCTGATTCTGGTAGTCCCTCACGCGATAGCAGCACGGCTACGTTGCGCAAGTTGGGCACATGACTGCACACCACCAAAAGCATCACCATGATAGGCACTGACAAGAACATGCCCGGAATACCCCAGACCGCACCCCAAAAGGCCAGCGACAGGATAATCCCGAAGGATGACAGGCGCAGGGCGCGGCCCATCAGCATCGGGTCGATGATGCTGCCGTTCACAAATTGAATGACGCCGGCAATGGCAAAGACGGCTAGGGTGATCGTTGGATCACCAATCTCGACATGGGCGACGAGGGCGATCAGGGCGGTCGCGACGATAGAGCCGATGTTGGGGATGAAATTCAGCACAAAGGTGATGATCCCCAGCGACGTTGCCAATTCCAGGCTGAACGCCTGTGCCAGAACAAAGATCATCGCACCCGTGATCGCACTGATCACGGTTTTGACCAGCAGATAATAGTTCACGCGGTGAATGATGGATTGGATAATCTTACCCACACGCTCGGCCTGCACCTCATCTCCGACAAGGCTCAGCAGTTTGGTTTGAAACCAGATCCGCTCGGCAAAGAGAAAGCCCACAAAAAGAATAATCAGCACGGTGCCTTGCGTTACACCGCTGGCCTGACTGGCCGCCCCGCGCAGGTAGCTGGAGACATCAACGGACTGCAACGCGTTAAAGACAGCCAATTGGCTGTCTTCACCCAGAAACGCAAAAAGTGATGCCACGGCAGAGGGCGCGCGCTCTGCATAAGACAGCGTTGTGATCAGCACGGTATTGACCTGCGCCAGCAGGATTGAAGTTAGCGTCAGCAAGGCCGCGGCAATCAGCACCATCGCGGCAATACTGGCCAGCGTGTTCGGTATACGGAACGGTCCAATACGCTGGCGCGCGATAAAGTTGATCACATCGCTGGTCAGGCTGAACAGAATAATCGCAGTCGCCAATGAGATGAGGACAAAGCGCGCCTGGACCAACAAAAATAGCACAACAGCGAAGGCGATGATCAACAGTGCACCGGTTTGCAGGCGCGCCGCCTCACCTGGCCGTTCAGCTTTGCCGGTTTTCGGCGGATCATGCAGCATTTTGCTGGGAGCCTCTCATCATCGAAGATTCATTTGTACGGCGCAGTCAGGGCTGGCGTAAAGGGGGCTCACAAACATATGTGTCAGGGGCTTGCAAAAGGGTGGGGGTTAGGGCTAAACCGCCGTCCACGGACAGGTGGCCGAGTGGTCGAAGGCGCACGCCTGGAAAGTGTGTAGGCGGGAGACCGTCTCCAGGGTTCGAATCCCTGTCTGTCCGCCACGCTCTTCTGTCTATCAATCTCTTCATTCCTTAGTCGCGTTAGGGTGTGTGCTGTGACCAATAACGGTTGGTTTCGGGCTGCCGCGCGCGGATGGCTGTAGCGTCGTTGGATTAAGCCCATGCGTTTAGTGTTCGATCTCATTTCTCGCTAAGGTTGCGCGCTCATTCGTCCTAGCGAACCGTCTGCAACTCTGAACACAACAATTTGAGAATCACATTTGCCGCAGGTCCAAAGACACCGTAGGGATCGGGAGTTGAAAGCATCAGATATGAAAAAAATTTCCGCATGTTCCCCCTAACTTGCCCAATCCCGCTGCATAAAAGCAAACCTGGGGAGCGCAAATTTTTGAGGCGGGAGCAGGGTTTATGTCAAATATTAGTATAATTGTTCGAATTAAGGCAGGCATCGCCTTATGAAGGCCGCCCTTGTGCAGAAAACCGGGGGCATGAAAAATTTTGTTCCGAGTTTCATCCCCGCCTGTGTCGCCAGCGTTTTCCTATTTGCAAGCCCCGCCTTTGCTTTGCCAGACTGGTTTGTTTCCGTCACCGACCCCGGACAGGACGGTCTGCCAGCAGGCAGCACGTTGGTCTACACGGTCGATATCAACAACGCCAGCTTTACCGATGATGCGCCTGAAACGACGGTGACCTTCGACATCGATGATGGGAACACAATGGTCGACGGCGGCGGCCTGTTGAATTGTGTTGGGTTAGATGTCCTTGGCCCGACACAGGTGACCTGCGATGTACCGGAGATCCCCGCTGACTCAGGTCTGCAGTTTTTTCCCGAAGTCTTGACTAGTGCTTTTGGAACAACAAATTTCACCGCCACCGTACCGACCACCGGTGATGGCGGGCCGAGCGTTAATACAGCAACGCAGCCGACTTCAGTCGTCAGAGGCGCCGATATTGTTGTGTCCGTCGATGCGCCTGCAACGGCGGCATCCGGTCAATTCATCGACTATACTTTTACATTGGAAAACAATGGGCCGGACCCGTCAGACGGGTTCGATTTCACATTCAATATTCCGGCAGGCATGGCGAATGTGACTGCACCTGACGGCTGCACCCAAGTTGGGCAGACATTTGAATGTGCAATCCCGGGCGTTATTGATGTGGGTCCCGACAATGCTATCGACCTGACTTTCAATGGACAGATCGTTGTTGCGTCACCGGGCGAGGTGACGGATACGGCGGCCGTTTCAAACGGCTCTCCGGGCGATGGGCAGTCGGACAATAATGTCGTGACATTCTCGACCTTAATTGATCCGGGTTCGGACGTGACGATTGCCAAATCGGCTGCCGACACGGTTATTCTGGTCGGCGAAGAAACCACCTTTACACTTTCACCTTCGTATTTTGGTGACGATCCGACCGGTCTGGAGATCACAGATGTGATTCCAGACAATTATACGATCGTGGATGTTGACGATAGCGGATCGCCCTTTGTCTGCCCCGTTCCGGGCAACAATACGGTGACCTGTACCTTGGCTGCGGGCAGCGGCACGCCGGACCCGGTGACCGGTGAAGTCTCACTTGGCAACATCCTGATTACGGTTCTGGCGGTTGAAGCCAATGAAGAAAACGATCCGACAGAGAACGTTGCGTCGATTTCTTCAGAAGGCCCAATTGATCCAAACCCCGGCAATAACACCGCCGGTGACGGCGGTGTCGACCTGCAGGATCCCTTTGTTGACCACGTCGCCGGTAAAACCGGTCCAAATCCGCGCCTGGTCGCAGTAGGTAGCGTCTATGATTACCGTCTGAGCACCACAAATACTGGTAACGCAGATTTCTTCGGCACATTGGTGATCGAAGATACATTCCCGGATTCATTGACGTTAGATTCCGTAAACGAAAACGGCTGGACATGTGACCCGGTCGTACCTGCGGCAGCGCCTGGTTTTTCGACCATCGTTTGCCGGATCACCTATGATGATGACATCGGCCCACTGGCGCCCGGAGCTGCGGCGCCTGTCATCACGACATCAATGCTGGTCAATGAAACAGGGCCTATTTCAAACACAATGGTTGTGCGCACGGACGACCAGAACCTTGATGATACTGACCTGAACAATAACATCGTGACCTACAACGTCGAGGGTCAGGAAGCGGATAGCTCTGCCGATATCTCGATCGCGAAAACAGCGCTGCCCAACAATGTTCCGGCAACAAACCCTCCCAGCCTGCTGTCAGGTGAAATTCAGACATTTGTGATTGAGGTCATCAACAACGGGCCAGCTGACCCCGCTGATCCGGATGTCGATTCACTGGATGTTGTCGTGACCGATACGATCAGCAACCTAATCAATGATGGTGATGGCCCCGGTGATGGCTTTGTGTCTTTCGCTATTGATCCACAAGGTGCGACAGGCTTTAGCTGTAGCACTGCGCCGGCGGGTTCTGGACGCGCCCTGACCTGTAATATCGACGCTTTGCCGGTATGTGCGGTTGGTGTTGACTGTCCAACTGTCACGGTTGAAGTGCGCCCCGGCGGTGACCCAAGCGTCAGAACAAACACGGCTGTTATCCGGTCAGACACGACGGCAGATACAAACCAGAACAACAACCGTTCATCGGCGAATTACGAAGTGCTTGAGCAGACCGACGTCACGGTTGCCAAATCTGTGTCACCTGACCCCAGCGTTGTTGGGCAAGATGTTGTCTATGTCATTACCGCTGAAAACCGTCCCACAAACGCGGATGGCGACCCGATTTCGTTAAGCACCGCGAACGAAGTTGAAATTGTCGATACGCTTCCTGCCGATTTGACCTTTGTTTCGGCTGTCCCAAGTGCCGGTTCCTGTTCGGTAGAACCTGATGAAGGTAGCGTGACTGGGCCGGCCAACAATCAGCTGGTCTGTGAGTTGGGCGACATCCCCAATAATTCACAGCAGACCGTGACTGTGACAGTACGCCCAAACAACGAAACGTTGAACAATGTGCCGCCGAGCATCACCAACGAGGTGGCGATCACAACATCAACACCTGAAGCCGATACGACCAATAATGATGCCTCGGTCGAAAGCGCGATTGTTGAGCCATCATTTGATCTGGTCGTCAACAAGCTGGACACGGTGGATCCAGTTGGCGTCAATGAAGAGACGGTCTATCAGGTTGAAGTCATTAACTTTGGTCCGTCTGCGGCAGAGAATGTCGTCTTGACCGATAACATGCCAGAGACCGGGATTGCGTTCCAATCAGTCTCTTCTTCGGACAGCTCGGTTGTTTGTACGGATACCAGTTCTGATCCGGGTGCAACGCCCGCCGCTGGCATCGATGATGGATTTCTGGACGTCGATGTCACCTGTACAATTCCTTACCTTGAACCCGGTCGCGCGAATGCCGTCTTGATCGAGATTGTTGCAAAGGGCGATGTGCGCGGTTCTTACACGAACGAGGCCAACGTAACTGCAGATGGTGCTGCGAGTTTTGAAGCCAATGCAGATAACAACGAGATTGAGCATGGCACCAACGTGCGTAGCCGTGTTGATCTTGCGATCACAAAAGATGACCTGCCAGCTGTGAATGTCCGTGACAACTTCGATTGGACGGTCAGTGTTGAAAACATCGAAAACGCGGCTTTGTTTTATGGGATCGCCGAAGATGTCGTCGTTTCCGACACACTGCCCAATAATATGATCCTGACGGCGGCACCAACTTGGCCTGTGAGCCCCACACAACCGGCAGGGGGGACCTGTACGGTTGCTGCGAACAACAGAACCTTCACCTGCGAAATTGGTGAAATGGCCATTGGCGAGACGATTGACATCACCGCCCCAAGCCGCGTCGACACAGTCAATGCTGCATCAGAGCCGCAAACTTTCTCAAACACGGCAACGGTTACGACCTCTAGCCTTGATTCGGAACAGGACAACAACAGCAACACTGGTACGATCGACGTTAACTGGTCCAGCATCTCAGGCACCATTTTCCGTGATTTCAACGACGATGGTACGCAGGCCGCGACGGACACACCACTGGCGGGTATTGAGCTGTTTATCAACGGCACCGATCAGAACGGGAACCCTGTTGAACAGATCCGCGTCGTGACCGATGCCAATGGCAACTACACATTCGATTTCCTGCCTGAGGGAAATTATGTCATCACGCGTGGCGATATTGATGAGCCGTTCCAAACAGACGGCCAAAACCGTGATGGTAGCGACGATACGCTCTATACCGGCAATGATAGCCCGCCAATCGCACTTGCTGGCAATGACGACCTGTCAAACTATGACTTTGCAGTTGTGCCACAAGCACGCATTGGCCTGGCCAAGGAAGCTGGCACACCAACGCTGAACGCAGATGGTACTTTTGACGTCACATTTACCTTTGCGATTGAAAACTTCAGCCTCGAAGAGCTGAATTCGGTCACGCTGGAAGATCAGCTTGCAGGCGGGCCCGACCTGTTTGGTGCATATACAACGCTGGATACTGGTATGCCGCGCGGGTCTTATACCGTCTTGCCAGGTGCAAGCAGCGCTTGTGGGACTGTGAATACTGATTTCACCGGTGACACCGGCCAGCTCATCTTGGTTTCCGATGCGGTTATCGCCGCTGGTGGCACCTGTGCCGCCAGCGTGACATTGCGCATCAACCCCACCGATCCTTTGCCTGTCACCGACCCGCAATACCTGAATTCCGCGACTGTGGATGGGGTAGGGACCTTGTCTGGCCAGACAAGTGCCACCAACCCGCTGCTGAACGATATCTCAAACGATGGCACCGATGCTGATCCCAGCGGGAACACAGCCGCGAATGACGCCGATGAAGATACGCCGACACCTGTGACAGCAGATCTGTCGACCTCTGTTGTGCTGGAAAAAACAGTCGATACAAGCGCAATTGCTGATCCGACCGCTCCGGTTCCGGGTGAAGAGTTGACCTACACCTATACGGTCAGAAACCCGACTGCCTTCAATGTGTTTGATATCAATGTGGTTGAAAACGCGCCTGGACCGCAGGCCGCCAACAGCCCGCCGAATTTTTCAGGCACAGGAACGCCACCGGTCATCGGTGCGCCGACCGGAGGTGCTGATATTGATCTGGACGGTGATCTGCCTGATTTGCCACCCAATGGCAGCCTGACCTACACGGCGACATATCAGATCACCCAAGACGACATCGATGCGGGCTTTGTGCTGAACACAGCGACCCTGACTGCAACGGATGTCTACGGCGAACCTTTGACCGATTTCTCAGATGATCCGACGGTTGCTGACGCTGAGGACTTCAACAGTGACGGTCTGGCAGACGATCCGACTGTCGCGCCGCTTGCACGCATCGCACGGTTGGAAGTCGCAAAATCGATCCCATCGGAAAGCTTCACTGACCCTGCTTTGCAGGCGGGTGATACGATCGAATATCAGTTTATTGTCACAAATACCGGAAACACGCGTATTGCGGCTGTCACGCCGGTTGATCCGGGTCCGCTCTTTGGTGGTGTGCCGGGCACTGGTGCTGATCTTGTCTTTGAGACAACAGATGACACTGATCTTGATCCGACGGAATTTGCAACATTCACAGCCACTTACACGCTGACAAGCGTTGATGTTGGCAACTTGTATGCCTCGGCCAGTTGGACAGATGGTATTGCCAACGCGGCAACAGCGGATGGGACACCACCCACTGGCACCACAATTGTGACCAACACAGACACGACGGAAACTGGGGATACCCCAACACCGATCATCGAATTGACCAAGGAAATCACAGCAGTCACTGACGCTAACGGTAATGGTATTCTGGGTGATGCAGGCGATACGGTCACCTATGATTTTGAGGTGTTCAATAACGGGAACACATCGCTTGCCAATATTCGGATCGATGATCCGGCGCTTGATTTGGTCAATGCGCGCCTGACACAGCCGTCACTGAACCCAGCCCTGGCGCCTGGTGAAAGCGGGACGCTGACCGGTCTGGTTTATGAGATTACGCCACTCAACCTTGCGCAGGGCAATGTGGTGAACACCGCGGCCGTTTCGGCAACGCCTGTTGCGACCAATACAAACGGCACTGCGAATGCAGGTGTACCACTTGTTGATGGCGATGGTGCAGCGCTTGATCCGGTCACGGACGACTCGGACACGCGAACCGATCCTGTGCCCGGCGAAACGGGTGCTGTTGCGCCCTCGGACGACCCTACGGGTGACGGTGATGACAACGCGACCGTTGTAAACCTGCCAGTTGTTGAGGCGGACATCACAATCACCAAGCGCGTCGATAGCGTTGCTGATACCAACGACAATGAGACGCTGGGCGATACGGGCGATATCATCACCTATACGCTGGTCGTGACCAATACCGGGACCACGTCCTTGGCCGATGTTCTGGTGACCGATGACAAGCTAGGCCTGTCGCAAAATGTGGGCGATCTGGCAATTGGCGCATCCGCCACGTTGACGGGTCTGGAATATGCAATCACTGTCCCTGATCAGGCCGATCAGCAGGTGGTGAACACAGCAGAGGCGGCAGGTGATCCTGTCGCGACCGGTCCGGGCAATGTGCCCAATCCGGCCAGCCCGCTGGTGGATGCAGACAATAACGATCTGGAAGATGTCACCGATCTGTCGGATACGCTGACCGAGCCGGATTTTGACGCTGATGGTAACGTTGCAGATGTTGATGATCCAAACGCTGGCAACAGCTTTGATGACCCGACGATTGTAAACCTGCCATCAACTGGTTCAGGCATCGTGATCACCAAGGCGATTTCCGAAGTGCTAGATGCCAATGGTAACGGCGTGCTGGGTGATGCGGGCGATACGATTGCCTATGACTTTGTTGTCACCAACAATGGCAATGCGTCATTGGCCGGCGTGACGGTCACTGATGATAAGCTTGAGCTTGGTCCGGAGCCCGTTGAGCCTGCGGATCTGCTGCCGGGCGCATCTGGCACCTTGACTGGCCAAATTTATACAATCACCGCCGAAGATCAGGGCGTGCTTGTGGTTGAAAACTCAGCGCTTGCCGAAGGTCAGCCTGTCGCAACCGATCCTGTGACCAATCAGCCTGATCCCGACACCCCGTTGACGGATAGTGACGGGAATAATCTGCCAGTTGCGCGGGATTTCTCGGATACCCGCACTGATCCTGATCTGGATGCGAATGGCAATGTCGTTACAACGGCGGACCCCGATGCCGATAACAACGACAATGCGCCAACCCTGCTGAACCTGCCAGAGGCGGACCCGGCGATCACGCTGACCAAGGCGATCACAGCGGTCAATGACGTCAATGGGAACGGACTGCTGGGCGATGTTGGCGACACGATCGAATATGAATTTGTCATCACAAACACCGGCAATACGTCCCTCGCTGGCATCGTTTTGAATGATGATAAGCTGGGTTTGGTGGATGCATCCCCAACGCCTGATGCATTGCCGATCGATGGCAGCGTCACATTTGTGCCGGCTGTTGCCTATGAAATCACGGTGCCGGATCAGGCTGCAGGTGTTGTCGAAAACACAGCTATTGTGGATGGTAATCCGGTTGAAACCGGTCCGGGCAATGTGCCGCTTGCTGGTCAACCTTTGCTGGACGCCGACGGCGCCGCGCTAGAGCCTGTGGACGATACCTCTGACACGTTGACAGACCCTGATCTGAATGACGCAGGTGAACCGGTGCTGGTTGATGATCCTGCTGCGGATGGAGACGACAACCCGACGTTGTTGAACCTGCCAGAACCCGTGCCAGGGATCGTGCTGACCAAGCGTGTTGCGGATGTCATCGACACCAATAGCACTGGCATCTTTGGCGATGTGGGCGACGAGGTCCTTTATACCTTCGAGGCCACCAACACCGGTAATACGGCACTGGCAAATGTGGCGATCACTGATGAACTGCTAGAGCTTGAGGATGTGCCAATGGTGGAACCTGCCATCTTGCCGGGTGAAACAGCGGTTTTGGAAAACCAAAGCTACTTCATCACGCCGCTGGATGTTGCAATTGGCTCGGTCGAGAACATGGCGACCGTTGCTGGCGCGCCTGCTGCGACAGGGGCTGATGGGCAACCTGATCCTGATCAGTTGCTGGAAAACCCTGATGGCACACTGCTTGATCCGGTCGAAGATATGTCTGACACGCTGACAGACCCTGATCTGGATGCAGACGGGAACCCTGTGCCAACTGATGATCCTGCCGCCGATGGAGACAATACGCCGACGCTGTTGAACCTGCCTGAACCCGTGCCGGGGATCGTACTGACCAAGCGCATCGCGGATGTCATCGATACCAATAGCACTGGCATCTTTGGCGACGCGGGCGATGAGGTACTCTATACTTTCGAGGCCACAAACACCGGCAATACAGCGCTGGCGAATGTATCCATCACGGATGAGTTGCTGGAACTCGACGAGGAGCCGATGGTGGAATCCGCGCTCCTGCCAAATGAGACTGCTGTTCTGGAAAACCAGAGCTATTTCATCACACCGCTCGATGTTGCGAATGGTTCGGTTGAGAACACGGCCACCGTCTTTGGTGATCCGGTGGCAACCGGGGCCGACGGCCAGCCTGATCCGGCGACACCGCTTGTGGATACGGATGACGCACCGCTTGATCCGGTTGATGACATGTCCGACACGTTGACGGACCCTGATCTGGATGCGGCTGGGAATCCTGTCCCAACAGACGATCCGGCGGCGGATGGCGATGATACGCCAACGTTGTTGAACCTGCCGGAACAGGAACCGGGGATCGTACTGACCAAGCGTATTGCGGATGTCATCGACACAAATGGCAACGACCTGTTTGGTGATCTTGGCGACGAAATTCTATACACGCTTGAGGCCACAAACACCGGGAACACAGCACTTGCGAATGTGGTTCTAACGGATGAGCTGTTGGGTCTGGATGCAGAGCCTATGGTGCCATCGTCACTCTTGCCGGGTGAAACGGCAGTCTTGGAAAACCTCAGCTATTTCATCGATGAAGATGATGCCGCTGCCCGTTTTGTTGAGAACACGGCCGATGTGGCAGGTTCGCCTGTTGCAACGGGGCCTGATGGGCAGCCTGATGCCGACACGCCACTTGTGGATACGGATGATGTGGCACTGGACCCTGTCGAAGATGTATCTGACACGCTGACAGACCCTGATCTGGACGCAGATGGGAACCCTGTGCCAACAGATGATCCGGCCTCTGACGGTGATGATACACCGACATTGTTGAACCTGCCTGGTCCGCCCTCTGGCTTGGTCTTGACCAAGACCGTTGTTGGAAACTCACAAGTCTTGATTGGCGATACTGTGACCTATTCCATCGTTGTCGCTAATCCGACCACGCAGGATGCGATCGATATCAATATTGAAGATACCCTGCCGCCGGGTCTGCTTTACACGCCAGGCACAGCAACGCTGGATGGTGTGGCCACAACGCCGGATGTCGTAGGGCGCACAATCACCTTCACAGGTGTGTCGATACTGATCGACCAAGAGGTTGAGATCATCCTCAGCACGCGTGTCACAGCGCAGGCGGATCAGGGCGATCTGACCAACCGTGTCGTTGCGCGCGATCCGTTTGATGACGCGCCACTGTCTGAAACAGCGACTGCGGTGATCACATTGATGCCAGAGGCCGTGTTCAACTGTACCGCTGTGATCGGGAAGGTCTTCGACGACCGGAACATGAATGGCTATCAGGATGAGGTCGGCGATAACTCTCGCGTCAGCAATCAGGGGATCACCGATCAGAACTTCCTGAACGGCAAGATCGGCAATGAGATTGTCGAGACCAATGAAGGCGAGCCTGGTCTGCCATACGTACGCCTGGCGACCCCGACAGGTACGATCATCACAACTGATGAATATGGCCGTTACAGCATTCCATGTGCCGAACTGCCGGCAGATGCAGGCACGAACTTCTCGCTCAAGCTGGATACGCGTTCATTGCCAACGGGTTACCGTGTCACAACGGAAAACCCGCGGACCATGCGTCTGAGTGCCGGTATCTTTGCCGAAATGAACTTTGGCGCAGCGATTGGCCGTGTTGTGGATGTGAACCTGACGGATGCCGCGTTTGTTGCAGGCCGCAATCAGCCGACAGACGCGTTGTCAAACGGGTTGGACGGGTTGCTTGACCAAATTCAGGACACCCCATCAATTCTGCGCATCTCCTACTTCGTGATGAGCGGAGCAGAAGATGATCGTGCACGCGCCCGGATGGCGGAGGTCGAGGATTTGATCCGCGACAAATGGCGCGGGGTCGGGCGATACCGCCTGGTCATCGAACGTACAGTGAAGCGGTTCCAGTGAGGGTGAGTGAGATGAATATGCAAAGTAAACTTACTGCACGCGCAGCCCTGATGGGTGCTACCGCAATGGTTCTCGTGTCCTTGCCGGCGTCCGCTGATGATCAGACTTGTCTGGAGGTCCTGGGCCAACCCCTGGCCGAAGACTGCACCCAAGCGAATGCGGGGCTGGTGGTTGAAATGCCAGTAGGTGCACAGCTGGAACCTGATACAGGTCCGATCAGCAATGCAGCGGGCTTTGTCCTGGCGATTGATGGTGTGCCCATCAATGCTGATCCGCGGGTCGAAGACCGTATTCGTCGGACTGATATCGCCCTTTCCGAGGCCAATGTGCAGGTGGTGTTTGACGGGTTGGACCCGCAGCCGCGCCTGAATGTGGAAACCGCCGGTGCGCCGCGCAGTTATCGCGCGGGCGAGACTGTCGTGCTGACCAGCGAAACCAATTATCCTGCCTTTATTGATCGCGCCGAGATGCGGATTATTGATCGCGGTGCAGTCGGGGGGCCACGCTTGCTGGCCCGCGTACCAGTTGGGCCCAATGGCTCTGTCAGCACAACGATCCCGCAGGGCACCGATATTGTCGTGGTGCACCGCGTCTACGACAAATCCGGACGTTTTGACCAAACCGAACCTTTGCCTTTGGGGCGCGCGGATGATCGCGGGCTGACCAATGCCGAAGATGGGTTTGACTTCACCGCTGAACGCAACATGCGGATCAACGGGGGCACCGTGCGCGTCTCGGCGGATAATCTGGGCCAGGGTGCGATCCTGTCTACTTTGGGTGAAAGCGTACGCTCTGACCGGTCCGGCCGTTTGGTGATCGAACGCATTCTGCCGCCAGGGGAATACGCCGTGGAAGTCGCCGTCAACGGCAACGGGCGGAACACCAACCTGACCCGCGATGTCGATGTGCCGGGGGCGGAATGGTTCGTCTTTGGTGTGGCTGATCTAACACTTTCGCGCAGCGAAGAGGGGCTGACCGGCGAAACAGTCGACAGCGCGAAAGGGCGCCTGCAGTACTATGTTGATGGTGAGACGGCCAGCGGCCTGCAAATCACATCCTCAATTGATACCGGCGAGGAAGAGCTGCGCGACATTTTCCGGCGGCTGGATGAAAAGGACCCACGGTCCATCATCGGTGATCTGGAAGACAGCTATCTGACCTATGGCGACGATAGCCAGATAGAGGACAACACGCCAACATCCGGCAAATTCTACCTGCGCATCGAACAAGACGGCAATTTCGCCCTTTGGGGGGATTATCAGGCACGCATCGCCGGGTCAGGCTATCTGCGTAATGAGCGTACGCTCTATGGTGCGCAGGGGCATTATGCCTCGGATGCGACAACGACGCGCGGTGATGCGCGCGCAACTGTTGATCTTTATGCGTCACAGCCCGACCAACTGGTTGGCCGTGATACGTTCCGTGGCACCGGCGGTTCGGTGTATTTCCTGCAACGACAGGCAATTACCAACGGAACAGAAACCCTGACAGTCGAAGTGCGCGATGCTGACACCGGGCGGGTCACTGCCCGCCAGACACTGGTGCAGGGGCGTGACTACGATATCAACTATACCCAAGGGTCGATCACGTTGTTCAGCCCGCTGTCAGCTTCGACAGTTGGCAATCTGATCCAGACCAATCCGGGCGGCGACGCCGAGGTGTTTTTGGTCGCGCAATATGAATTCACGCCGACAGCGACAGATGTGGATGGGTTCTCGACCGGTGGACGCCTTGAAGGTTGGGTGACGGATGACCTGCGTGTAGGTGTAACAGCACTGCAGGATGACACCGGAACAGCCGATCAAACCGCAGCCGCCGCCGATCTGCGCTATGAATATGGCGAGAACAGCTTTGTCCAACTTGACTACGCTGAAAGTGACGGGCCCGGATTTGGATCATCCTTATCGACCGACGGTGGTCTGATTGTTGATAATGCAGCAGCGACGGCGGGCAGCGGAACTGCAACAAAGGTCGAGGGGCAACTGGCCTTTAGTGATCTTGGATCAGACCGTGACGGTGTTGTCGGCGGCTATTATGAAGAGCGGACGGCCGGGTTCTCGACCCTTGATTATCAAGTATCGGATGATGAGACGCTCTATGGTGTTTATGTCCGCAGCGCACCCGAAGAGGGTTTGGGATACGCGATCTACGCGGATGTCTTTGAAAGCGATGCCGGCACTGAAAAACAGGAAATCGGTGCAGAGTTAAGTGGCGACATTACACCTGCATTGTCTTATGAAATTGGTGTTGAGTTCCTTGATGAGGTGACAGCCACCACCAATGGCGACCGTCTGATCGCAGCCGGGCGTCTGAGCTATGCAATTAGCGAAGAAACCACGGTGTACGGCTTTGCCCAGCAAACGGTCGAAAACAATGGGCTAGAGGCCTATGACCGTTACGGCCTGGGCGTGACACGCGACATTGAAAATGGCTGGGCGGTCACGGGCGAAGTATCAGATGGTACTGGCGGTCTGGGTGGTCGGGTTCTGGTCGAACGTCGCGACAGCACAAACAGCAGTACCTATTTTGGCTATGAGCTGGATCCGGGTCGGGCGATTGATGCTGGTATCTCAACCGCTGATAACGGGGGCAAATATGTCCTTGGCGGGCGACGTCAGATCAGTGATGACACACAGATCTTTGCAGAAAACACCTATGATATCTTTGGAACGGCCCGCACATTGACCGGCGCTTACGGTGTACAGTACCTGGCCTCTGATTTCCTGACCTATGATGCGGTCTTCGAATTGGGTGAGGTCGAAGACGATATCAACGGTGATTTCGACAGACGCGCTGTTTCTTTCGGTCTGCGCTACGCCAGCGAAACGATGACGGCACGCGCGCGGCTTGAATACCGCCAAGAGCGGGGTGATGACCTGTCCGACCGCGAGGATGCGGACACCATCATCATCACCTCCGATCTGCAATATGAAATAAGCGAAGCCAGCCGGTTACAATTCAGCCTCGATCTGGCTGATACCGACACCGATGAATCCTCGATCCTTGACGGGTCTTTGATTGATGGGCGCATTGGCTATGCTTACCGTCCGGTCCTGAATGAGCGGGTCAATATCCTGGCCGGTTACCGCTATCTCTATGATATGTTTGGACAAGAGGTGGACGGTGTTGCCGGCTCTGGCCCGGTGCAGGAAAGCCATGTTGTCGATATTGCTGGCAACTATGACATCAACCGCCACTGGACCTTGGGCGCGAAACTGGGTGCGCGTTTCTCAGAAAGCGCAGATGATAGCACTCAGGAGTTGACCAGCAATGATGCCTGGCTTGGCGTGATCAATGCGCGGCTGAACGTTGTGCATTCCTGGGATGTGTTGGCAGAGGTGCGTCATCTGGACTCGATCGACAGCCAAACCAGCGAAACCGGTGTGCTGGCGGCGGTCTATCGTCACTTTGGCAATAATGCCAAAGTTGGTGTTGGCTATAACTTTGGCGCATTTTCGGATGATTTGACTGATCTGACCTTTGACGATCAAGGTGTCTTCATCAACATCGTCGCAAAATTCTAAGTCCGAATAGTGCAGGGGCCGTTCCAGCGGCCTTTGCCCTTAAAGCGTCAGCGCCAGCCTTTCACTATTTCAGATACCCGTCCGGACAGGGGAAATAGGCAGGCCTGTAAAGCGTGGTAAATGTCCGGCTTGCCCGCAAAGATAGAGCTTGTCGGCGCACCATCGTCATCAATCGCGGGAAACCACCCGCCATGCCTGTGGTCAATGAATACCCGATCCGCAAATTGCCAAAGCTGTCGATAGCGCGCTTCATCCTCGGGGTTTTTTTCCAGCAGGATAAGTGCGGCAAAGGCGTTAATTGCTTCGGTCACGGGCCACCAAAACCGTGATGCATCTGCGACCGTTCCGTCAAAATGCAATGTGTAGGCCAAGCCGCCGTCAGGTAACCAGGCATCACGCATCGCCTGTGTGATCAGATTGCGGGCGTTGTGTGGGGCGCCCGTATCAGGCCGGCCCATCAGGTCCCAATATTGCAGCAGCAATCGCCCCAGTTCAAAGGAATGACCGGGCGTTGTACCTGCTGGCCTGAACATATGGTTGCCAGCATAGCTTTGGTCGACCGACCAATCGATGTGATAATGCTCTGGCAGCCGCCATTGGTTTGCAGGGGCCATATGATTTGTAAAGAAGTCCAGGATGCGGCCCGCCCTTTGCAGGTACACCGTCCGTCCCGTCGCCTCATAGGCGGCCAGCAAGGCCTCAACCCCATGCATATTGGCGTTCATGCCGCGATAGTCGGAAAAAGACGTCCAGTCTCTGTGCCATTCTTCACGAAATAAACCGGCATCTTCGTCCCAAAACTGCCTGTTCAGCACGTCACTGATATCATCAATCAGCGCGTCGGCGTCAGGATGCCCCACGAGTTTTGCGCTTGAGGCGGCAAGCAAAACAAACACGTGCCCGTAGGCCAGTTTTTTATCGTCCAAGATGGCATCGCCTTGCAAAGACCAGATATAGCCGCCATGCACCTGATCTTTGTGATGGCCGTTCAGATAGGCCATGCCGTGCTCTACCATCTGGTCCGCACCCGGATGGTCCTGCAAACTACCCAAAGCGTAAGAGTGGATGAGCCTTGTCGTTGTATGCAGCGCTTGCACATCGCTGTCTAAGGGTGTGCCATCGTGATCAAGCAACGCAAAACCGGGGCTGTCCTGGCGGCTGGCATCAAAGAATGACAGGAGCGATTTGCTTTGCGATGTTAGCCAATCGCGATGGGTATCGCTGTGCACCCATAGATCTGTTGGATCAGAAGGGCCAAGATCTTTGTTCATTTTCATCTGCGCTACCGGATTGCCAGCCCATTGGCATCAAACGCATGTGTATCTGCTTTGGCAAAATCCAGCCCGGCCTTATCGCCGGGCTTGCATGTCGCGGTGCCGTTGACGCGCACGGTGATTTGTCCTGCTTCGCCGCATGACATGATCACGAATGTATCTGCACCAAGGTATTCTAGGACATCGACGGTGCCTTCGATTTGCCCGGACCCGGCTTCGGTCAGCGTAATATGTTCGGGTCGCACCCCGAAAGAGACCGCGTTTGGGGGCACTTCAATATTTGGCGCCGCTTTTGTGGCGATCACGTTCATCCGTGGAGAGCCGATAAACTGCGCGACAAACAGGTTTGCGGGATGCTCATAAAGTTCGCGTGGCGTGCCAACCTGTGCGATCTGTCCAAACTCCAATACCACGATGCGGTCCGCCAATGTCATCGCCTCGACCTGATCGTGCGTCACGTAGATCATCGTGGATTTCAGGGTCTGGTGCAGTTTCGCGATTTCATACCGCATCTCAACCCGCAGTGCGGCATCAAGGTTGGACAAGGGCTCATCGAACAGGAATGCGGTCGGGTCGCGCACAATTGAACGCCCGATGGCCACACGCTGACGTTGGCCGCCGGATAGGTCCTTTGGGCGCCGGTCTAGGTAGTCATCCAGCTTGAGCACGCGTGATGCTGCGGCCACTTTCTCGTCGATCTCGGCCTTGGACAGCCCTGCAGATTTCAGCGGGAACCCAACGTTTTCACGCACTGACATATGCGGGTAGAGCGCATAGGACTGGAACACCATTGCCAGGCCGCGTTTGCTGGGCGGTTCAGCCGTTGCATCGCGATCCCCAATCATGATCTGCCCGCGCGAGGTTTCTTCAAGGCCCGCAATCATGCGCAACAGCGTTGACTTGCCGCAGCCCGAAGGGCCGACAAAGATCACAAACTCGCCTTCCTCGATGGAAAGATCGACACCTTTGATGACCTGCACGGCACCAAACCATTTTTCGACGGCTTTGAGATGAATGGATGACATCAGGCAGCCCCTCTTTGTGTTTCAAGATGGTTCCCGGCCCAGCCCAGCCAGACTGCGGCCGTCCAGGTAAAGGTTTCCCCGCCAGCAGGCGCGCCCGTATGCGGATCATAGTATTCGGAAAAGCCGTTTTCCTGCATCAGGCGCGCGGTGTCATCGCGCAGCCGTTCTGCCAGATCGGTCACGCCCATTTCCGCCATGCCGGTGGCAACCAAATAATTCATGATCGGCCAGGTGGGCCCGCGCCAATATCGCAGCGGCTCAAATCCTGCGGCTGCAGGATCATAGCTGGCCATCCCATAGGTGACGCTTGAGAGCATACGTTCAACTGCGGGCAGGGCCCGTGTGTCGTTGATACCGGCATACCAACACAGCGCAGAAGCATTTGACAGCACGCCATTGAACGTGCCGGCATGAACATCTCGGCTGTCATAGCCGCCAATGGCCGGGTTCCACAGTGTTTCGGCCCCGGCCTCAAGGATGGCGATCCAATCGGAAAGCTCGCTTACGTCTTCGCCAAAACGCTGGCCCATCACCAGCATATCGCGTTGGGCGCGTAACAGGGTAAAGGTCATTGTCGGATCAGCGACGCGAAACGGATTGATCTCGCGCAGCGCGGCATGATCCCAATTGACCGAAGCACCAAGTTTGACCAGCGTCAGGTAGCGATCATAGTCATATTTGGTGGGGCGCATGGCGGCGTCGACATGGGATGTATCCCGGCGTGTATATTCTCCAACGTTATCCACATTGATGGTCTTCATCGCGCCGTCCCAATCCGGCGCATTGTCACGGCCTGCTTCCCATGGGTGGGTCACGCAGACGGCACCTTGGTCCAGCCGCCAGGTCATGAACCAGCGGTGCCATGCATGCAGTTTCGGCCAAAGCGCACGCGCGCGGGGTTCGCCCGCAGGATCAAGCGCCAACATCTTTAGCATGAAGGACGCAGCAACCGGCGGTTGGCTGATCCCGGAGGAGGGGATGGGCCCACGCCCGCACCAGACATCGGGGCCCGGAAAATATCCCGGATCGATTTGATGGAAGAGGATATGCGGGACCATCCCGTCGTCCCATTGCCCTGACAGCAGGGTTTCCAACTCGGTCCAGCCCCTTGCGGGATCGAAGGTGGCAAAGCCCCATGCCGCAAATGCGCTGTCCCAGTTCCATTGATAGGGATAAAGCCCTTTGGTCGGCAGCGTATAACCGCCCTTGTCATTCCGGCGCAGAATTTTGCGGGCTGCTTCGTTCAGGTCCATCGTCATCCCTTTACTGACCCTGCGGTCAGGCCTTTCGTCATAAAGCGTTCAAGCCCCAAGAATAGCGCCATGATCGGCACGGTTGCGACAACCGAACCTGCCATCAGATGCTGTCTTGGGATTTCAGAAGAGTTGAGTGACGCAATACCGCGCGTCAGCGTAAATTTGGATGGGTCATCCAACAGCATGAAGGCCAGCAGGAATTCGTTCCAGGCGATCATGAAAACGTAAAGCGATACAGAGGCCAGCGCAGGCAGGGACAGGGGCAGGGTGATTTTCCAGATCACCGCCAACCGCGATAACCCGTCCATCAATCCGGCCTCTTCGACCTCGGCAGGTAGACCGCGGAAATAGCCTTGCAGCATGTAAAGTGCGACGGGGATCGTGGTGACCGGATAGATCATCACAATGCCCCAGAATGAGTTCCGCAAACCCGTCATTGAAAAGGCGATATAGATCGGCAGCGCGAGCACGATCATCGGCACCATATAGATCAGCAGGATCGACCGAGAGAAGGCCGCTTGCCCGCGAAAACGCAACCGCGCCACCGCATAGGCCCCCGGAATGGCAAAGGCCAATGTGATAAAGACGGTGAGCACCGAAATGAAGAAAGAGTTGAAAAGGTAGGTTCCGAAGTTGAACTGGTTAAACAACTCATCATAGCTGCGGAACAATGCGGCACCCTGTGACAGGTCAATCGAGAAATCTAACGGGTTCTGGATCAGCTCTGACTGGTTTTTCAGGCTGGTCATCACCATGACGTAGAAGGGGATCAGAACGATTGCGGTAAAGAAGATATATCCAAATCCGGTCAGGAAACGGATGATCGCCCCCTCAAATTCGTGCCGGGTCAATGCGCCAGGGTTGATTTCATCAAGGATCGGCGTGATGGATGCCGCAAAGCCAAGCCCTAGCAGTGCTGCACCAAAAAGGCGAGCGACGAGGCTAGTCTCGCCGCCCAGCACTATTGGTCCAATGCCAAGGACAACCACAAGCGTTACCCCAATAAACAGGCCCAGCTGGACGATCCTTGTGCGACCCAGCGCGACAACAACAGCACCGGTCGCAGCGCCCCAAAACAATGACAGCATAATGCCAGGTCGGAAGGCCTGTCCTGTGGCAAAGGACATTGCGACGGCCACGGTCACCGAAAGGACGACCATCCAAAGCGCCCCGATCACAGGGCCGGTCACGAAACCGTGGCGCATCACAAACCCTCCTCGCGGCTGATGTATTTGAGAAAGAACAGCGAGAAGGTGAGCAGGCAGCCAAAGATGACCACAGCAACCGCGGCGCCAGCCCCGATGTTGGACACGGCAAAGGCCTGTTCATAGACGTTCACCGTCAATGTGCGGGTCCCGGCGTTCCCCCCGGTCAAAAGAAAGATGTCGTCAAATTTGTTGAAGGTCCAAATGAAGCGGAGCAGGAACAAGACGCTCAAAATACCCAAAAGCTGCGGCACACTCAGGTACCAGAACTGCTGAAACGGGCTCGCGCCATCCATATCGGCCGCTTCATACATATCGGTGTCAATGCTTTGCATCCGTGCCAGAATGAAAAGGAATGACAGCGGAAAGTAGCGCCAGATTTCAAAGACCGTGACCATGATCAACGCAAGAGGCCGTTCACCAAAAAAATTGATGGCCCCCTCGGTCACGCCCATCTGGATCAAAAGCGCGTTCGCTGAGCCAGAGAAGGGATCAAACAAGATCAACCAGGCAAAGGCCACAGCGATGATCGGTGCAACATAGGGAAACAGGTAAAGCCCCCGCAGAATGCCTTGTCCTTTGAAGGATTTGTTCAGCAGCAAGGCCGCGAAAAGCCCCACAAGCAGCGCGCCGATTGTACCGAAGACAGTGTAGAACAACGTCACCCATAGGACTTCAAAAAACTCTTCGCCGCTGAAGATGCGTTTGAAGTTGTCGAAGGTGAAGGTGCTGTTGGTCAGGATGTTGGATGATTGGCCTGTGGTCAGGGCAGGGCTGTCTTGCGGGCGCAATCCGTTGTCGAGATAGCTTTGTTCCACGATCACGGGGATCGTCAGTGTTTCGCGCAAACCCGGCTCCCAATCCCCAAAGTCACAGGATAAGGCACGCGCCTGCAGGGTGCAGCGCGGATCAAGGTCCAGCACTTGCAATCCTTCGGGGATGACATCGGTAAATGTGACACCCGTGATTTCTTGATCCTGTGATGAGTTGCGTAAACGATACCGGATCGTCGCCTCATCGCCGGCAACCTCTGGGCTGCCTCTTAGGTCTTCCCGCAGGACAACCTCGGGCGCGCGCAGGTCGCCCAGTTCAACCGGTTTGAACGATATCCAGAAGATGGCAAGCAGGGGGAGCACAACAACCAATGCAACTGCCGTAATGGTCGGGAACAATAGGCCCCAGGCAAGTCGGGCTTCCCGCTTTGCAAGTGGTCCTGTGCCAATAGGTGGGGTGAGATCCGCCATGCCCGCCACTCCTTATCGTTGCGCGGTTGCCGATTGTTGTCAGGGGAAGGGGGCGCTGCGCTTGCAGCGCCCCCGTGCGTTGCTGCGTTACTGGACTGCAGCAATCGCGTCGTTTAGCGCCGCAACAGTTGCCGTTGCATCACGTTCGCCGTCGATGTATTCGCGCACCAAACGGTTGATGACCTGGCTATTGATAATGGCAGAGGCCGCCGCCAATTGCCCATCAGCCACGCCCCAGCGCTGTGCCACATCAAGGCCGCCAACGATTTCGTCGATCATTGATGCCTCATAGAGATCGCCAAGCGGCGCTCTGCGGTCTACACCGACGTCCAAGGTCGCCCAAAGTTCGGCAAAGGCGGTTGGGTTCTCTGCGGTGCCGCGGCGCACAGGGAATTTACCTTCCGGTGCAATCGCCAGTGTGGAGGCGTAACCTTCGCTCATGGAGTATTCGACAAATTCCATCGCGGCATCAGTTGATGCATCCGATGTGATCCCGAAATAGCGTACATCACCCCATGCGGCACCATCTGGATTGGATGGGCCCGAGAAATTTGTGACCACACCAGTGGCGGCCGCCAGATCGCTTGATGTTGGATCATCATTGATGGTGGGCGGGGCGCTGTCGCGCAGTCCTGCCAATTCATCCAGAATGAACGGTGACCAGATAATCATCGCAGCATTGCCACTAAAATAGAGCGAGCGCGACTGATCCCAGTACAAATCACCCGGAGGAGAGGCCTCTGCGATTGCCTTGTAGAATTCGAGCACTTCGATTGTTGCGCTCTCATCAAGTGGCTGCACGCCGTCGGGGCCGACAGGGGACACGCCATTGGCAAGGAACACGTGTTCCAACACTTGGCTCATGAAGTTTTCATCGATCTTTGTGGCGGCCACAAACCCGTACATGCTTGGCGGATTATGCAGCGCTTCAACCGCAGCCAGCACATTGGCATAAGAGTTTGGTGGCTCTAGTCCCGCCTCAACAAAGAGGTCAGCGCGGTAAACCAGCATCTGCGTCCAACCATCGACGGGCACGGATGCATAACCGCCATCAACGGCAGCCATGCCCAGCGCACCGGGGGCGAATGTATCGGCACCCAAAGCCTCGACCACGTCTGTGGCCGCATCGGTATCCAGAATACCCGCTTCGGCCCAAGGTGCCGCATATTGCAAGGTGTGATAGATGACATCGGGCAGATCACCGGCGGCAAAAGCCGCGGTTGCACGTGTGCCAAGGTCATTTTCAGATACGGGGATCACTTCGACATTATGCCCCGACGCTTCTGCGAATGCCGCGGCCATCGCCTCTTGCCGGGCCAGACGTTCTGGCTGTTCTTCTGTCGTCCAGAACCGAAGATCTTCGGCGCTGGCCGAGAGCGCGGTCATAATCAGTGCCATTGCGGCACCGCCTCTCATCAGTGTTTTGGTTTTCATTTGCATTGTCTTCCTCCCATTGAGACTTTGAAAATTATTGAAGTTGAGATCGGTTCGGTCCGACCGACCCCCGATCGAGAAAAATTGCAGGCGCTGTTTCGCGCAGCTTTTCGGCGGGCTCGCCTTGAATGCGGCGGACCAAAAGCTTGGCCAGACGCTCACCTGCCTTTTGCGCATCGACCGCAAAGGTACTGAGCGGTGGTTTGACATGCGCACCTTC
This sequence comes from Pseudomonadota bacterium, assembly GCA_038533095.1. Lineage (GTDB taxonomy): Bacteria > Pseudomonadota > Alphaproteobacteria > Rhodobacterales > Rhodobacteraceae > Yoonia. Next base: position 47,168 of record JBCAZI010000008.1, read on the forward strand.
CTGAATGCCGTCATAGCCAATCACCGAAAGCTCCTTTCCGACCTGCAGATCAAAAGCGGCGGCAGCTTGGTAAACACCCAAAGCCGCACGATCGACCGCACAAACGATGGCTGTTGGCCGATCTTTGGCGCGCAATAGCTGCTTGCCTGCTTCACAGCCCATTTCCATGGTGACCACATCTTCGATAACCAGGGTAGAATCGACAGTCAGGCCAGCGGCGGCCATGCCAGCGGTGAACCCAAGCCGTCTGAGCCCGGCATAATTGTAGATCAAACCACCATTGATAAAGCCGATCCGCTTATGGCCCAGCCGCGCCAAATGAAGCACGGCATCACGCATTGCGTTCTCGCCGCAAATATCATGCCAACAGCACCCGGCATCATCATCTTGGCGGCCAAATAGAATGAAGGGCACTTCTGCATCGCGCAGCAGTGTGACCCGTTTGTCCTGCACCATAGCGCGGGGCAGAATAAAACCATCCGCCTTGCGATCGGCAATCAGTCCTTGAAAGGTGGCAATCATATGCGCCTCATCATCGGCCGAGGCCACGGTCAGCGTATAACCTTCGGCACTGGCACCGTTCGACACGCCGGCAAGAAACTCCGCCAGAAACGGGCGGTGCGCATCATGATCGGATAGCTGCAAAACCAGCCCCAAGGAACGTGTGCGCCCCGTCTTGATGGCCTGCGCGTGGCTGAGCGGCTGGTAATCGAGCTTTTCGGCCATCCGCTTGACGCGTAACTGCGTGGCCTCGGAAATATCAGCATAACCATTCAGCGCACGCGACACCGTTGACTTCGTCAATCCAAGCGCAGAGGCCATGTCATTGATGGTCACGCGCATGGTTGCACGGTTGGTCAGCAGAGGCTTGGCAGGTGTGGTCAAAATTGTCTCCCCAACCTCAGCTTCTTAACCGAAACCGGTTTCGGCAAGGAGTTTTTTCAACTTTGCTGAATAGGACATCATTCCTTTAGTTTGTTGAGGGTTTTTTGCGCGCGAAAGCGACGCCGCTAGAGGTTGAACAACCATCGCGAGGATCGCCACATCGCCGCGTTTGCCCTAAAGCAGCCGTCGATTCTTTGCGCACTACGCGCTCATCGACCTGCCACGTCCGTATCCAGCGCTTTTACCCGCCGTCGCGTGCTCGGCGGACCCAATTCACGAGTGTTGCACGGGCCACTGCGTCCATTTGTACCGCATTGGGGGGCGGCATTGCGTGGCTGACGCCCGCTTGCAGGTAGATCGCGCTGGCGTGGCGTGCCACGTCGCTGGGTGTTTCCAGATACACCCCTTTGGGCGCCCATTGCATTTTGCCCCAAACCGGTTCGCGCGCGTGGCACATCGAACAATGCCCGATCACGGTATCATAGGCGTCCTCAAACCCCGCTGCTGCTGCAAAGCGTGCCTCGTAAGGTGTCAGCACCCGCGCCTCTGCCTCTTGCCAACTGTCGCCAGTCCGCACCGTCGACAGCCAAGCGATCGCGATCATCAGCAGAACTGTCACCCCCCAGGTCCAATGGGGGCCTTTGCCTGTCTTATGCATCGTGTTGAAATAATGCCGGATCGTGACCCCGGTTAGAAAGATCAGGCTGGCAATGATCCAGGCGTATTGGGTGCCAAAGGCCAGCGGATAGTGGTTCGACAGCATCAAAAAGATGACGGGCAGGGTGAGGTAGTTGTTATGCGTTGAACGCACCTTGGCAATCTTGCCATATTTTGCATCTGGCGTGCGGCCTGCTTTCAGATCGGCCACAACAATGCGCTGGTTAGGCATGATCTGGAAAAACACATTGGCGGTCATGATCGTGGCGGTGAATGCGCCCAGATGCAGCAAGGCAGCACGACCTGTGAAGATCTGATTGTAACCCCATGACATCGCGACAAGAATACAAAATAGCAGCAGCATCAGGACGGTGGGCTGTTCGCTTAACCGCGACTTGCACATCGCGTCATAGAGCAGCCAACCAATGGTCAGTGACCCAGCAGATATAAGGATGCCTTGCCACAGCGCCAGATCAGCCTTTGTCGGATCAAGCAGGTAAAGCTCTCCGCCAACCCAATAGACGATCATCAACAAGGCAGCCCCTGATAGCCATGTCCAATAGCTTTGCCATTTGTGCCATGTCAGATGTTCAGGCATCTGCGCGGGCGCGACCATATATTTCTGCGTGTGATAAAACCCTCCGCCATGCACCTCCCATTCTTCACCCAAGACGCCCTCGGGCATGTTGGGGGCGGCTTTCAGCATCAGATCAAGTGCGATGAAATAGAACGAGGCCCCGATCCACGCCATGGCCGTGATCACATGCAGCCAGCGGACCGAAAAGGCGATCCAGTCCCATAAAATGGCCAGGTCATACATGCTCAGGACCCGCGATAAGTGGAATAGCCAAAGGGCGACAGCAGCAGGGGCACATGGTAGTGCGACGCCTCTGACATGCCAAAGCGGATGGGGATCAGGTCAAGGAACCGCGGAGTTTCGGGTGGCGTGCCTACCGCATCCAAATAGGCGCCCGCGTGGAAAACCAACTCATAGATGCCGGTCTGAAACTCTGCGGCAGGCAGTATTTGTTCGTCGGTCCGCCCATCTGCATTTGTGACCAGTGTTTTAAGGTGGCGTCGCGCCTCACCCTCCACCGCATAAAGCGCAATCTCTAGCCCCTCAGCGGGGCAACCGCGCGCAGTATCCAAGACATGTGTTGTCAAATATCCGGTCATGGGTTTTCCTTCGCTCTGATGCGCTTTGTGAAGGTAGAGGTGATTGAATTGCTCTACAACGCAAGAAACGATGCCAAGAGGATGTAAGATCAGTGAACCGCTACCCCCGTGACATGACCGGATACGGTGCTATGCCGCCTGCTGCCAATTGGCCGAATGGGGCCAAAATCGCAGTGCAGATTGTGCTGAACTACGAAGAGGGCGGCGAGAACAATATCCTGCATGGCGATGCCGCGTCTGAGGCGTTTTTGTCCGAGATTACAGGTGCCGCCCCTTGGCCCGGTCAGCGGCATTGGAACATGGAATCGCTTTATGAATATGGGGCGCGCGCCGGGTTCTGGCGCTTGCACCGATTGTTGGGCGATCTGCCTGTCACCGTCTATGGCGTGGCAACCGCCTTGGCCCGCGCGCCCGAACAAGTGGCCGTGATGAAAGCTGCGGGGTGGGAGATTGCCAGCCACGGGTTGAAATGGATCGAACATAAGGACATGGCCGAGGATGTTGAACGCGCGCAAATGGCCGAGGCCATTCGCCTGCACACAGAAGTGACCGGCACCGCGCCGCGCGGCTGGTACACAGGGCGCTGTTCCAACAACACGGTCCGTCTGGCAGCCGAGACCGGGCAATTTGCCTATGTCGCTGATAGCTATGCCGATGACTTGCCCTATTGGATGCGCTTTGGGCGTCGCGATCAGCTGATCGTGCCTTATACGATGGATTGCAACGACATGCGCTTTGCCATTCAAGCGGGGTTCACCAATGGTGATCAGTTTGAAAGCTACCTGAAAGACAGCTTTGACATGCTCTATTCTGAGGGGGATGCCGGTGCACCCAAGATGCTGTCAGTCGGCCTGCATTGTCGCCTGATGGGCCGTCCGGGGCGGGCGGCGGCGCTTAAGCGCGTGATCGACTATATGACATCACACACGGACGTGTGGTTTGCGACCCGACTGGAGATAGCGGAACATTGGGCGCGGGCACATCCGCCCATCCATAAAGATCGCCCATCGGACATGGACCGCGACAGCTTCGTCGCTGCCTTCGGTGGCATTTTCGAGCACAGCCCATGGGTTGCCGAAGCCGCGCATGCGCTGGAACTTGGACCCACCCATGACACTGCCCAAGGCGTGCATAGTGCATTGGCACGCGTCTTCCGCGCTGCGTCAGAGGAGCAGCGTTTGGGCGTGTTGAAGGCCCACCCTGATCTGGCGGGCAAGCTTGCGGCGGCGGGGAAACTGACTGCAGATAGCACCGCAGAACAGGCAGGCGCTGGTCTTGATCTGCTCACCGATGATGAACGTGCGATGTTTCAGGCACTGAATACGCAATATACGGCCCGATATGGCTTTCCCTTCATTATTGCGGTCAAGGACCATGACAAAGCATCCATTCTTGCCGCCTTTCACCGCAGGATCGGCAATGACCGCGACACAGAATTCGCCGAAGCCTGCCTGCAGGTCGAACGCATCGCGGAACTGCGCCTGATCGAGAAATTTGGCGCATGAGCACGACACTACGCCTTGAACCACTGACCAAAGAGGCCTTCGCGCCTTTTGGCGATGTGTTGGAGGTGGCAGGCGATCCTGATAAGATCATCAATCAAGGGCTGTGCGGCCGTTATCATGACCTTGCCCAGATCGATATTGTGGATGGCAGGGCAGGGATCAGCCTGTTTAACGCAGAACCGTGCGCCTTTCCGATCACGCTGGACATGATGGAACGGCACCCTGAAGGCAGCCAAGCCTTTCTACCGATGAGCCTTGACCCATTCGTTGTGATCGTGGCACCGGATGACGGCGGAGCTCCTGGCCACCCCCGCGCGTTTCTGACCATGCCAGGGCAGGGTGTGAACTACGCCCGTGGCACTTGGCATGGGGTGTTGACCCCAATCCATGCGCCCGGCTTGTTTGCCGTTGTTGACCGGATCGGTCCCGGCGCGAACCTACAAGAGCATTGGTTCGACACGCCTTATCTGATCAACGGTTAGGTCGCTTCGCGATCCGCCCATCCCGCAAATATACGCTCTAGAAAAATCACGGCGTAGTACAAAAGGATACCAAGGAAGGCGAGCGCGATCAGCACGGCGAACATCAGCGGATAATCCCCGTTGGTTTCACCTGATTTGAACAAGGCACCCAGGCCCCGGCCATGCGGGCTGACGATTTCGACCAGATTTGTGCCAATGAAGGCCAGTGTGGCTGAGACTTTGAGCGCGCCAAAGAATTCCGGCAGCGTCTTGGGCAGTGCGATTTTGATAAAGATCGCATAGCGTGACGCGCCCAAAGCGCGCAAAATATCGCGATATTCCGGCTCCAATGTCGACAGGCCAATCCCGACCGAGACGGCGATGGGGAAGAATGAGATCATAAAGGCCATCAGGATCGTGTTGAAATCATGCTGGCCTATGAACAGCAAGGAGATCACTGGTACCAATGTGGCCTTTGGGATGGCGTTAAAACCGATCAGCAGCGGGTACAGCGCATCGCGGGCAATACGCGAAAACCCGATGATCATACCAATGGCTGTGCCCACGATAACGGCAATGATCAGACCAACGACGGTCCGCCAAAGCGTTTGCCAGCCCATTTCAATGAACAGCTCGCGGTACTTCCAAAAGGCGGGTGGCAAATCCGAAGGCGACGCCATTTTGAAATTTGGCCAACCATTGGCCCAGACCAAAAGCTCCCACAGCCCCAGAAAAACGATGATGGCGATGACAGGTGTTGCGATTTTACCTAGCATCAATCAGCCTCCACCGCGCGGCCTTGGGCGATTTTGATTTGGTCCCGCAGGATATGCAGCATCTCGGCAGCCTCTGGCGTAAAAAGGGCATCCAAGGTGCGATCATCAGGCAGATCAACATCCAAGACGTATTGGGTGCGGGCAGGGCGCCCTGACAGCACGATCACTTGGTCGCCAAGGAAAACACTCTCGCGCAGGTCATGGGTGATCAGGACCGCCGTAAAAGGCTCTGCCTCGCGCAGATCGCGCATGGTTTGCCACAGGTCTTCGCGGGTAAAAGCATCAAGGGCGCCAAAGGGTTCGTCCATGATTAAGACGTCTGGCTTATGCACCAGTGACCGGCAGAGTGATGCGCGCTGGCGCATGCCCCCCGACAGTTCTGATGGGCGTTTGTGTTCAAAGCCGACAAGACCCACCATATCCAAAAGGTCCATTGCACGTCGTTCACGGTCAGCGCGCGGCATGCGGGGGGCGACGATTTCCAGCGGCAGGATCACATTGTCCAGAATTGTTCGCCATTCCAGCAGCACAGGGTTCTGAAAGGCCATGCCAACGGTCTTGCGCGGCCCGTTCACACGTTCGCCATGCAACCAAACCTCGCCTTGATCCGGTACCATCAGACCGGCCACTAGCCGCGTCAGCGTTGATTTCCCACAGCCAGATGGGCCAACAACGGCCGCAAAGGTGCCTGTGGGCACGGCCAGTTCCAAACCGTCCAAAACCTCCAGCGGGCCAGTGGCGGTTTGATAGGCATGCTTTACGCCATTGATTTCAATAAGATTTTCGATTGTCTTGGCCTTCATGCATTGGGCCGCTGTTGGGGCAGCGGCCCAAGCGGTATTTACTTCAACATCAGCATTTCGGCCGCGGGCAAATAGCTGCCATCAAAATACAATGACATATCGGGTTCATTGTTGAACTCATAGACTGATTTTGTCTGCTCAATCGCGTTCATCATACGGGCTTCGTCGATGCCGCCCATACCGTTTGCGGCCACGTAATCAGTTAACACATTGGCATCGATCGCCATTTGCAAACGCTCGGTTTCAAGGGCGGCGTCAGCGGCAGGGTTGCGTTCCAACAGGGCCTCAATCGCGGCCTCTGGCGTTGCAATTGCATCCTTCCACCCCATGGCGACAGCGCCCAGGAACCCTGTGACCAGCTCTGGGTTTTCTGCGGCGAAGTCGGTGTTCACGATGATCGCATTGCCATAAAGATCCACACCGTAATCAGCCATCAGCAGGACCGAGATATCATCGGCAGGGATACCCAAACGCTTTAGGTTCAGCGTGGATGAGAATGAAAAGCCGGTGATTGCGGCGACATTGCCTTCGGCCAACATCGGTTCGCGCGTCGGAAAGCCAACAGGCTCAACCGTGATCGCCTCTGCGTCAATGCCGGTTTCGGCGGCAAAGATCGGGAACTGTGCCCAAGCACCGTCTGGTGGCGGCGCGCCCAGGACTTTGCCTTCCAGGTCGGCTGGTGCTGCGACACCCAATGATTTACGGCCAACGACGGCGAATGGGGGTTTGTCATAAACCATCATCACAGCTGTCACAGGCGCGCCTGGGTTTTGATCCAGAAAACGCAATAGCGAATTGATGTCGGCAAAGCCAACCGGGAAAGCCCCTGTCGCGACCTTTGGGATCGCGTCGAGCGAGCCTGCGCCTTCGCTGATGGTGACGGTCAATCCCGCGTCGGCAAAGTATCCTGCATCAAGCGCATGGAAATAAGGGGCTGAGGGCCCTTCGAATTTCCAATCCAATGCGAAAGGCATATCTGTTTCAGCCGCCGCTGAAGTCGCCAGCAGCGTTGCCGCCAGCGCGATGAGTGTCTTGTCAAAAATCATACTGATGTCCCGTTTGTCAGTTACGCCGATGGACCTAGCATCCATTACCGTCCCGGACCATCTTGGGCCGATCCGTCCGGCTTGATCTAGCGCTGCGCATCGTTTGGTGCGTAAAAAATAGGCACTGCCTCGCAATTGAGCACTCTATCGCGACACTATTTAAAAGACCCCAGAGCCATATGCCGGTTTACGTCTTTGTACAGCAAATACCGGAACGGGCCCGGCCCACCAGCATAGCACGCCTGTGGGCAGAAGGCGCGCAACCACATGTAATCGCCTGCTTCCACCTCTACCCAATCTGTGTTCAGCCGGTAAACGGCTTTGCCTTCCAACACGTAAAGCCCGTGTTCCATGACATGGGTTTCCATGAACGGGATCAGGGCACCTGGTTGAAAGGTGACGATATTAACATGCATGTCATGGCGCATATCAGCAGGGTCAACAAAGCGGGTCGTTGCCCATTTACCATCGGTGTCTGGCATGGCTGTTGGGGTGATGTCACCTTCATTGGTGACGATCACATCCGGTTCGTCCAACCCGGGCACAGCGACATAGGCCTTGCGGATCCAATGAAAGCACAGCGGTACATCGGTTTGATTATGCAGCGTCCAAGTGGCAGATGGTGGCAGATAAGCATATCCGCCCGGTTTCAGCGCGTACATCGCACCATTGACCGTCAGCGTGGCTGTCCCTGCGACAACAAATAACACGCCCTGCGCTGCATCATCCGCTTCGGGCTGGTCAGAGCCGCCACCCGGCGCGACTTCCATGATGTAGTGCGAAAAGGTTTCGGCAAAACCGCTGAGCGGGCGGGCGATAACCCACAGGCGGGTCTGATCCCAAAAGGGCAGGGCGCTGGCGGTGATATCGCGCATGGTACCTTTGGGGAGAACAGCATAGGCCTCGGTAAAAATTGACCTATCGGTCAGCAGCTGATCTTGGCCAGGATGGCCGCCTTTGGGTGCGTAATATGGGCCTGGCATGCCTGCTCCGGTCTGTTGGTCTGTGCCCGGACTATGCCGCGCATGATCCGGGGATGCCATCCTGAAATAGGGATCAATCCGAAAACGGGCATTTGGTCTGGGCCCCTTTGGGGTGTTTTTGACCGTTTAAGCCGATCTTAAGTTGCCATCGTCATAAGCGCGGGAATCCGTCTTGAAGTAAAAGAGGTTCCCATGGGATTTTTCACATCTGTGGCGCTGTCACGAAAATTGCCCGCAATCATTGCCGCACTTTGCGTTGGGGCCAGTGCCAGTATTGCAGTCATCGGGTATACAGATTTTCGGTCATCGGTGCGTACCGAGACACGCCAAAACCTGCAAATCCTGACCGAAAGCCGCGGTGACGCATTGGTAACGTGGTTTGAAAACATGGGCCAGGATGTGCGCGGCTTTGGCACGGACCCCAGCTTTCTGGCGGCGGTGAGCGCATTTTCAAGTTCCTATAATCTGATGATCGACAGCGCCGGACTGCAAGACGCCTATATCACGAATAACCCAAATCCATTGGGCGCACGTGAAAACCTGGATCAAGCGCCAGACTCTGTACCCTATCATTTTCAACATGGTCAGTTTCATCCCTATTTCCGGCAAATCAGGGTGACAGCCGGATACTATGATCTGTTCCTGTTCAACATGGATGGCGATATGATCTATTCGGTCGCGAAAGAGGCTGATTACGCAACCAATTTCACAAATGGGCCATTTGCAAATTCGGGGCTGGGAGATGCTTTTGCGCAAGCGCGCGATGGGGTTGCTGGCGAGGTTTATTTTGCAGATTTTGCGCCATATGAGCCTAGCGCGGGCGCGCCTGCGGCATTTATCGCCACGCCGCTTCTCGGCCAAACAGGAGATATCACCGGTGTCGTTGCCGTCCAGGTCCCTGCTGGTCAGTTGGACGCAATTTTCAACAATCCCATCGGTCTTGGACAAACAGGCAACATCTATGCTGTCGGTCAGGATGGTTTGAAGCGCAGCTCTTCGCGTTTTGAAGATGGGCCATCGATTTTGGCAGATGTCGCCGGATACGAGCAAGTAAGTGCCGTGCTTGCAACTGGCGCGATGTCGCAAGAGGGCGTTGCGGGGCTTACTGGTCAGGTGGTGTTGGCCCAAGGGGAAACAGTTAACGTTTTTGATCAACAGTGGGCCGTTATAGGGGAGTTTGGCCTCGCAGAGGTTGAGGCGCCGGTTGTCGCGGTACGCAATAAGATGTTGGTCGTCACACTACTGGTGGCAGGTCTGGCCGCCTTTTTGGGCTGGATGACGGCACGTTCCGTTGTGCGCCCGCTTGCGCGGCTTGGCAGTGCGATGACAGACGTATCGAACAAGTCTTATGACGTTGATCTTTTTGATCAAATCCGCCGTGACGAAATTGGTAGCCTGTTCCAAAGCCTTGATAAGTTTCGTGAAAAACTCATGGCTTCCGATCAGGCCGAGGAAGAAAGACAGGCGCTACAAGCCAAACAGGTGCAGGTCGTGAACCGGCTGAGTATTGCGCTGAAGAAACTTGCCGATGGTGATCTGACGCATCAGATCACGACGCCCTTTGAGGGGGAGTATGATCAGCTGCGCCAAGACTATAACTTCACAATGCAGAACCTGAATGAAACGATCGGGTCTGTTGTGATACGATCGGGGGCCATCCGGCAACGCTCTGACGGCATGAGCAAATCTTCGGATGATCTGTCGCGTCGTACCGAAAATCAGGCGGCAACTCTTGAGCAAACAGCTGCGGCGTTGGATGAGATGACAGCGAGTGTCAAATCAGCAGCAGAGGGTGCGCGGCAGGTGAAAGAGGTGGTGACCAGTGCAAGGCAGGATGCGGATGCCAGCGAACCGGTGGTGCAGGATACAGTGCGCGCCATGACCGAGCTTGAGGGATCATCGCAGGAAATTTCGCAAATCATTGGGGTGATCGACGACATCGCCTTCCAAACAAATTTGCTAGCGCTAAACGCGGGGGTTGAGGCCGCGCGCGCAGGTGAGGCAGGGCGGGGTTTCGCTGTTGTGGCCTCGGAAGTGCGCGCGTTGGCGCAGCGGTCTTCCGATGCCGCCAAACAGATCAAATCACTGATCAGCGATAGCTCATCTCAGGTCGAACGGGGCGTGAGCCTGGTTGGGCAGGCCGGCGAAGTGTTGACCAAGATTGCAAGCCACATCAATCATATCTCTGATCTTGTGGCGGAAATCGCCTCTGGTGCCGAAGAACAATCCATCGGGATTGGCGAGATTAACATCGGTGTGACCCAGCTGGATAAGGTGACGCAACAGAATGCAGCGATGGTTGAAGAAGCAACCGCCAGCAGCCATGCTTTGAACGGTG
>JBCAZI010000009.1:0-57246 GCA_038533095.1 Pseudomonadota bacterium
AACGTCAGAACCCTGGCTGATCTGGGCCAGTGTCAGTTCGGACCCTTTCACCGGGTCGTTCCATGCAGCAGGTGTTGTGCCTGTCATGTTGGCGATCACGGTTGCATCTGGGTTGACCGCTTTCACACCTTGGGCATAGCCGCAGGCGAACTTGCGGATCAGCGGAATATCCATACCGCCAACGAAGGAAACGGTGCCTGACTCAGACGCCATCGCAGCCATCATGCCGACAAGGTAGGACCCTTCGTGCTCGTTAAACACAACGGAACGCACGTTTGGCGCATCGACAACCATGTCGATGATGGTGAACTTGGTGTCAGGATAGTCCGCTGCAACTTCTGCCAGTGGTGTCGCCCAAGAGAAGCCTGCCATGACGATCGGGTTTGCACCGCTTTCGGCAAAACGGCGGATCGCCTGTTCGCGCTGGGCGTCGGACTGGATTTCAACCTCGGCATAAGACCCACCGGTTTCAGCGGCCCAACGCTCGGCCCCGTTATAGGCGCTTTCGTTGAAGGATTTGTCGAACTTGCCGCCAAGATCGAACAGGATGGCGGGATCAGCCGCAGCAGTGCCGGCCGTCAGGGCCAGTGCAGCGGATGCGCCAAGGAATTTTTGCATAAGTGTCATTTGTTTCTCCCAGGTCGTTACGCGAGGTTCTTGCGGGCGGTACATGCCCCCTCAGTGATTGTCTGAGCCGGTCTGATGCCGGTCATCACCTGATAAGGCCTTGCCTTGTGGGGAAGATCAACTGCTTTTTAGGTGTAATCGCCTGCGGAATGGGCAAAAAGCTGGTTTATCCACAGGCTAACGCGGGGTTAGGTTGCGGTCAGTGACTGCGCAAGGATTAAAGCGGCGATAGGTGCCCTATCTTTGGGCAGATAGTAACCCGGCCGTCGGCCAATCTGGGTGTAACCGGCGGTGGTGTAAAGCGCGATTGCGGCGGTGTTATCCTCCGCAACTTCCAGGAAGATTTTGGTCACGCCTTGCGTCATTGCCCAGTCTGCAGAGGCGGCCAAGGCCTTGCGTGCCAGACCTTGCCGGCGCTTTGCGGGATGGGTGGCGAGCGTTAGAATTTCTGCTTCATCCAGCACTTTGCGCATCAGAGCGAAGCAATCGCTATCACCAATGAAGATCGTGCCATCATGTGCCAGCAGTTCTGCGAATTCCTTTGCCGACCAGGCGCGTGTTGCGCTGAAGGCAGCGGCATGCAGGGCGGCAAGCGTTTCGGGTGTCATGGTAAAAGAATAGGTGCCGGATCGCGTGGCGGGGCCGCATCAGCGCTGCGGATATAGAGCGGGGTTGGTCGTTCCACCCCGTCGTTGAGGCGCGAGGCAGCGATACGTGCGACTGCGGCGATTAGGTCAGTCGCTGGTTTCTGACTGCCTGCCGGTTTATCCATTTGCACTGGTTCGGATGCACCCTCTGCGCGATATTCTTGAACATAGGACTGATCGCGCGGTGCGGGGATTGTCGCGGTGAAAGGCAAAGCTTCACCAAATGCACGCGCCTCAAACCCATTGACACCAATTGCGGGTTTGCCAAGGCCCAACGCCAGACCACGTGCTGCAGAGACTGCAATACGAATGCCTGTGAAGTTGCCGGGGCCGGTGCCGACGCCAATGCCATTCAGATCGGCCCATGTCAGATTCTCATCCGCCAGCATCTCTTCCAGCATCGGCATCAGATGTTCAGCCTGTCCTTTGGCCATTTCATCGACGCGGGTGACAACCCGGTCGCCCAATAGCAAAGCGGCGGCGCAATGCGCCGCCGATGTATCAAATGCCAAAACGGTTGGTTTAGGCGGCAACGGGCCGCACCTCGACCACCTCGGGGATGTAGTGGCGCAGCAGATTTTCAATGCCCATTTTTAGGGTCAACGTAGATGATGGGCAACCCGCACAGGCGCCTTGCATGTGCAGATAGACAATCCCACGCTCAAACCCGTGGAATGTGATGTCGCCGCCGTCTTGGGCCACCGCCGGGCGCACACGTGTGTCGAGCAATTCTTTGATCTGGCCCACGATCTCACCATCTTCGCCGGTGTGTTCGGCGTGGCCGCTGGCGGGTTTATGATCCTCTGCCATGACCGATTGGCCAGATTGGTAATGTTCCATGATCGCGCCAAGGATACCGGGTTTGATATGGTCCCACTCTACATCGTCGGCCTTGGTCACCGTGACGAAATCAATGCCAAAGAAAACGCCCGTTACGCCGCCCGCACCAAAAATGCGCTTGGCTAGGGGCGAGCTTTCTGCTGTTTCCAAGCTTGGAAAATCTGCCGTTCCAACCTCTAACACGTTCTGGCCGGGCAGAAACTTGAGCGTTGCAGGGTTTGGTGTTGATTCAGTCTGGATGAACATCGGGCCAACCTTTTTTGTCAGGCTTTAGATATGCGCCTCGCGGGCCCGCGTGTCAAGGGATTGGAATGATTCTAAAGTGTCTTTGGGCCTTATCCTAGGTAATAGCTTCCAACCGTTCTTTGGATAGATCACCCGGAACGATTGTGACGGGGATGGGCAGGCTGCCGGATTGCTTGCTGAGCTGCGTCACCAGCGGGCCGGGGCCTTTGTTGTCGTCGCTGGCCCCAAGGACCAGAACACCGATTTCGGGGTCTTCGTTCACATGTGCGATGATTTCGTTCAGCGGTTCGCCCTCTCGGATGATCAATGCAGGATCGACGTTTTGTTTGTCGCGCATCCATTTGGCAAAAACTTCGAAATGCACCTCAATTCTTTCACGTGCTTCTGCGCGCATGATTTCGGCCACGCCGATCCAGTGATTGAATTCTTCCGGTGGTATGATCGCCAGAACAGCAACGCCGCCTCCGGTGTGCGATGCACGCATTGCCGCAAACCGCATGGCATTCAGGCATTCGCGGCTATCATCCAATACGACCATAAATTTACGCATATCGGTCCCCCTGTTTGGGGTAACTGTGGCCTATGATCGGGACAGTCGCAACGGCAGAATGCGAAGCCTTCACCGTTGGGGTCCTAGGCGGTGCTGGCGGCCCAGTCCCAATACATGTCGCGGACCTTACGGGTGACGGGGCCAACTTGGTACTGGCGATCCTCAAAGGCTGTGACGGGCGTGACTTTGGACATATTGCCGGACAAGAACACTTCGTCCGCGCTGCGGAAATCATCAAACGTCAGAACGGTTTCATGCACCTGCACGCCGTCGGCCTTGAGGTTTGTGATGTGACGGGCACGGATAATGCCCGACAAAAAAGTACCGTTTGGGATTGGCGTAAACACCTCACCATCCTTGACCATAAAGACATTGGCGGTGGCGGTTTCGGCCACGTTGCCCATCGCGTCTGCAACCAGCGCATTGCCAAACCCGCGCGCCCGCACCTCGGCCAGCATGCGCGCGTTATTGGGGTAAAGGCAGCCTGCCTTGGCGTTCACGACAGCGTCGTCAATAACGGGGCGACGGAACTTGGTCAGGCCCAGAGTGGTTGATGCGGTTTCAGGGGCAAAAGGAATTTCTTCTAGGCAGATGGCAAATCCGGTCTCTTCCGCGCTGGGTACGATCGCCGTTGGGTCGCCGTGGATGGCCCAATACATCGGGCGGATATAGACGGCAGCGCCCTGCGGGTATTTGGCAAGACCGTCCTTGGTGATCGCGATCATGTCTTCTGTGCTGACGGTCGGTTTGATCATCAAGGCTTCGGCGGATCGGTTCACGCGCGCACAATGCAGGTCCAGATCAGGCATCAACCCGTTCACAAAGCGCGCGCCATCAAAGACCGTCGTGCCCAACCATGACCCATGGTCAGCGGCCCGCATAACGGGCACATCACCTTCGTGCCATGTACCTTTGAAATAGGTGCGGATGTTCTTGCCGGTGGCCATCTGCCTGCCCTCCCTTTTGCGGTGAAGACTAGGTGCGGCATGTGCCAAGGTAAAGCAGAAGTGGCGTCCGATGCCGGGGAACATCGGACGCCAGGGTGGGCCAAGGTGATGCAAGGGGTGAGGGAGCACCAAGGCTGGGCCGGCAGAGCGAATCGATGCCGTGGTCATAAGGTCACATGGTGGCATTGCAGTTTTGTGACGACCGCTTTGGTTGCGGCTTGGTCGGAATCCTGCGCTTATCGCTGCGGGGATCAGTGAAGGTCAACGGCAACTGCTGCTGGGGAACCTGCGTATCCCAACAAGCCATACTAAGGCTTTAGCTGCGCAGCATCCCCACGATGTCATAGGTGTCGTGCAGGATCGGGTTGGCAATCGCACGTGCTTTTTCCGCACCCTCGCCCAGGATGCGGTCAATCTCGGCGGGGTCGGCCATGAAGCGCGCCATTTCATCCGCGATGGGCGCTAGTTTAGCGACGGCCAGATCGGCCAGTGCCGGTTTGAACCTGCCCCATTGCGCGTTGGCGTATTCAGCAATCACTGCTTCTGGCGTCATATCGGCCAAAGCGGCGTAGATATCGACCAGATTGCGCGCCTCTGGCCGCCCCGCAAGACCGTCGAGCGTTTCGGGCAGCGGCTCCGGATCAGTTTTCGCCTTCTTGAACTTCTTGGCGATCTTATCGGCATCATCGGTCATGTTGATGCGTTCCATGTCGCTTTCGCCTGACTTGGACATTTTCTTGGTCCCGTCGCGCAGGTTCATAATGCGCATGGCAGGGCCTTCGATGACGGGTTCGGTCAGCGGGAAGAAATCGGTTTTGAAATCGTGGTTGAACTTGGCCGCGATATCGCGCGTCAGTTCCACGTGCTGCTTTTGGTCGTCACCCACAGGCACATGGGTGGCGTGATAGAGCAAGATGTCAGCGGCCATCAGCGCAGGGTAAGCATAAAGACCAAGCGACACTTTTTCAGCATTGCTGCCCGCCTTGTCCTTGAATTGCGTCATGCGGTTCATCCAACCAACGCGCGCGACACAGTTGAAAATCCAACCTAGTTCGGCATGTGCGGCCACCTGACTTTGGTTGAACAGGATCGACTTGGCCGGGTCGAGGCCCGCCGCCAGATATCCTGCCGCGACCTCTCGTGTCATATTGGCCAGCTCTTTGGGGTCCTGCCAAACGGTGATTGCGTGCATATCGACGACGCAATAGACCGTCTCCATCTGTCCTTGGATGCCGACAAAGCGCTTGATCGCGCCCAGATAGTTGCCCAGCGTCAGCCCGCCAGAGGGTTTGATCCCTGAAAATACGCGCGGTGTGAAATTTGTCTGGCTCATGATGCTACGTCCGGGGTGGATTTCGGGGCAGGGGTCGCATACCCATGTCCGAACGACCCGTCAACGTCAACTGCGCCGCGAGAGCAAGATGAAACCACAAAGCCCGTTTAACGCCTTATCGCCGGTGGTGGTTGCGCTGGCGCTCGCTGTGATCGGGATCGAGGTTGTTTTTCAACTGGCAAACTATGGTATCATCGGCGGCCCGCGTGGCGTCGGCTGGCGCGTGGCAGCGATTGAGCAATATGGCTATTCGCCCGCCGTGCTAGAGCGTGTGCGGGTGAGCGGAGATTACTCTTTCGATATGCTCAAGCGGTTCGTGACCTATACATTTATCAACGCCCAACTGACGCAAGCCGTGTTTTGCGCAGCCTTAGTGCTGGCGTTGGGCAAGTTCACGGCAGAGTTCTATGGATCGCTGAAAGTCGCAGTGCTTTATGTTGTTACCAGCATTGCTGGCGCGATTGTTTTTGGGTTGTTC
The DNA here is from genome assembly GCA_038533095.1 of Pseudomonadota bacterium. Classification (GTDB taxonomy): domain Bacteria; phylum Pseudomonadota; class Alphaproteobacteria; order Rhodobacterales; family Rhodobacteraceae; genus Yoonia. Next base: position 5,669 of record JBCAZI010000009.1, read on the forward strand.
GTGGAAAGCCACTACCCTCTGGTCGGTGGTTTCACCCCCGTCTATGGGTTGATCGGGGCCTATACTTATGCGCTGTGGTTGCAATTGGGTAATGCGGGAGAAAGCCAGATCATGGCCTTCCGTCTGATCGGGTTTTTGCTGGCAATCCAGTTGGTCTTTGGGTTGATCTATGGCGGCAATAATCAATGGATTGCAGAGCTTTCTGGGTTTGTCGTGGGGTTCCTTCTGGCGATTATTCTTGCACCGGGCGGTTGGACCAGTCTTTTGGCGCGGATGCGGGAAAGATCTTAGCGGCGCAGGTTGCGACGGAACTCTGACAGTTTGAATGCCCCGATCAGGTGGCCGATGCCGAAGTAGCTGATAATACCAATCACGACCAACCCCAGCAAAGCCAGATAGCGGGTGACGCCTGCATCAAAGAGCGGCTCCATCGCAGTGGCGGTCGCAAAAAGAATAAGCCCCATCGCCACTGACGCGAGGACGATCCGCAGGAGGCGTCGCTTAAACCGGTTGTCGAACTTGCCCGCATCCCCCATGCTGCGCGCCCCGCGCATCAAAAGCAAAACCATCGCCCAACCAGTCAGCGAGGTGCCGATCGCCGCCGCCGTAAAGCCAATGACCGGTGCAAGACCGATAGCCAGTGCCGCATTCAGTACCATCGCGATCAGCGCGTAGTAGAATGGCCGTTTTGTATCCTCACGCGCAAAGAACAATGGCTGAAGCGTCTTTTGCAGGACGAAGGCTGGCAGTCCCAGCCCGTAAATTGCCACGGCAAGCGCCGTGGCGGCGGTGTCGTCGCTAGTGAAGGCACCACGTTCAAATAACACGCTGACAAGGGGTGCCGGGATCGCAAGCAGTGCAACTGAGGCGGGGATTGTCAGGGCGAGACTGATCTCGGACGCGCGGTTAAAGGCATCGCGCCCGCCAGCGTCATCGCCCGCCCGCAGGCGCCGGGACAAGTCAGGCAATAGGACAACGCCGATGGCGATGCCTACAACGCCAAGGGGCAATTGATATAAACGATCCGCATAGCTGAGCCATGCGACAGCACCGTCAAAGAAACTGGCGACTTGCCTGCCGACCAGCAGATTGATTTGCACGACCCCACCGGCCAGCGCCGCGGGGGCTGCAATGATGGCCAGCCGTTTTAGTTCTGGCGTGACTTTTGGCATGCCGATGCGCAGGGCATAGCCTGCCCGTTTCGCGGCAAACCAGACGACAGCCAATTGGGCAATCCCGGCCACTGGCACGGCGAATGCCAGAGATTGCCCGATGGTTGCTTGCCCGTCTGGTCCGGTGCAGTCGCAAGTTGCGCCCACGATGATCAAAGTGGCGACGAAGACGACGTTCAAAGGGATGGGAGCGGCGGCAGCAGCGGTGAACCGCCCCGTTGCGTTCAGGACACCGGAAAGCAGGGCTGTGAGCGAAATGAATAGGATATATGGAAAGGCGATCCGGCCATAGTAGACCGCCAGGTCAAAACGCTCGGTCCCAATGAACCCGCTGGCCATCAAAGTTACCATTGCAGGCATGAAAATCACGCCAATGACGGTAAAGACCGTCAGGATGCCACCCAATCCGACAAAGGCATCCTGGGCAAAGCGATGGGCGTCTTCGCGGCCTTCCACCTTTTTTGAGAACATCGGCACAAAGGCCATGTTGAATGCGCCTTCGGCAAAGAAGCGGCGGAAGAGATTGGGCAGGGAAAAGGCCACAAGGAAGGCCTCGGCCACCGGCCCTGTGCCAAGATAGGCTGCGATCATGATGTCGCGGACAAAACCCATGACGCGACTAAGAAGCGTCCAGATACCGACCGTGAAAAAACCGGCCATCAGGCGAATTGGTTTCATACGAGGGCTCCCAAAGTTTTGGAAAACTTTGGTCCAATTTCTTGCAAGAAATTGGTGCGCTGCATCGCCGTCACCCCGCGGCCGCGCGTTCTGCGCCTTGCGCAATCGCCTCGCGCAGCTTGCGTTCCAGCCCGGCGCGTTTCGCCTCGGAATGGAATTTCAGCCCGACGATGTCTTTGACGTAGAATGTATCCACCACTTGTTCTCCATAGGTCGCGATCACAGCAGAGGCGATATAGACGTGGGAATCTGCAAGCGTTCGGGTCAAATCGTAGAGAATTCCGGGACGGTCGCGGGTATCGACCTCGATAATCGTGTAAATCTCGGACCCGTCGTTATCGAAACTGATGTTGGTGGGCACTTTGAAGGCGCGTTCGCGTTTCTTGATTTTATCTTTGTCTTTTAGCGCTTCTTGGGCGACGACTTCGCCAGCCAAGGTGCGCGCGATCATCTTGCGTAAACGTGGCAGGCGGGCGGCCTCATATGGGTTGCCGTCATTGTCTTGGATCCAGAAAACAGCCGTCACATAGCCATCATTTGACGTATAGCTGCGCGCATCAACCACGTTGGCCCCGACCAATGCCAATGCGCCCGTCATGCGACTGAACAGACCCGGATGATCCACCATGGCAAAGCAGGCGCGGGTGGCATCGCGGTCTTCGTCAAGCATCAGGTCGATTTTGATTTCATCATCCGCGATGTCACGCAGCAGTTTGGCAAAAACCGTCTGCGCGGAAAGCGGCAGCCCCTGCCAATAGGGGCCGTAGTGCCGTCCAAGTTCGGTTTTGAGCGCTTTGCTGTCCCAGTCTGACAATGCTGCACGCAAGGCGCGTTTCGCTTCGGCCTCGCGCGTGTCGCGGTTCAGATCTTCCAGACCTGTTTCGAGCGCGGATTTCGTGGCCTTATAAAGGTTACGGATCAGCACCGCTTTCCAGTTGTTCCAAGTATCCGGCCCAACACCCCGAATGTCGCAGACGGTCAATGCCGTCAGCAAATCCAGTCGCTCGACTGATTTCACAGCCTTGGCAAAACCGCGCACCGTGCGTGGTTCGGCGATATCGCGTTTCTGCGCCACATCGGACATCAAAAGGTGATAGCGGATCAGCCATTCGACTGTTTCGCATTCCTTTTTGTTCAACCCCAGACGCGGCGCCACTTTACGCGCGATCTGTGCACCAAGGACCGAGTGGTCTTCATCACGGCCCTTGCCAATGTCATGCAGCAGCAGTGCCACATAAAGCACTTTGCGGTTCACCCCGCGCTCCAGAATGCCGGAAACGACCGGCAGTTCCTCGATCAACTCCTTGCGTTCGATCTGAGCCAGGTTGCTGATGCATTGGATCGTATGCTCATCCACCGTGTAGTGGTGATACATGTTGAACTGCATCATCGCGACGATGGGCGCGAATTCAGGAATAAAAGCGGACAACACGCCCAATTCGTTCATCCGGCGCAAGGCGCGTTCTGGGTTGCCGTGCTTCAGCAGCAGATCAAGGAAGATACGGCGCGCTTCCTTATTGTCGCGCATCTCGGCGTCGATTTGGTCAAGATTGGAAGAAATCAGACGCATTGCATCAGGGTGCAGCAGCAGCCCGGTGCGCAAAGCCTCTTCAAACAGGCGCAGGATATTCAGCTTATCCGCCAGAAAGGCCTTTTCGCTGATCACCGTCAGACGGTTTTGTTTGATAGCGTAAGGTGGTTTCGCCTTCTTGCGCCGTTTGAGCAGGCGCACCATCATTGGTTCGGGTTTGGTGTGATTAGACTCCAATGCGGTTAGAAAGATGCGCGTCAGCTCGCCCACATGGGTGGCTTGTCGGAAATAAGCTTGCATGAAATGCTCAACCCCGCGCCTGCCGCCTTGGTCGGTGTAACCCATGGCCGCCGCCACCTCGACCTGCATGTCGAAGGTCAACTGATCAGTTGCACGGCCCGCGATCAGGTGCAGGTGACAGCGCACCGCCCAAAGGAAATCTTCGGCTGTTACGAAGGTTTCGAATTCCTCTGAGGTGAACACACCCAGATTGACCAGCTCTGCGGCATCCTTGACGCCATTGATATATTTGCTGATCCAAAACAGGGACTGCAGGTCGCGTAACCCGCCTTTGCCTTCTTTCACATTCGGTTCGACCACATAGCGCTGTCCGCCTTGTTTGCGGTGGCGTTTCGCCCGTTCATCCAGCTTTGCTTCGATAAAGTCGCTTGCGGTGTTCTTGAAAAGATCCGACCAAAGCCTGTCACCCAGCTCTGACGCCAACGCGGGATCACCGGCCAAATGCCGGTATTCCACCAATGACGTGCGGATGGTGTAATCTTCTTTGGCCAGCCGCAGGCAATCCTTCACTGTACGGCTTGCATGACCCACTTTCAGTTTCAGGTCCCACAGCATGTACAGCATGGATTCGATCACGCTTTCTGCCCAGGGGGTGATCTTATAGGGGGTCAGAAAGAGCAGATCGACGTCAGACTGCGGCGCCATTTCACCGCGCCCATAGCCGCCCACGGCGATCAGTGACAGGCGCTCCCCTTCGGTTGGGTTTGGTCGTGGGTGCAGGTGGCCCATCGCCACGTTCAGGACCGTTGTGACGATTTGATCGGTCAGCCAACTGTAGGCGCGTGTTGTCGGGCGGGAGGCGAAAGGTTGCGCGCGGAACGCGGATGCAATCTGCGCCATGCCCGCCTGACGTGCCTCAGCCAGCACCTTGACTGTCGCAGCGCGGATCGCTTTTTCTGATGTGGCTTCGGCAATCGCATCATTGATTTGCGCGACCACTGCACTGGCATCAAAAATAGCGGACGCCGGACAGATCAAACCGTCCGGCGCACCATCATCCAGCATTGAAATTTGGTCAGAGGCCGGGGCCACCAAAGCTTCTTGGGGCTTGTTCAAGGATCACAACCTGATTGTTTTGAATAGTGGCCACGGCCAACCCGCGTTCGTTAAGGCCGTTTGCAAACAGGCGAAACACACCTGATGTCCCGCGGAAACCTTGCGATTGGGTGAGGGCGGATTTGGTCAGTGCCTCTGCGTTGCCTGCGGCGGCCAAAGCGCCGATTGCAGCGATACCATCATAGGCCAACCCGGCCAGCGGGTGTGGTTGGCTGCCGTAGGTTGCTGCATAGCGGTTGGCGAAAAGCCCGGCGGTGCCGGGGTCAGGCATCGCAAATAGCCCGCCTTCAAGGCCGGGCAGGGCGGCAAGCTGTGGGAGCGTATCCCAACGGGTCAGACCAATAAAGCGGCTGCGATCTGTGCTCATTCCCGCATCGGGCAGTGCGGTTGCAAGAATCGGCAGATCAGCACTGGCACCGGCAGTTGTGAAAACGGCCTGTGCGCCAGAGCTGCCGACAGCGGACACAATGCGGCGGGTGGAGGCAAAGATACCCTGTTGCGACAGCGGATAGCTTTCAACACCTACGACTTCGCCTCCGTTGGATTGCACCGCAGTCGTGATCGCATCACGCCCCACGCGCCCAGGCAGGTCGTCACCATGTACAACGAAGTAGCGGCTGATCCCCTGTCGGGTGCCATATTGGACAAGCCGCTTGGCTGTATTGTCGAAGGTGGACCCAAGGATAAAGACGTTGCCGCCTGCGAAGGCACGGTTATTTGAAAAGGCCAATACATTCACGTCGCGCCCAGCAATGGCGACGCCGGCAGCGTTTGCCGCCTCACCATAGAGCGGCCCGATAATGATTTTCGCGCCTTCATTGACGGCTTGTGTTGCCGCATTGGCCGCCTGCTGCGGGTTGCCGCCAGCCGTGTTGTAAACGCGCAGATCAATCGTTGCCCCTTCAAGATCGGCAATCGCAAGGCGGGCTGCATTTTCGAAGTTCTGCGCCAGCAAATTGTCGGTAGACTGCGCCGATCCACCAGGGACAAGCAGTGCCACCTCAATGGGCGCGCTAGGGTCAATCTGGCGACCCACATTGGCATCGGGCGCGAGTGTGACATCACAGGCGGCCAGCCAAAGCAGTGCGGTGAACATAAAAAAGCGAGCCATCGACTTGCGGGCGTTGCTGAAACAAGCAAACATACTGTTATTCCTCCTGTTTCGCGGCGATGGCCTTTGGCGCACCATAAGCCTCACCGCGATGTCGAGGCCATCATAAAGCAGGGGGCTGGCGGGTCCAGAGATGAATTTCACAAGCAAGCCACTCTCTGCCGGTCTTTATTTTGTTGCCACACCCATTGGATCTGCGCGCGATATGACATTGCGCGGATTGGATATCCTTGCCGCGGCCGATCTGATTGCGGCCGAAGATACGCGTACTGCGCGCAAGCTGATGGAAATCCACGGCGTGCCGCTCGATGGGCGCAAGGTTGTGGCCTTCCACGATCACAGCGGCGAAGGCGCGGTTGCCCGGCTGATTGACGATATGAAGGCTGGCAAATCAGTGGCTTATGTATCAGAGGCCGGAACGCCATTGGTGGCGGATCCGGGCTATGAACTGGGGCGCGCCGCCATTGCCGCAGGGGTGGAAGTGACCTCGGCACCTGGCGCATCGGCCGTGCTGGCGGCGCTGACGGTTTCGGGGTTGGCGACGGATCGGTTTGCCTTTGTCGGATTTCTGCCCGCGGCCAAAAAACAGCGCGAAACAGAGATTGCGGCACTGCGCGACGTGCCATTTACGCTCGTATTTTATGAAAGTCCGAAACGTGTTGGTGAAATGTTAGTAAATTTGCGCGACGTTTTAGGGGCAGAACGAGAGGCTGTGGTGTGCCGCGAGCTAACCAAGAAATTCGAGGAGGTGACGCGCGGCACACTTGGCACCCTGACAACCGATTTTCAGGGACGCAATGTGAAGGGAGAGGTTGTTGTTCTGGTCGGGCGCGCAGGGGCCGTGGATGTGGCGGCGGGCGATATTGATACCGCCCTGCGCGAGGCATTGAAAACCATGCGTGTGAAAGATGCCGCAACCGTCGTGGCTGGTGCGCTGGGCCTGCCGCGCAGGGAGGTCTATCAGATCGCCCTCAGGCTGGGAGAAGAAGAATGAGTGGATCAGTTGGATATCATGCAGGGCTGGCCGCAGAAGATATCGTGGCCAATGACTATGCCAAGCGCCACCATGACATTACCGCGCGGCGCTGGCGCGGTAAGTCCGGTGAAATCGACCTGATCGCGCGTGACGGCGATACCGTGGTTTTTATCGAAGTGAAGAAAAGCCGGAATTTTGCAACTGCGGCCACCCGTTTGGGACATCGGCAAATCGAACGGATTGTTGCAAGCGCGAGTGAGTTTCTGGCGGGTGAACCACGCGGACAGTTGACGGACGTTCGTTTTGATTTGGCCGTCGTCAATGGCGTCGGTGGCCTAAAAGTGATTGAAAACGCCTTCATGGAAGCCTGACTGCCCATTGCACATGTGCGAGCGCTGCGCCATTTAGAGGCGAATTCCTTTCGCTAAGAGGCCGCAGATGTCACTGAAGATTGCTTTCCAGATGGACCCGATTGGTCCGATTGACATTGATGCCGACAGCACCTTTCGGATTGCAGAAGAAGCGCAGGCGCGCGGGCATAGCCTGTTTTACTACACCCCGGATAAGCTGGCCTATGATCAAGGCCGCGTCACCGCCAAAGGCTGGCCATTGACTGTGCAGCGTGTGAAAGGCGACCATTTTCATCTGGGCGATGAACAAACTGTTGATCTGGCCGATTTTGATGTCGTCTGGCTGCGTCAGGACCCGCCGTTTGACATGGGCTATATCACCACGACCCATATTCTGGACATGGTGCATCCCGATACTTTGGTGGTGAATGATCCGTTTTGGGTGCGCAACTATCCGGAAAAACTCTTGGTCCTGAATTTTCCTGATCTGACCCCACCCACGATGATCGCCCGTGACCTGGAAATGCTCAAAACCTTTCGTGCCCAGCATGGCGATGTGATCCTAAAGCCGCTTTATGGCAATGGCGGTGCTGGCGTGTTCAAGCTGAAAGCGGGCGATAGCAATCTGGCGTCCCTGCATGAACTGTTTGCAGGGATTAACCGCGAGCCTTTGATTATGCAGCAGTTTTTGCCCGACGTCGTGAAAGGCGATAAACGCGTTATTTTGGTTGATGGTGAGCCTGTTGGCGCAATCAACCGCGTGCCTGCTGCTGGCGAAACCCGCTCTAACATGCATGTGGGTGGTCGTCCCGAGAAGGTTGAACTGACCGATCGTGACCGCGAGATTTGCGCGCGCATTGGCCCGCTCTTGCGCGAAAAAGGCCAGGTTTTTGTGGGCATTGACGTGATCGGCGATTGGCTGACTGAAATCAACGTGACCTCGCCCACCGGCATTCAGGAGCTTGAGCGCTTTGACGGGGTGAATATTGCAGAAAAAATCTGGCAGGCGATTGAGGCCAAACGCTAAACTTCTTTGGCCATCGCCAAACGGTAGCCGACGGCCTCTGCCACATGCGGGTGGCGCACCTGACCCGCACCTTCAAGGTCTGCGATTGTCCGCGCCACGCGCAGCACGCGGTGATATCCGCGCGCCGAGAGCCCAAAGCGTTCAGCGACTTTGACCAGTAATGCACGCCCCTCCGTGTCGGGCGTTGCAATTTCTTCCAGTAAATGCCCTTCCATATCCGCATTGACGCGCACCTGCGCATGATCCTTGAAGCGTTTGGTTTGCGCCGCGCGCGCATGATGAACCCGCGCCGCGACATCAGCAGAACTTTCCCCTGTTTCGGGCAGGTCAAGATCGGTGAAGGCCACAGGCGGGACCTCAACACGTAAGTCAAAACGGTCCATCAACGGCCCTGATATGCGCCCCAGATAATCCTCACCGCAGATTGGGACCCGCGCACAAGCGCGCGCAGGGTCCGCAAGGTAGCCGCATTTGCACGGGTTTGCCGCCGCGACCAACATGAAACGGCAGGGATAGCGGACATGGGCGTTGGCGCGGGCGACGACGACCTCGCCGGTCTCAATCGGTTGGCGCAGTGTTTCCAGCACCGTGCGCGGGAATTCAGGGAATTCATCCATGAACAATACGCCGTTATGCGCCAGGCTTATTTCACCGGGCTTGGCATTGCGCCCGCCGCCGACGATCGCTGCCATGGAGGCGGTGTGATGTGGTTCGCGAAAAGGGCGTTCGCGGTTTATCCCGCCTTCATCCAACAACCCAGACAGCGAATGGATCATGGATGTTTCCAGCGCCTCTGCCGGTGTCAATTGCGGCAGAATGCCAGGGATGCGGGCCGCTAGCATGGATTTGCCAGAACCTGGTGAGCCGACCAGCAAAAGATGGTGCCGCCCGGCTGCCGCGATTTCCAATGCGCGTTTGGCGCGCTCTTGTCCTTTGACTTCGGATAGATCACGCGCGCCTGTTTCGGCCAGAACCTCGCCCGGTTCTGCTGGCTGCAGAACAGATTGCCCTGTGAAATGGCGGACCATGTCAGCCAAGCTGCGCGGCGCGATGACATTGACCGCGCCGACCCATGCTGCCTCTGCCCCGCAGGATTGCGGGCACAGCAGGGTGCGGTCTTCTTGCGCGGCCGCCATTGCGGCTGGCAGGGCACCTACGACCGGCACCAACGTGCCATCCAAGGAAAGTTCACCCAGCGCCACTGTTTGGGCCGCATCATCGCGTGGGATGATGTCGAGGGCGGCCAGCAAAGCTAAGGCGATCGGCAGGTCGAAGTGCGATCCTTCTTTGGGCAAATCCGCAGGCGACAGGTTGACCGTAATTCGTTTGGAGGGCAGCGCGATGGCCATTGCCGTCAGCGCCGCGCGCACCCTTTCACGCGCCTCTGACACCGCCTTGTCCGGCAAGCCAACGATTGAAAACGCCGGAATGCCCGGTGTCACCGCGCATTGCACTTCGACCAAGCGCGCCTCTATCCCTTCAAATGCAACTGTATAGGCCAGCGCGACCATTGCGATCCCCCGTTTATGGTTAACGGGTAGTTGCTGGGTCTTTAAGAAAGGTTAACTTGGGTCACCGGGCCATGGGTGTAGCGGCAGCGGTAATTGGTAGGGGAAAGGATCATAGCTTTCTTCCATGGCCGCTTTGCGCCACGCTAGAAATGCCGGGTCTGTCAGATGCGCGGCAACATATGCTTTTGCCTCTGCGCTGACGGGCAGATCATAGGCTGTAATGCGCATTGCGACGGGCGCATAGAAAACATCCGCCAATGAATAATCGCCAAATAGCCATGGACCACCGGCCCCGTGACGGCTGCGGGCCAGCGACCAAAGGGTCTCGATCCGCTCCAGATCGTCCTTCACAGCTTGCGAGGGTTCAAACCCGTCCCAACAAAAGCTGAGCATCATGGGGCAGGCGTCGCGCAGCGCCTGAAAACCGCTATGCATTTCCGCAGTGATCGAGCGGGCCAATGCGCGGGCCGCCGGATCAACCGGGTAGAGCTTGGCCTCTGGATGGTTCTCAGCCAGCGTTTCCGCCATGGCCAAACTATCGGTCAGAACATGCCCGTTGGCTGTTTGCATCACCGGTACAGTCTTGGCCGGCGCAAGATGGGCCAGGTCAGCCTTCATCGTGCCGGCGTATAGCCCCACCATATGTGCCCGGTAGGGCAGTCCAAATTTTTCCAGCATCAGCCAGCCGCGCAAGGACCAGCTGCTAAAGGTACGATCACCGATATAAAGTTCATAAGTCATGGGGTTATCCATATCCGCATCTTGCAGGACCACGCCAGTGATCTTCTGTGACGGGCATCATCACGGATTGTGATTGATCCGCTCTGCGGTCCAGCCGTCTGGGCCTGTTTCGATCACCGTGACCGACAAGTTGTCGATACGGTGGCTGAATGCCTCGTAAGCGCCGATCCCCAATGCGCGTTGCACCTGTGTCAAGATAACACCGAAATGCGCCACGACAATCAGGTGTTCATGGTCCCCGGTCAGATAGCTGTCAATTGCACCGTCAACGCGTTGCCTGACAGCGTTCCAGCTTTCACCGTTGGGTGGCGCGATATGGCCGGGGGTTTCCCAATAGGCGCGGATGCGGGTGGGATCTTCGGCCTCGACCGCGCTGAAACTGCGTAATTCCCAATCGCCAAAGTTAATCTCGCGCAGGTGAGTGTCATGCGGCAACCGGATGCTGGGCTTGAGCACATCAGCGGTCGCTGAGGCCCGGATCAGGTCGGAAGACACCATAGGCGCGTCAGGCAGAAATGCCCGCAACCGTCCTATCGCTGCCGTATCAGACAAATCAGCCGGAATATCAGACCAGCCCACCATGGTTTTTGCATGGGTTGGGCCATGGCGTACCATCCAAAGCTTGGTCACGGCAGGGCGCCCTTTAGCACCATTGGCAAACCCGCCATCACCGCAACGACCAGATCAGCCTCGGCCGCCAGCCTTTGGTTCAGGTGGCCCTGTGCATTTCGGAACCTGCGGGACAATGCGTTGTCGGGCACGATGCCTTGTCCCACTTCGTTTGACACGATCACAACCGGGCCTTTGCAGGCCCTAGTGGCCGCAACCAATGCATCGCTTTCTGTGTCAACGTCATGGTCGCCCAAAATAACATTTGTCAGCCAGAGCGTTGCGCAATCGATCAAGGCCGGTTGCCCGTCTTTCATCGTGGCCAATGCGGCCGATAAATTCAGCGGCTCCTCGACCGTCTGCCACCCTGATCCGCGCATTTGCCGGTGTTTCGCAACTTTTTCGGCCATCTCATTATCGAAAATCTGCGCGGTCGCAATATAGGTTGGAGTGACCTCCAATCCCTTTAAAAAAAGGGCTTCAGCGAATGCCGACTTGCCAGAGGCAGCGCCGCCTAGGATGAGAGTGAGCTTGGGCAATGGCATATCGGTAACTTTTTGTGATCCATCTTCTTCAGCCCTGCGTAACCATTTCAGACAACAAAGTTAATGCATCACGATGCTACCTGGGAGAAATACAATGGGCGTTACCGGTTTTTCTGATCAAACTTTGTCTCGGACCGCGATGAAAGCCGAATTGCTGGACGCGGAGACCGAGTTGGCTTTGGCCTATGCTTGGCGTGATAACCGTGACGAGCAGGCGCTGCACCGCCTGATCACAGCCTACATGCGTCTGGCGATTTCAATGGCGTCCAAGTTCAAGCGCTATGGTGCGCCGATGAACGACCTTATTCAGGAAGCTTCTGTTGGTCTGATGAAAGCAGCAGATAAGTTCGACCCGGATCGCGGTGTGCGTTTTTCAACCTACGCTGTGTGGTGGATCAAAGCATCGATCCAGGATTACGTGATGAGGAATTGGTCGATGGTGCGGACCGGATCAACCTCTTCCCAAAAATCACTGTTCTTCAACATGCGCCGCGTACAGGCCCGGCTAGAGCGTGAAGCGGCTGCTGAAGGCCGCGTATTGGATAAACACGAGATGCGCGAATTGATCGCCATCGAAGTGGGCGTGCCGCTGCATGATGTTGAGATGATGGAAGGCCGTCTGTCTGGTTCGGATTTTTCGCTGAACGCCACCCAGTCTGTCGAAGACGAAGGGCGTGAGTGGATTGACGCGCTAGAGGATGATGGCCCGCAAGCGGCAGAGACTGTCGAGCATACCCATGACAATGATACGCTGCGCCAGTGGTTGCTGACCGCGCTGTCAAACCTGAATGACCGCGAGCAGTTCATCGTGCGCGAACGCAAACTGCGCGAAGACCCACGTACCTTGGAAAGCCTTGGCACAGAGCTGGGGCTGTCTAAAGAGCGCGTGCGTCAGTTGGAAGCCGCCGCCTTTGGCAAGATGCGCAAAGCTTTGGAAGCTCAAAGTTCAGAAGTACACGCGTTTTTTGCCTAAGCGGGGACATTGTCTTTCCGGTCTGATCTGACCTAGTGTCGGGCGAGCCCGACCGGAGACACACGATGCTGGCAAACAAGCATATTCTCTTGATAGTTGGAGGCGGCATTGCCGCCTTCAAATCGTTAGACTTGGTCCGCCGCTTGCGTGAACGGGGCGCACAGGTGACGCCCGTTTTGACGAAAGCGGGGGCAGAATTTGTCACCCCGCTCAGCCTGTCAGCTTTGTCTGCGTCAAAAATCTACCAAGACTTGTTCAATCTGACGGATGAAGCCGAGATGGGACATATTGAACTGTCTCGTGCCGCCGATCTGATCGTCGTGGCCCCGGCGACCGCGGATTTGATGGCAAAGATGGCAGGTGGTCATGCCAATGATTTGGCCTCGACCTTGCTTTTGGCCACCGACAAGCGCGTTCTGATCGCGCCATCGATGAATGTGCGTATGTGGGAGCACCCCGCGACTCAGCGCAACCTGGCCAGCTTGCAAGGCGACGGTATTCTGGTCGTGGGGCCGGATGAGGGCGATATGGCTTGCGGCGAATATGGGCCGGGGCGCATGGCAGAGGTGCCACAGATTATTGCGGCTGTAGATGCAGCCTTGGCCGACGGGCCCCTGAAAGGTCGCCATATCCTGGTGACTTCAGGCCCCACGCATGAACCGATTGATCCGGTGCGCTATATCGCCAATCGTTCATCAGGCGCGCAGGGCACCGCGATTGCGGGGGCTTTGGCGGCACTTGGCGCGAATGTGACCTTTGTCACAGGTCCTGCGGATGTACCGCCGCCCGTGGGTGTGACAGTGGTGAAAGTGCAAACCGCGCAAGAAATGCTGGAGGCGGTCCAAGCCGCCGACCCGGCTGACGCCGCCGTTTTCGCTGCCGCCGTCGCCGATTGGCATGTTGCCAATGCAGGCGACAGCAAGATCAAGAAGGATGGATCAGGTCTGCCAAAGCTCGATTTCGCAGAGAACCCGGATATTCTGGCGACGGTCGCGCAGATGGGCGAAGGGCGGCCAAAGCTGGTTGTGGGCTTCGCTGCTGAAACCGATGACGTGATCGCAAATGCCACCGCCAAACGGGCGCGCAAGCAATGCGACTGGATCGTTGCAAATGATGTCTCTCCAGAAACGGGCATCATGGGCGGATCCGAGAATGCGGTCACCTTGATTACCGCTGACGGGGCGGATAGCTGGCCGCGCATGTCGAAAGAGGCGGTTGCAGCAACCTTGGCCCAACGCATCGCAGAGGCGCTTGCGTGACAGTAACCATCGCATTTTTATGGGACGAAGGGGCCGATCAAAGCTTTGGCTTACCCGCATATGAAACGGCTGGAGCCGCAGGTGCGGACTTGCGCGCCAATTTCCCGGATCGTGCAGATATCACGTTGCAACCCGGTGCGCTTGCCCTTGTTCCAACCGGCCTACGTATGGCGATCCCGGATGGGTATGAGGTGCAGATCCGCCCGCGCTCTGGCCTTGCCTTAAAGCATGGCATCACTTTGCTGAATACCCCCGGCACGATCGACAGCGACTATCGCGGGCCGCTGGGGGTGATCATGGTGAACCTTGGACAGGGTGATTTCACGGTCACCCACGGAATGCGCATCGCGCAGATGGTTGTGGCACCTGTCCTGCAGGCGCAGTTTAAGACGGTCACGCAGCTTGATGAAACCGCCCGCGGCGCAGGCGGTTTTGGGTCGACCGGCCAATGATTATGGTGGGCACAATGGCAATCACCCTTTGGGTGATCGGATGGCTGATGAAGGTGCCCTATGCTGTGCGCTGGAATATGATGGCGATCCTTTTGGTGGGCGTCATGATGGTTCATGTCGTTTTGCCAGATGGGCACCCGTTGCGATTGGCGACGGGCGGGGATGCCCGGCTTTGGGCGATATTCTTCGGCTTTGGGGTGTTGGTCTGGCTCTACAGCAAGTTTTTGGGCGGGCTGAAGGCGCGGGTCAAGCAGCCCGCTGAACCCGCCCTCAAGGACGGCAGTTTTTCCCCCACAGAGCTGGATCGCTACGCCCGCCATATCATTCTGCGCGAGGTGGGCGGACCGGGGCAGAAGGCCTTGCGCGATGCAAAAGTTTTGGTCGTCGGGGCAGGGGGCCTAGGTGCGCCTGCGCTGCAGTATCTGGCCGCTGCAGGTGTGGGTACAATTGGTGTGGTCGATGACGATGTGGTCGAGAATGCGAACCTGCAACGCCAAGTCATCCATCTTGATCGCAATATTGGCATGCCCAAGGTGCATTCCGCAGCCGAGATGATGCGCGCTCAAAATCCATTTGTGACTGTGAAGCCCTATCATCGCAGGCTGGATGCCGAAACCGCCGGGCCGCTTTTCGAAGATTATGATCTGATCCTTGATGGCACCGACAATTTCGAAACCCGGTATCTGGTGAATGCGACGGCTGTTGCCGCGCAAAAGCCCCTGATTGCCGCGGCATTGACCCAATGGGAAGGGCAGATCAGCCTCTATGACCCGGCCAAAGGCACGCCATGCTACGCTTGTGTTTTTCCCCAAGCACCTGATCCGTCGCTGGTGCCAAGCTGTGCCGAGGCGGGGGTGATTGGCCCGCTGCCCGGTGTCATTGGGTCAATGATGGCGGTTGAGGCTGTCAAGATGATCACAGGCGCGGGTCAGGGCCTTGGCGGGCGTTTGCTGATCTATGATGCACTGTATGCCGAAACGCGGGTGATCGCCGTCAAACCCAATCCAGAATGCGCCGTTTGTGGCGGCAAGGGTGCGTCTGTGGCCTGATCCCTCTGGTGTTTGGCGGACAGGATACTACCTATTGCACAAAGGAGATTTCCCATGACGAACCCACTGCTTGCTGACTGGAACACGCCCTTTGGGTTGCCGCCCTTCGATTTGATTTCCGACGATGATTTCGCGCCCGCTGTTGAGGCGGCATTGGCCACATCGCGCGCGAATATTGCGGCGATTGCCGAAAACCCCGATGCCCCGGATTTTGCGAACACGATTGAAGCGTTAGAGCGGGCAGATGAAACATTGGGCCGTGTCTTGGGCGCATTTTACAATGTGGCTGGCGCAGACAGTAACCCCAAACGCGAGGCGTTGCAGCGTGATTTCGCGCCATTGCTCAGCGCCTATGGCTCTGAAGTGTCCGAGAATAAAGGGCTTTTCGCGCGGGTTGAGGCGGTTTGGGAAAACCGTGCTGATCTGAGGCTGACGGATGAGCAGACGCGTGTGCTGATGCTGACCCGCCGTGGCTTTGTTCGTTCAGGCGCGCAGTTGGAAGGCAAAGCCGCAGAAGACCTGCGCGCTGTGAAGTCGCGCCTGTCGGTCTTGGGGACGGAGTTCACCCAAAATCTGCTGGCAGATGAACGCGAATGGTTCATGAAGCTGGACAAGGATGACCTGATCGGCCTGCCTGATTTTGTGGTTGCGACGGCCAAGGCCGCTGGCGCAGAAAAAGAGGCGGGCGGTCTGGTTGTCACCCTGTCGCGATCCTTGATCGTACCTTTTTTGCAGTTTTCAGAACGCCGCGATCTGCGCCAGAAAGCCTATGAGGCTTGGGGCGCGCGTGGCGCGAATGGTGGCGAGACGGATAATCGTGGTATTGCGGCGGAAACGCTGAAACTGCGTGAAGAACGGGCCAAATTGCTGGGGTATGAAACATTCGCGGATTTCAAGCTGGAGACTGAAATGGCAGGCACCCCTGCTGCAGTCCGCGATCTGCTAATGAAAGTATGGACCCCTGCCAAAGCCGCGGCTGAGGCGGATGCCGCTATCCTCGAACGTATGTTGCATGCGGATGGGTTTGATGGCCCGTTGGAGCCTTGGGATTGGCGGTTCTACTCTGAAAAACGTCGCAAGGAATTGCATGACCTCGATGAGGCAGAGCTGAAGCCTTATCTGCAACTGGACCGTATGATCGAGGCTGCTTTCGCCTGTGCCAACCGCCTGTTTGGGCTGGAATTCGCACCGATTGAGGGCCCTGTCTACCACCCGGATGTGCGCCTGTGGGAGGTCACGCGCGATGGCGAGCATGTGGCCGTGTTTATCGGTGACTACTTTGCGCGCGGGTCGAAACGGTCTGGCGCGTGGTGCTCTGCCATGCGGTCCCAGCAACGGTTAAGCGGGGATATCCGCCCCCATGTTGTGAATGTCTGCAACTTTGCCAAACCAGAGGCGGGCAAACCGGCACTGCTGTCCTATGATGATGCGCGCACCTTGTTTCATGAGTTCGGGCATGCGCTGCACCAGATGCTGTCTGATGTGACTTACGAAAGCATTTCAGGCACATCCGTGGCACGCGATTTTGTCGAATTGCCCAGCCAACTGTATGAACATTGGTTGGAAGTGCCCGAGGTACTGGCAGAGTTTGCGACGCATGCCGATACCGGTGAACCGATGCCGGAGGATTTGTTGAACCGCATGCTGGGTGCAGCGACCTACGATATGGGCTTTCAGACGGTTGAATATGTGGCCTCTGCCCTTGTTGATCTGGGCTTTCACGATGGTCCAGCCCCGGCTGACCCGATGCAGCGGCAGGCAGAGATATTGGAAGATATCGGTATGCCGCATGCCATTCGCATGCGCCACGCAACCCCACATTTCGCGCATGTCTTTGCAGGTGACGGCTATTCCAGCGGCTACTACAGCTACATGTGGTCCGAAGTCATGGATGCTGATGCCTTTGCCGCATTCGAGGAAATTGGCGATCCGTTTGACGCGGCGACCGCCAAGCGGTTGGAGGAAACCGTTCTGTCCTCTGGCGGGTCCGTGGATGCGGCGGAGCTTTATACAGCGTTCCGTGGCCGGTTGCCGGGTGTTGAGGCCCTGCTAAAGGGCCGCGGGCTCGATAAGGCGGCTTAGTCGCGGATTTCCGCGTCGGCCACGCCCCAAAGTGCTGCTTTGGGCGCCCAGCCTTTGTAGCCACCTGCGGTCAACTGGCACCATTCGGGGTTGCAATCACCCAGCCGCGCGACGACGCCCGGCTCTAACAGCGCGTTTTCGATTGCGTTTGGCTCGGGGCGGGCGCGTAGGGCTGTCTGGGGTTCTTCAATCACAACGGTACGTGCGCCTGACAACATGCGGTAATGCACCCAGCCGCCTTGGCCGTCTTGGTCGATGACGCGCCGCCAATGGCCGTATTCGGCGACCACTTGCAACGGCATGCTTTGCCGTTGAAAAACCCAATCAATCCGGTGGGAAAGGGACGGACCACGGCGCACATTCGCTTCATTGGCGCGCAGTGACACGTAGCGGGGCAAGGGCAGGTTTGTTTCAGGGCCAATGGCTGGCCCCGTATCAGCCTGCTGCGCATGACCGGCGGTCATACCAAGGCAGACCGCAACGACGGCGATCTGATAAACGCGGCGCCAATGCGCTTTTGCACCCATTGTTTACCCTTACTGCTCACTTTTGCGGCGCGCGGTTCTTGTGCTGCGCGTCCCTTTCGCGCAACCTGCCATGACAAGCTTCGTTTGAAAACCCGTGGGAGGGGATTGCATGCCAGGTAAGCATCTAAGTGTTGTCGTGACGCGACGGTTACCTGAGGTGGTCGAAACCCGGTTGAAAGAGCTTTTTGATGTAGAGCTGCGCGAAGACGATACCCCGATGACCACAGATCAACTGGCCGATGCGATGGGGCGGGCCGATGTGCTGGTGTGTACGATCACCGATCAGATTGATGCCAAGCTGCTAGGCCGAGCGGGCGATCAATTGAAACTGATCGCAAATTTTGGTGCGGGCGTCGATCATATCGATGTCGCCACCGCCCGCCAGCGCGGCATTCATGTCTCAAATACGCCAGGTGTCGTGACCGAAGATACCGCCGACATGGTCATGGCGTTGATCCTGGGCGTCACCCGTCGGATGGCTGAAGGGTTTCGGATTGCGCAATCAGACAGCTGGGGCGGTTGGGCCCCCACGGCCATGCTGGGCGGCCGGATCAAGGGGCGCCGCTTGGGCATTTTGGGCATGGGCCGGATTGGTCAGGCGGTGGCGCGGCGTGCTGCCGCCTTTGGCATGCAGGTGCATTACCACAATCGCAAACGCCTGCGCCCCGAGATTGAGGAAGAGCTGGACGCGACCTATTGGGAAAGCCTTGATCAAATGGTGGCCCGCGTCGACATTCTGTCGATCAATTGTCCACATACCCCATCGACGTTCCATCTCATGAACGCCCGGCGTCTGAAACTGATGAAACCGGATGCGGTGATTGTGAACACGTCACGCGGTGAGGTGATTGACGAAAACGCGCTGACACGGATGCTGCGCGCGGGTGAAATTGCGGGTGCGGGTCTGGATGTATTTGAACGCGGGCATGAGATTAACCCCCGCCTACAAGCCCTGCCAAATGCAATCCTGCTGCCACATATGGGGTCTGCAACCCTAGAGGGCCGGATCGAGATGGGCGAGAAGGTGATTGTGAATATCAAGACCTTCGCCGATGGTCACAGGCCGCCCATCTGGTTGTGCCTGCGATGTTGTAGCCGCGCAGATAAAGCCTGATGGGCCGACGTCGGTACGCCAGTTTTCAACGGAAACCAAAGCTCTTGTCGCTTTCGTGACGCATCCGGTCGGCTGGTTCTTTCGCCCTCGCACGGTTTGGCGCAAATTAATGCCAAAGATGCCAAGGGAGTCGTCATCATGAAAACGCAAGTCAAAGCATTGGTGGTTGGTGGTGGTGCCGTTGGGACCTCGATTGCCTATCATCTGGCCAAGGCGGGCTGGGATGACGTCATGCTGTTTGAGCGGGATGAGCTGACTTCGGGCTCCACCTGGCACGCAGCGGGCTTGCTGCCGCTATTCAACATGTCATTTGCCACAACCCACATCCACAAATACTCGGTCGATTTTTACAAATCGCTGGAAGCGGAAACCGGGCTGAACGCCGGTTTTGCTGTCGTCGGCAACCTGCGCATGGCACTGACGCAAGAGCGGATGGATGAATATATGCTTTATGCCTCCACCGCTGAAACTTGTGACGTGCCTTACGTCTGGATGACCCCCGATGAGATCAAGGCGAAGTGGCCGCTGATCCGGACCGAGGACCTGAAAGGTGCGCTTTATCACCATACTGACGGCTACATTAACCCCGCCGATGTGACACAGGCGATGGCCAAGGGCGCGCGTCAGCGCGGTGTGATGATTGAACGCAAATGGCAGGCGGATGCCTTTGATTGGAACGGGGATGCGTGGGAGGTGACCTGCACCAAGATGATCGAGAAGGGGGGTAACCTTATACCCTCGGACGAACAGATTGTGATAACGGCCGAACATGTGGTCACAGCCTCTGGCAACCACGCGCAGACCACGGCCAAAAAGCTGGGCATCAAGATCCCTGCAATCCCGGTCGAGCATCAGTTCATCGTCATGGACAAGGACCCCGCGCTTGAAGCGTTCCGCGCCGAAGGCAATGTTGAACACCCCGTCGTCCGCGATGCCGACGCGCAGTCTTATGTGCGCGAAGAGCGTGGTGGCTGGATTTTGGGCGTCTACGAGAAAGGCGCGCCTGCTGTCTTTGAATATGGTGTACCCGATAGTTTCCGCGCTGACCTGTTCCCGCTCGATCTAGAGCGGATTGAAGAACAATATATGGCCATGATCCACCGTATTCCGTCTTGTGAGGAAAGCGGGCTGAAGGACGATTTCAACGGTCCGATTTGCTATACGCCGGATGGCAATCCGCTGGTGGGTCCGGCGCCTGGGCTGACGAATATGTGGCTAGCGGAAGGGTTCTCCTTTGGGATCACGGCGGCGGGCGGTACAGGCTACTACCTGGCGCAGATGATGGTCGAGGGAGAGGCCGAGATCGACATGGCTTCGCTTGATCCCAAGCGCTACGGCGATTGGATGACGACGGAATTTGCGGCCCGCAAAAATGAAGAGTGTTACGACCACGTCTATATTCTGCACCACCCCGATGAAGAACGGCCTGCCTGCCGCCCGCTGCGCACCTCACCCGCCTATGATCGGCAAAAGGAACGCGGTGCACAGTTTGGCTTTGTGAACGGATGGGAGCGCCCGAACTACTATGCGCCCATTGGTTTCGACGACAAGGCAAGCCGGTCTTTCCGTCGTGGCGGCTGGTGGCAATATGCGGTGGAGGAAGCCAAAGCCATTCGCGAAGGTGTGGGCCTGATTGATGCCACGGCCTTTGCCAAGCACCGGATCAGCGGGCCGGGGGCGACGGCATTTCTGGATTGGTTCACAACGAACAAACTGCCACGTGTGGGCCGGATTAACCTGACCTATGCGCTGACGGATCACGGGACCACACGGACCGAGTTTACCATCGTGCGTTTGGCCGAGGATGATTACTACCTCGTCTCTGCCGGGGCGTGGCATGCCTATGATCAGGATTACCTCTACAAACTGATCATGGAAAAAGAAGAAGAGTTCGGGCGGATCAATGAGCAAGATGTGACAACCCAATGGGGCGTGTTTGCGATTGCCGGGCCCAAGTCGCGCGATGTGCTGAATGCTGTGATCAAGGATGCCGATCCTGCAACTGCGCTATCCAACAAGCGCTTCCCATGGCTGTCCGCCAAGCAGATCGAACTGGGCATGTGCCCGGTGAACGCGATCCGGGTTTCTTATACCGGTGAGTTAGGGTGGGAGCTGCATCACCCGATCGAGATGCAAAACTACCTTTTCGATCTGCTGGAAAAAGCCGGTGAACCGCATGGGATGAAGCTTGTCGGTGCGCGGGCGCAAAATTGGCTGCGACAGGAAAAATCCTACCGCGCCTTTGGCACCGAGCTGGGCCGCGATGCAACGCCGCTGGAGGCTGATTTGCCGCGGTTTGTTGATCTGTCGAAAGACTTCAACGGCAAGGCCGCGATGGAGGCCAAGGGCATCCGGACGAAATGTGTGACCTTGCTGATCGACGGGCCAGCCGATGCGGACCCATGGGGGCGCGAAGCGCTCTACGCCATGGACGGCACGCGTGTCGGGCGTTTGACCTCGGGCGGGTATTCGGTCGCTTTCGAGAAGTCGATTGGCATGGGGTACGTGCCGCCGCACATGGCGGAAGTAGGCACAAAGCTTCAGGTCAAGATGCTGGATCAACTGTGGAATGCCGAGATTGTCCAGGATAGCCCTTACGATCCGAAAAACACCAAGATCCGTGTGGATGGTTGACAGATGCGGTCTTGTAAGGTGGGTTTGAACCCACCTTACGTTCCAGAAAGGTCCGCATATGACTGAAAAGATCGCTGTTGAGAACGTCAATACGCCGGGTCGTGTCACGAATGTCGACAAGGCGAAATATATGGCGATGAAAGATGCCATGCTGGCAACCTTGCCCAAAGCTGCCCCCGGCATGACGGCTAAGGAATCCAAAGAAGCTGCCAAAGCGCATTTGCCCGAAAACCTGTTTCCCGGCGGTGCCACCTCTGGTTGGTGGCAAAAATGCGTACAGCTGGATTTAGAAGCGAAAGGCGTGGTGATCCGCGAGGATAGTAAACCTTTGCGGTTTCATCAGGTCTGATCTGGCGCATTTATGCATGCTTGAAGCGACCGCAACTGTTGCCCGTTGCGATCAAAATTGGCGGGATCAAGCCAAGCTTCAAACCCGATCTGCAGTCTAGGCCAGTCGCGGTCGAGAATAGAAAACCATGCCGTATCGCGATTGCGTCCTTTATAGACCAGCGCCTGTTTGAACAGCCCGTCATATTGAAACCCCAAGCGTGCTGCAGCCTGCCGGGATGGCGCGTTTAGCGCATCGCATTTCCATTCGTAGCGACGATAACCCAGGTCGCCGAGCACCCGTTTCATCATCAGATACATCGCTTCTGTCGCCATGACGGTGCGCTGCAAGGCCGGTGCAAAAGTGATATATCCCACCTCTGCCACGCCATTGTATGGTTGGTTGCGCAGGAAGCTTGCAACGCCAACGGCGCGCCCGTTCGATTTGTCGATGACTACAAAGAAGAGTGGGTCATTGCTGGCCACGGCACCAGCCACCCATGCGGCATAGTCTGCCTCTGATCCGAATGGGCCGGTTGGCATGTAGGTCCACAGCGTTCCGGTTTCATCTTGCGAGAAGGCATCATAGAGCGCGGCGCTGTGTTCCTGCTCCAAGGGAACCACATCGCAAGTCCGTCCGTGCATCGGGGTCCGCGAGATTGGCGCGCAACCTGTCCAATTGGGGACCGGATCACCGATAGGCTGGCCTTGGCCGTTGACACGCGTGTTCATGCAAACCTCTGCGGTGAAAGTTCTGCTACTGTCTCTGCTGGCAGATCCGATGTTGTCCCGCCGATCAGATCAGCAAGCAATTGACTGGCGCCGGGTGCCGATTGCATGCCATATCCCCCTTGCCCTGCGCACCAGATAAAGCTGGCATCATGCGGGTCGGGGCCCAGAACCAAGCTGCGGTCAGGCGCAAAGGTGCGCAGCCCCGCCCAGGAACTCAGCAGCCGTGTGACGGGTTCTGCCACATTGGCCTCATAGCGCGCGAGCCCCTCTGCCAGAACCATATCGTCGGCATATGCGTCATGCGGAGTTGTTGGGTCTTCTTCCGCTGGTGATACGATCAGCGCGCCTGCATCTGGCTTGGCGTACCAGTTTTCGCCTGGACCGAACATCATAGGCCATGCGCTGACGTCATATCCGCCGGGTGCCGGGATGCGCGCCATGGAACGGCGCAGCGGGGTGAAGCCCAGCGGGTTTACCCCTGCAAGTGTTGCGATGTGATCAACCCAAGCCCCTGCGGCATTCACCAGATTGCGCGCCTCGATCAGGTCTTTCCCAGTGTTTACAGTCCAGCGCTTGGCCGTGCGTGTGATGCTTTTGACCTGCGCCTTGGTGCTTATCGTCGCCCCGTTGCTGCGCGCCATCCGCGCAAATGTCTGGATCAGCCTATCTGTATCAATGTCCCAAGCAGCCGCATTATAGGCAGCGCGGTCGATGGCGTTAGGATCCAGGATAGGCACCATGTCCCGCGCCTCTTGCATGCTGATACGGTCAAGTTGCATTTGATGTTGATCGGCCGCGAAATGATCAGCTGTATCTGCACCGCCCACCAGCATCAGCCCGCGGGGGGATAACACGCCTGCCGCTTCATGAAATGCAAAGCTGGCTTTGTTCAGCGCAATGGTCGATGGCTTGCCATAGTTCTGCTCAAACATCGCAGCCGACCGTCCAGACGTGTGATAGGCCAAGGCATCCTCACCTTCGAGCAGTGTGACGCTGCCCAGTTCGGACAGCCGCGCCGCTGCCGATACCCCGGCAATCCCGCCGCCGATGATTAGAAAATCAATCACCCTTCTTCCAGCCGGTCGGTCGCCGGCGGTGGTGTGATGCTCAGCGCTGTGATCTGATCGTAAAGATCTGCGCCCATATCAAATGACATTGCCGCAAGCGATGGTTCCAATTGAGCGACTGAGCGGGCCGAGATGATGGGCATTGGACCAATGCGGTGCCCTGCCGCCCATGCGACGGCCAGCGTTGCAGGGTTAACACCCATGCTGTCGCCTAGTTTGGCTAGTTTGCGTGCCGCGTTATGCATCCACTCTTGATCATAACGTGCCTTATATCGTGCATCCTCTGTCAATCGGCCCGTTTCGCCTTGCGCATATTTGCCCGTCAACAGACCACCGCCCAAAGGCGAATAAGGGACAACGGTGATCCCCTGATCAGCCGCTACCCCAAAAATCTCGACCTCGCTTTGGCGTTTGACAAGGCTGTACATCGGCTGGATGACGTCGATCTTCGTGCCGAGTGATTTGGCGATAGCCTGCGCCTTCATCACCTGCCAGGCGGCATAGTTTGACACGCCGATATGCCGGATCAGGCCTTTTGACTGCAGCTCTGCCAGCGTGCTGAAGGTTTCCTCCAACGGTGTGTTGTCATCAAAGCGGTGCATGTAAAGCAGATCAACAGTGTCTTCCTTCATGCGTTTGCGCGAGATGTCGAAGTGTTCAAGGATCTTCGCACGCCCGGCCCCGTCGGTGTATCCGGCTTTGGTCGCGAGATAGATATCATCGCGCGCGGGTTTGATCAGCGGGCCGAGGATCGTCTCGGACTCACCTCCGGTGTAGATATAGGCCGTGTCAAAGTGGTTGATACCGCCCACAAAAGCGGCGTCAAACATGGCCTTGCTTTCAGGCTCATCGGCCTTACCGCCGAACTGCATGGTACCGAAGGTCAGCTTGGAAAGCGGGGCGCCGCTGCGCGTTGTCAAATCTGTCATTTCAGAACTTTGGCACGGCTGTGATATGATGAAAAGATGCCCCAGCAACAGGAGGTGCAGATGGGTCGCGAAGCGGTAGCTGTGTGTCATTGGAACGGGGATGTGGCCGAAGCCAAGCTGCATCTGGATTCCAGGTTTTTGCAGCTAAGAGGCGAGATCAGGGCAGATATTTCAAGGGTCGAGATAAAGGATGTTGTGATTGTGGAGGAGGGCCTGCGTGTCATCACGGATGGGCCTGATTTGGTGATGGAATTTGGGGCGGTTGAGGCCGCGCGATGGCAAAAGGCCCTTTTGAAGACACCACCAAGTCTGGCCGAAAAGCTGGGTGTGTCGGCGGAAACGCCTGCCTTTGTTCAAGGGGCCTTTGATGATGCGCCCTTGGAACAGGCCCTAGCTGGGGCAACCGTGCCGGGCGCGCAGGATGCGGCGCTTCTTATCGCGATCATCATGGAAGATGCGGATTTGCCGGCCGCATCTGATCTGGCGCTAGCCCATCCCGAAAAACACATCTGGATGGTCCACCGCAAAGGCAAAGCCGCTGTTGTTGGTGATACGGCGATCCGGACGCATATGCGCGGTTGCGGATTTATCGATAGCAAGACCAGCGCAGTGTCTGATCAGTTGACCACAACGCGATACCGCCTGCGTGCGAAGTGATGTTTGGTGCATTGACAGTCGCCTGATTGGAATGGCTACTACGCCACGAGTGAAACTGACCTGTGATCCCCAAACCCGTGACGCCGTTCCCTGCTTATAAATGCGACAAGACCTGCCTGTCATGACAGGTGCTTTTCCACTTGCTATGCCCGGTCAGGTGATCGGCCTTTTGGGTGGGTCATTCGACCCACCCCATGCGGGCCATGTGCATATCACGCAGGCTGCGATGAAACGCTTTGGTCTGGATCGGCTGTGGTGGCTGGTTTCGCCTGGCAATCCGTTGAAAGCAGATGGCCCTGCGCCGTTGGACGAACGTATGCAAGCCGCCGCTGCCATGATGCTGCATCCGCGCGTGACGGTGACGGATATCGAAGCAAGGATTGGCACGCGCTACACGGCGCAAACCCTGGTCGCCCTGCGCCGCCGCTACCCTTCTGTGCGCTTTGTGTGGCTGATGGGTGCGGATAACCTTGCCCAGTTTCATCGCTGGCAGGATTGGCGCTGGATTATGGAAAACGTGCCAATTGGCGTTGTGGCACGGCCCGGCGACCGGATATCAGCGCGCATGTCAAAGGCGGCCAAAGTCTACCGGCATGCACGTGTGCCCGGCCGTGCGGCCCATATTCTGGGGCGTGTCGATGCCCCGGCGTGGACGTTCATCAACTTGCCGATGTCTGATCAATCCTCGACCGCTATTCGCAACAGGGGGGAGTGGTGATGCGCCTGTCCCGTCGTGCCATGCTTGCTGGTGCTGCTTCGACCCTTGCGACCACTGCTTTGGCCGAAGCGCCGCTAACCTCGCCCCGCCCGATCGCGCGGACCCCGGCCAAAGATGCGATTGCCATGATGGTTGCCGCGCGTGGCTTCTCTGGCGACTTTGGTGTTTTGGTCACGGACCTTAAGACAGGCGAAGTGATCGAGGACATCGACAGCGCAACAGCACAGCCGCCCGCCAGCGTGACCAAGGCCTTTACTGCGCTTTATGCGATTGAGGCATTGGGCGCGACACATGCCTTTGAAACGCGCGTATTTGCTGGTGGGATTATAGAAAATGGTATTTTAGATGGTGATTTGATTTTAGCTGGTGGCGGTGACCCCAATCTGGTCACTGATCAGATGGCTGAACTTGCCCAGCGATTGAAGGATACGGGACTGCGTGAGGTCAAAGGCGATTTTCTGGTCTGGGACAATGCGCTGATCAATCAAGATGAGATTGACGACAGCCAGCTCGATTATCTTGGCTACAATCCGGCCATCACGGGACTAAACCTGAACTTCAACCGCGTGCATTTCGAATGGAAGCTGGAGGGTGAGGACTACATCACCAAGATGGACGCGCGAAGCGAGAATTACCGGCCCGAGGTTAGAACGGCGCGCATATCCATCGTTGACCGCCCCGCGCCCGTTTTCACCTACACCGATGCTGGTGATGTGGATCAATGGACCGTCGCGCAATCTGCCTTGAACAGGGAAGGGTCGCGTTGGCTGCCTGTGCGCCATCCGGCACTTTACGCAGGCGAGGTATTTGCCACCTTTGCACGCAGCCATGGGATTGTGCTGAAAACGCCCAAGGAAACGCTGCTGGAGCCGAGTGGCACGCCATTGGCGGGGATTGAAAGCGCGCCGTTGCGTGACATGATGCGCGGCATGTTGCGGTTTTCGACCAACCTAACGGCAGAGGCCGCAGGTATGGCCGCCACAAAGGCAAGGGTCGGGGTGCCGCGCGGTTTGCGCACTTCAGCCTTGGGTATGGCGCGCTGGGCGGACCGGCGGGCCGGTGGGATAGCGCCGTCATTTGTTGATCATTCAGGATTGGGTGATCAGTCACGTGTGTCGCCGCAAGATATGGTGCAACTATTGGCGGCATCCGATGTCATGCAAACACTGCGCCCCATTTTGCGCGACATCCGCTTGGTGGGTGAAGATCAGCAGGTGATCAATGATCCCGCGGTGTCGGTGAAGGCCAAGACGGGGACGTTGAACTTTGTTTCATCCCTCGCAGGCTATGTGCGTACCAAAAGCGAGCGGGATCTGGCATTCGCGTTCTTTGGGTCTGATCTGGATGCGCGCGAGGCGGGCAAGCGCACTGGCGCTGAAAACCCGCCCGGTGCGCGCGGTTGGAACCGCCGCGCGCGCGGATTACAGCAGGATATTTTGAAACATCTGGCGTTCAGGCTGACCTGATCACAGGGTCATGTGCCGCGCGCGGGAGCCCCGCTCGATCGCGGCGGCATGCAGGCGATCAAGGTTCAATTCATCGCGAATCTCTTCTAGCATGCGCACTTCGGGGCCAACGATACGCCCATCGGCGGCAGCCACATCGCAGGCTAGCGCATAGGCTGTTTCATAAAGGTGCTCTGGCAGCGCATCGCGGATCAGGCCGAAAAGCGCCTCTAGCCCCTCTACTTGTTCAAACAGGTCAAAAACCATCTTTGACATACGCGGCAAGCGTTCAGGATCGTAGCTGTCAAAAACGGGTAGATTATTGATTGAATTGCTTATTTTGACAAGTTCTGCGGTGCGGATATTCTCATCCGATGCAGAGACCGCAATCATCAGGGCGGCCAGCGCATCTTGCGCGGTCATGGGGGCATCTTCGAGCATCATCATTTCCTTTGGGTTACCACGTACATTTATTGACGCCTTGCCTGTCTCGCAATAGGGAGTGCGCGTTGCGGCGATCACAATGATGGCCCCTAAAGATGTGAGATTACCCATGAGCGGATTGCGTGAAGCAGCGATGACGTCGAAGGCCTGGCCTTTTGTAGAGGCACGCGCATTGCTCAAACGCTATGAAAACAAGGCGCCTGAAAAGGGTTATGTCTTGTTTGAGACAGGTTATGGCCCGTCAGGTCTGCCCCATATCGGCACCTTTGGTGAGGTTTTGCGCACCACGATGATCCGGCGTGCGTTTGAGGTGATTTCGGATATCCCGACCAAGCTGATCTGTTTTTCGGATGATCTGGACGGTATGCGGAAGGTGCCGGGCAACGTGCCACAGCAAGAGATGCTGGCCGAGCATATGCACAAGCCGCTGACGTCTGTGCCCGATCCCTTTGGGACGCATGAAAGCTTTGGCCATCATAACAACGCGATGCTACGCCGGTTCCTTGATACCTTCGGGTTTGACTACGAATTCTACTCCGCACGCGAGTTTTATCAGACTGGCCAGTTTGATGAGATCCTGCTGCGTGCTGCTGCCCGCTATGATGACATCATGGCGGTGATGCTGAAATCGCTGCGTGAAGAACGACAGGAGACGTATTCAATCTTTCTGCCGATCCATCCAGAGACGGGTCGCGTGCTTTACGTGCCGATGAAGCATGTAGACGGTGAAAAGGGTGAAGTGACTTTTGACGATCCGGATGGGCGCGAGTGGACCCTGCCTGTCACCGGCGGCAATGTGAAACTGCAATGGAAGCCGGACTTTGGCGCGCGCTGGGCCGCGCTGGACGTTGATTTCGAGATGTACGGTAAGGAACATGCCACCAACACCGCGATCTACGACCGGATTTGCGAGATTTTGGGCGGGCGGAAGCCGAACCATTTCTCTTATGAGCTGTTCCTCGATGAGAATGGCCAGAAGATTTCCAAGTCTTCGGGCAACGGCATCTCAATCGATGAATGGCTGACCTATGCCTCGACCGAAAGTCTGAGCTACTTCATGTATCTGAAGCCGAAGACGGCCAAACGCATGCATTTCGACGTGATCCCCAAGGCGGTGGATGAGTATCACCAGCAGCTGCGCGCCTATGCGGATCAGGATGATGCGGGCCGGGCCAATAACCCGGTGTTCCATATTCATGGGCATAATGTGCCAGCCTCCGATATGGTTGTGCCTTTCGCAATGCTGTTGAACCTCGCGTCCGTTTCGGGGGCCGAGGACAAGGACACGCTTTGGGGCTTTATCCAGCGCTATGCGCCGGATGCATCTGCTGAAAAGAACCCGCAAATGGATCAGGCGGCGGGCTTTGCCGTGCGCTATTACAACGACTTCGTGAAGCCGACGAAAGTCTACCGCGCACCCACTGATCAGGAGCGCGCGGCACTGACTGATCTGGCCGCGCGTTTGAAGGTCTGGGATGGCGGTCCGGACGCCGAAGAGTTGCAAACGATGGTCTTTGCCATAGGCAAAGAGCATGGGTTTGACCCGCTGCGCGCGTGGTTCACAGCACTTTACGAGGTGTTGTTGGGGGCATCACAAGGGCCGCGTTTTGGTGGGTTTATCGCGCTCTACGGTGTCGATGAAACAATCGCATTGATCGAGGCGCAACTGGCGGCCTAGGCCCCGGCACTTAAAAGAAACAAAACTATTCGGCGTTTTCCTGCGTATCCATTATGATTGGATATGAAAAGGAGACGTCGATCATGCGCATTTTGGCACTGGTATTTGGCTTTTGGATCGCAGCGACATCCGTATTTGCGCAGGATGCGGATGCGATTGAAGGCGTGATCGGCAACCAGCTAGAGGCGTTTAACGAACGTGATGTGACCGGCGCGTGGCAATACGCCAGCCCGAATATCAAGCGGCTGTTCGGCAGCCCGGACAACTTTGGAATGATGGTCCAGCAAGGCTATCCGATGGTCTGGGACAATGCCGATGTGCGGTTTTTGGAACTGCGCGATGTGCGTGGCCTCCTATGGCAAAAAATCATGGTACGCGACGCCCAAGGTGGTTTGCATATTCTGGACTATCAGATGGTGGAAACATCAGAAGGTTGGCAGATCAATGGTGTGCAGTTGTTACCGGCACCCGATGTAGGTGCATGACCCTGTTGCGCCACTGACCGTCACGGTACTGTCAGCAGCCCTTTAGACCAAAAAGATACCCCTTGTGCAGGTGGCCCGGCTTCGGCGCGGGCCTTTTTGCATTTCTCAAGCTTCAGGGGCTCTTTTCATGAACAAAGCTATCACCGACGGGATCGTTTTTGACCCGCTGCCGTTTTCCGCAGGTCTTTCGCTATGGTCAAGCGAGGACGGGACACCGGGAACAGATACATATGCGGGCAGCGGGTCTGGCGTGTTTGTGGCCGCCGATCAAGATTTTGCGGGCTGTCTTGAGCTGCTGAAAAACGATGCCACCCAGCAAGTCCGCTACAAGGGTGAAACGCCGATCCTGCCGGGGTGTTATTTGCAGATCAAAGCACGTGTTAAGGCCGTTGCTGGTGCTTTGCCAGCCGTGCGGATCGCCGGTTTCGCCAGCATCGGCGCTGGCCTGCCGCTGAACGGGGTGACCACCTTTGGTGGCGCGGTTCAACTGACAACATATGGCGAGGTGGTCGAGGTAACGGCCATTGTCGCCACCGCTGATCGCAGCGGTGTTGACCTGGTCTGGACGGGGGCCGCTTACGGCCATTTCGGCATTGATCTGACAGGGCCGACCGGTGGTGTTGTCCGTCTGGATGATATCACCATCACCGATGTCTCTTCGGCTTTTCAGGGGGATCTGACCGGTCTGATCGACGTGCGTGACTACGGTGCCAAAGGTGACGGCGTGACGGACGACAGTGCCGCCTTCAATGCCGCTGATGCGGCTGCGAACGGCCGCACAGTGATGGTGCCAGAGGGGGACTATCTGCTGGAAGGCAACGTGACGATGGACAATCCAGTGCGCTTTGTGGGGCGCATCGTGCAGGAACCTGAATTTCGCTTCATCCTGCAACAAGACTATGACTACGACAGCTATCTGTCTGCGTTTCAGGACGAGGAACTGGCGTTCAAAAAGGCCTATCAGGCGCTTATCAATTTTGCTGATCACGATAGTCTGGACCTCTGTGGTCGCCGTGTTCTGCTGACCGAACCGGTTGATATGCAAGCCGCTGACCCGAGCCGAACCAGATTCGAAACGCGTCGGGTGATCCGTAATGGTCAGTTTCAGCCCGCCGATGGGGCCGCCTGGGACACTGTTGAGGTCACGTCGACCGCGACCTACGCTGCCAATGATGACAACCGCCTGACAAATGTCACCAACGCAGCCTCCATCGCCGTGGGATCGCTGGTGCAGGGCAATGGGGTGGGCCGTGAAGTCTATGTCACATCGGTGAATGAGAGCGCGCAAACGGTCGAGATCAGCCGCCCGCTGTTTGATGCCGAGGGCACGCAGACCTTCACTTTCACCCGCTTCCAATACATGCTGGATTTTTCCGGCTACGAAAAGCTAAGCCAGTTCATTCTGGACGATATCGAGTTTCAGGGGCGCGGTGTTGCAAGCTGCATCATGATGGCCCCTGATGGGTTCACTTTTCATGTGCGCGACTGCTTTATCAACAACCCCAAAGATCGTGGCATCACTTCGCCCGGTGTGGGTTGTCAGGGCATGATGCTGGATCGGTGCAACATGATTTCGGATGAGCAATCCGTACCGGCGCAAAACCGGGTCAGCATCGGGTTTAATGCCAATGCCAATGACGTGAAAATCAGGGACAACCGCGTAAGCCGGTTTAGGCATTTCTGTGTGCTGGCGGGCTCTGGCAATCTGATTTCAGGTAACCACTGGTTCCATGGCGATGATCAGATCAACGGGCTCCGTTTGGGGGGTGTTGTCATCACCTTGCCCAATCCCAAAAGCATTTTTACGGGCAACTATGTCGATAACAACTTTATCGAATGGACCAATGAACATGATGCGACGCCAGCATTGGGGACCCAGTTTTCCTTCGGCGGTTTGACGATCACAGGCAATATGTTCACCGTGAAAGACTCGACTGATGCGTTCAATTTCATCGTGATCAAACCTTACGGCCCGAACCACTTCATCAATGGGTTTTCCGTGGTCAGCAATGTGTTCCGGTCACTGAATGGGCGGATCGACCGTGTTGAGAATGTGGATACGACCTTTGCCGATCTTGATTTCAGCCGCACGCGGGATTTCACCTTTACGGCGAACACGTTCCACAATGTGAACGACCCTGTGTCCAACCCGGCGTCCTTGACCCATGTTCAGGCGACCGAG
Source organism: Pseudomonadota bacterium (assembly GCA_038533095.1). Taxonomy (GTDB): domain Bacteria; phylum Pseudomonadota; class Alphaproteobacteria; order Rhodobacterales; family Rhodobacteraceae; genus Yoonia. The sequence continues at coordinate 38,030 of JBCAZI010000009.1, forward strand.
GCATCGACTTGGGTGATGCAGACCCGTGATGTGCTGCCCTTTGGAGGGCGCGCCTTCACAGTTGAAAGTGTGATGCCAACCGGTGCCATCACCAATGCTGGCAACACGACGGTGCATGACTTTCCATGGTCCGAGGGCGAACAAGGCAGCAGCCTGCGCGACGTGCATCTGAATTGGAGCCAACCCACCAAAGGGCAGGTTCGCTATGTCGTGCGGATGGATGAGACTGACTAGGCTTTGCAGCAAGGCCAGACGAGAAAGGCATCGCATTGCGGTGCCTTTTTCATATTTGGGCCCGTGCTTTTGTAGCGCATTCAACCACTTATGCTGCGCTGCAGAAAAATGCTGCACTGCGGAATTAAATCATCTATAGTTGTGCCCGAGTCTTATTCTTGAATTGGGAAAACAACATGACGCCCGCACTCACACTCACTATTACCGCGCAAGGTCTGCAGGTTGCCAGCGCCGTCATCGGCCAGCAGATGCGTCTTGCCGACGTGCTGATCGAACAGACTTCTGCCGCACAGCGCGCATTGATCGCGCCATATCATGTGGCACCTAAAGCCAAAGCAAAACCAGCGGCGAAAACGCCGGTTGCGAAGAAAGCTGTCGCGACAAAGGCAAAGCCAAAGGCAGCGAATGCAAAAATCGCCGTGGTGCCTGCGCCAAAGCCAGCGACGAAGGCTGAGAAAAAGCCTGTTGTCGCGAAAAAGCCTGCACCTAAACCGGTCGCTGCAAAGGCGCCAGAGGGTGAAACAAAGCCAGTGGTGAAAGCCAAAGTTGCCGCGCCGAAACCAGCCGCAAAGGCCGCGCAGCCTGTATCCAAACCAAAAGCGGCGGCAAAACCGAAAACTGAACCAAAAGCAAAGCCTGTCGCGGCCAAAGCGCCGGCCAAGGTCGCAGCACCAAAGACGGCGAAGACTGCCCCAATGGCAGAGGCTACCAAACCAGCCGCTCCGAAAGCCGAACCCAAAGCAAAGCCCGCTGCCGCGAAAGCACCAGCAAAGGCCGCTGCTCCAAAGAAAGCCAAGGTCGCAAAGACCGCGCCAAAGGCAAAACCCGCGGCAAAACAGGCCGCTCCGAAGGCTGAGGTCGTGAAACCAGCGCCTAAGGCAGCTGCCCGGAAAGCCAAGCCTGCAGTCAAGAAAGCCGCGACAGAGGTCAAGCCTGCTGCAGCGGCTAAAGCGGCAAGCGCACCAAAGACAACAGGCGAGGTGCAGGCTAAGCCTGTCGCCACAGCCAAAGCCCCGAAACGGGGTAAGCCCATCACAGTGGCTGACGCGCCCTGGCATGGCAAAACGCCTTCCTAACACCCCATCCCAGCCAACAAGATGCGGAACAGCGCCCACTATGCACCGCGTGCATGGTGGGTTTGCATTTCTGGGCATTGTTGCAGGTTGGGCGCGGGACTAATTTATCGGTGGGAGGACGAACTGTTAGTTATACGAGGCCAAAAATGTCACTCCGTCCCGACAATACCCTGATTTCAAACCGTGAAATGTTGCTTGAACTGGCTGCCGCGCCGTTTCGTGCGATCGCATCCTTGCTTGGCACGCTTGCCATCAGCTCTGCCCGCGTACGCACGCTGCAAGAGATTGCAGCGATACCAGACGAAGAACTGCGTGCCAAAGGTCTGACCCGAGCTGATGTGATCAGCCAGGCATTCCGCCACGACGGTTAAGCAACTAGCGCGTGCACCTACGACCTGTAAACTCTTTGACTATGCGGCGTGTCATTGTCGCCCAGAGATTTACAAACTGTAAAGCATAGCGCGGTCTGCGCTTGGCATTCGCGCGGTTTTCGCCATGATGCATTCCAACGGGGCAGGGGACCAAACATCCCCCTGTCCCCAAAGAATGATCAAGGGGGGACCGCCATGACCGACAAAACCTATGCACCATCTGCTGACATGGCTGCGAATGCGCATGCTGATAAGGCGACCTACGAGGCCATGTATGAAGCCTCGATCAGCGATCCAGAGGCATTCTGGGGTGAACACGGCAAGCGGCTGGATTGGATCAAGCCTTACACCAAGGTCAAAAACACCAGCTATGCCCCCGGCGATATTGATATCAAATGGTATGAAGACGGCACACTGAACGTCAGCGCCAATTGCATTGACCGCCATCTGGCAACCCGTGGTGATCAGACCGCCATCATCTGGGAACCTGACAGCCCCGATGATCAGGCGCTGCACATTACTTACAACATGCTGCATGAAAAGACGTCGCTGATGGCGAATGTCCTCAAGGACATGGGCGTTGGCAAGGGCGACCGTGTGGTCCTTTACCTGCCAATGATCCCAGAGGCCGCTTATGCGATGCTGGCCTGTGCGCGCATTGGGGCCATCCATTCAATTGTCTTCGCCGGTTTCTCGGCCGAGGCGCTGGGTGCGCGTGTGAACGCTTGCGACGCCAAGGTTGTGATTACATCTGATGGCGCCCCGCGCGGTGGCCGCGTCACAAACCTGAAAGACAGCGTAAACCAGGCGCTGTTGAATGACTTTGACGAGGTGAAATGCCTTGTCGTCAAACGGACCGGTCAACAGATCGCGTGGCGCGACGGGTTGGATTACTGGCTGCATGAGATGGAAGAGAAGGTGGATGCCAATTGCCCACCAACGGAAATGAACGCCGAAGATCCGCTGTTCATCCTCTATACCTCAGGCTCGACCGGCCAGCCCAAAGGCGTTGTGCATTCCAGCGGCGGTTATCTGGTCTATGCAGCCATGACGCAGCAATACACTTTTGACTATCACGATGGTGACATCTTCTGGTGTACGGCAGATGTGGGCTGGGTCACAGGACACAGCTATATCGTCTATGGTCCGCTGGCCAATGGCGCGACTACTATCATGTTCGAAGGCGTGCCAACCTACCCAGATGCGGGCCGCTTCTGGGCCATCTGCGAAAAGCATAAGGTGAACCAGTTTTACACGGCCCCCACGGCCATTCGCGCGTTGATGGCGCAGGGCAACGATTACGTTACCAAATACGATCTGTCTGATATCAAAGTGCTGGGCACCGTCGGCGAACCCATCAACCCAGAAGCCTGGAACTGGTACAACGATATCGTGGGCAAGGGCAAAGCGCCGATTGTCGACACATGGTGGCAGACCGAAACCGGCGGCCATCTGCTGACGCCGCTGCCGGGTGCGACAGCGACGAAGCCCGGCTCGGCCACCTTGCCGTTCTTTGGTGTCCAGCCGGTAATTTTGGAACCAACCACAGGCGAGGAAATCCACGACACCGCCGCCGAAGGTGTGCTGTGCATCAAAGACAGCTGGCCTGCCCAGATGCGCACCGTCTGGGGCGATCATGAACGGTTCGAAAAGACCTATTTCAGCGATTACAAGAACTACTACTTCACCGGTGACGGCTGTAAGCGTGATGCCGATGGATACTATTGGATCACAGGCCGTGTGGATGACGTGATCAACGTCTCTGGCCATCGGATGGGCACGGCCGAGGTCGAAAGCGCGCTGGTTGCCCATGCCAAAGTGGCCGAGGCTGCGGTCGTTGGTTATCCGCATGATATCAAAGGTCAAGGCATCTACGCGTATGTGACGCTGATGAACGGGGAAGAGCCGTCGGATGAGTTGCGCAAAGAGTTGGAAGTCTGGGTGCGGTCCGAAATCGGCCCTATCGCCAAGCCCGACCTGCTGCAATGGGCACCGGGGCTGCCGAAAACACGCTCTGGCAAGATCATGCGCCGCATCCTGCGTAAGATCGCCGAGGATGATTTTGGGGCACTGGGTGATACCTCGACGCTGGCCGATCCGTCAGTCGTTGATGATTTGATCGAGAACCGGATGAACCGGGGTTAACTCAAACCATCTGAAAGAAAAAGGCCGCGCCTGACATGGTGCGGCCTATTTTTATTCTGCAGAAGCTACCAGTTTGATTTGGTCTAACTTTAGACTGCAGGCATGTGCGGTTTCAGGAGTCGTGAGCGCGCTCTGCATGGGCACGGTAGTCTTCCAACAGCTGATCCAATTCAATCAATTCAATTTCAAGATCATGGAAGACTTCAGTCTTTTGCGCGGCATTTAATTCGCCACCATCGACGAGCGTTTGGGCGTTTACAGAAATGATATTCCAGCGCGCGATTAATGAGTCTAGGTCCGCACGGATCGTATCATTCGGGGCGGGTCTGATACCGACAGAGGGCATCCCGTCGCGCAAAGCGTGAAGAGAATTTTCAAAAATAACCATTGTCTCTCGAAGGTCCACGGTGGCGGTATCTGCGTGATAATCGGTCCAGATTTCACAAGCGTCCTTGGCCATCTTTTGGGTCAGCATGCGTTGACGTCCAGCAAACTCGATCAAAAGCGCATCCGCCGCTGAAATCTCATACGGGTGGGCGTATTGTCCGGTGATATCTGACGCAAGCTGCGTCGTCAGATCCAGCAGGCGCAAGTTATGATCGTCAATGATATGCGCGCTTTCCACATCATGGCCGTCAGCCAGCACATTCTCAATTGCCCTATGGATCGAGAGCCATTCTGCTTCAACCTCATCAAGGTCATGCAGGGTACGCCGGTTTGTTTCAGGCGCCATTATGCCGAGTGTTTCATCGCCCACACGAAGGGCGACAATGATCTTGTCGAACTCAGCTGTGGCCTGCGCCAGAGTATCATGCGCAAGCTCGACATCTATATCGGAGGTGAGTGAACATGCGGCTGCCGCGACCTGCTGCGACAAAGTACGCAGCTGACCGGCATATCTGATACGTTCGGCACCGTCCGAGACGATATCATAGCCGACGTTTACGCCATCTGGGGTATTTTCGGGATCACCTGCATAAACAGGCATTGCAAAGCTGGTGAGGCTAAGCGCCACGGCTGACACAACTGACAGGTGGCGGAACTTGGTATCGAGAGACATGGTTACTATCCACTGTAAACAAGAGGTTACATTTTACAGTGTCAACGTTTTAGAAAAATCTGGCGTAATTATGACGCGTTAACTTTTTGTTAAGGAATTGTCTTCCAGCACTTTAACTTCACGTTGTGGGAACGGGATACTGATGCCTTTTTCAGCAAATGCATCCCAAAGCGCGAGGTAGACGTTCCCGCGAATGTTCGTCAGCCCGCCCGTGGGATCGCTGATCCAGAATCGCAACAGGTAATCAACCGAGCTGTCACCAAAGCCTACGATATGGCACACTGTGGGCCGGTTGGTGAGCACACGGTCCACACCCTGCGCTGCTTCGATCGCAATGCGCCGTACCTCATGTGGGTTATCGTGATAGGCGGTGCCAAAGTTGATATCGAGGCGGACGAAATCATTTGAATGCGACCAGTTCACCACCTGTCCTGTGATCAGGTCTTCGTTCGGGATCAGATATTCGCGCCCATCACGGGTGACGACCGACACATAGCGCGCACCCAGTGAATTGATCCATCCGAAGGTATCGCCAAGGCTGATCACATCGCCGGGTTTGATCGACTTATCCAGTAGGATGATCACGCCTGACACAAGATTTGACACAACCTTTTGCAAACCAAAACCCAGGCCCACACCGATGGCACCCGACAGCACGGCCAGCCCCGTCAGATCTATCCCCAGTGCGCGGACGCCAAGAAAGAAGGCAGCCCCATAAAACGCGATCTGGGCTCCTTTGACGATCAGCACCTGCATCGACGGGCTGATGTCTTCGTTGGCTTTAATCCGTGTGGCTGTCGTTGTTGTGAAAAAACGGGCCGCGGTGATTAGCACGCCCAGAATGACAAGACCCTGGATCAAAAGCAGCAACGAGAAACGCATCTCGCCAATGCTGAAACCGATGCTGTCCAGCAGGCGCTCTGCCACGTCCAAAAGCCCTAGGATCTGCAATGTCGCCCAGGTCCAGGCGCCGTAGCGGACAAATTTGCGCAGCGTGGGGCTTTTGATCAGGCGGGTGGCGAACATGATCAACAGCCAGGCCAATGCCAATGTGCCGATCACGCTCAGAAGGTAACTGCGACTGTTCCATGTCAATTCTCGCATGGTCAGGATGACGATCCAGATTAGTGTGACAAAAAAGATGGCACGCAGCCTTTGATGGATGACGACTAGGATACGCATGCGCCACTTGGGCCAGCTTTCGCGTGACCCCATCCAGGCACGAATGCGCGGGCCCAAAACCGCACGCAGAACATGCGCCACGATGAAGACACCAAGGGCAATCAGGATTTGATACAGGTTCCAGGTGCGGAACATGCTTTCGAAAACCTGTTGGCCTTGTGACAACAGATCGCCGCCAATGGCGATCACCTCTTCCAGCTGAGCCTCATCCGCAAGGGGCGCTATTGGTGTTTCGTGCGCGGCCATTTGTGTCCTGTGTCACATCAGTTGCCGTTAGGGTCGCATGCAGAAGCAATGCAAGCAAGCAACAGAACAAAATGCTTTGGGCAGTTTTATTCCTGTACCTGTTTGCACGCTTGTGAGCGGTTCACCGAGCCGCTAGAGTTTCGGGCAATCAGACCGAGGATACGACCCGCATGGATATGACCGTACTTTTGTTGTTAGCTGCCTCTGGCGCGTTGCTGCTGCCTTTCTTACTGGGGGAAGACGGCGATGACGATGATGACAAGAACGAAGTCCGCGGGACCCTTGAAAGTGACGACCCGCTGAATGGCACGGATGGCGATGACAATATCCTGGCGTTCGATGGCGACGATGTCATTAACGCGGGTGCGGGGCTTGATTTCGTCAACGCGGGGCTCGGGAATGATACGGTCAACGGTGGCGATGGCCGCGATGAGATCGAAGGTCGTGCCGGTGATGACACACTAAACGGCGATGATGGCAACGACACGATTTTGGGCGGTGCTGGCGACGACACTATTGATGGTGGTTTCGGCAGTGACATTGTCCGCGGTGGTCGTGGCGATGATGACATTTTCGGTGGTTTTGGCGCGCGTCCGCTTGGCCCTGATGGTGAGTTGGTAAATGCAACTGACCGTACCGACACCCTGCGTGGTGAGGGCGGCGAGGATGAGATTTACCTTTGGGGTGGCGGCGGCCTGGCTGTAGGTGGCCAGAATTCGGATGATCCGGGCACGGGCGACGAAAAAGATGTTCTTGTTCTGGTCACGGGCGAAGGGCGGCTGGAAGATTCAGAAGGCACCACCGATTTCTATGCCCTCGCCAATATCGACGACAATGAAGACACCTTTGCGATCATCACTGAATTTGATGAAACAGAGCATCGGATGATCTTGACCGTTGATATTGATCTGGAAGGATCAAGTGCAACGCCGCAGGTTGGTTTTGTCGCAACCGAAAGTACCATCGAGGAAAATGGTGAAACGGTCAGCGGCTTCTTGATCGAAGCGACGCTGCTGAACCCCGAAGAGTTCCCCGGCGCAGAATTTGAAGGGTCATCTGCCTTCTTCCGTGGTGAGGCCAATCCAACTGCTGAAGATATACAAGACTTCGTTGAAGCGAACTACGACATCGAAGTCGTCTTCACGGATGCCGCGGCAAATGACTACTTCGATCCCGAGGCGACAGTGAACGCGATCAACGCTCAGATCCCTGCAAACCCGGCTGATCCTGTCTGACGCTGAATGATACCTCATTGCGCCGTTTCCAGGGCAATGTCATCGGGTCGTCGTAGTAGGCCAGTTCGGCTGGACCCATCAGATCAAATCCGTTTGCGACAGCCCAATCGCGCAATCGGCTTTCGTGGCTTTCGCGCCGCTGCGGTGTGACCCAGCCTGAAAATCTGATCGCGATCCGCTGTGCGGGTGCCGTTTCAACAAATTGGATGGCGTTGTTTTTGGGAATGGGCAGCGTGTCGCGGGTGTAGGCCTGCGGCATCATAAAACTAACGGTCCAGATACCGTCTGCCCCGGTTTGGGTCACAGGGCTGGTCGTTTCAATCGTCTCAGACGGGGCTTGGGTGACGGGCGCGGTCATTGCGATTTTATCTGCGCTGACGTTGCCGCCAAAAATATAGCCCGCCAAAATCCGAAACCCTTCGCGCAGTGCAGCTGATTGGCTGGCTTGGACCTCTACCTGCGCCATCAGTGCAGGTTCATAATTTCGCACCTCAATCGGCCCATCGCTTTGCATCACCACATAGCGCGGGGTTTCATACCCGCGATAGGTTGCGTCAGCCAAGCCGGGTGTTGCCGTGGCCAGCGCTGCGGCGGTGAAGGTTGTGGTCAAGCGGGACATCGGACACTCCTGTTTTTAAGTGATACGCAGTGACGCGGGTCGTCGATCACTCTTGCGAGTAAGGCGGCGCAGGTGTATCTGAGCCTTTATGAAGAAGGTTTTTGACATGGATGATCGCGCACGGCTGCCTTGGCGGTTCTTTGGTGCGCGCGGTACCATCCTAGCCCGCGGATAAATCTGCCCCGTTTCCGCACGCCTGATGACCACTGACATTTTGATACGGGAGAGGACAATGTCCCCCAAAACGCTCTATGATAAAATCTGGGACGCTCATGTGGCCCATGAAGCTGAAGATGGCACTTGCCTGCTGTATATTGACCGCCATCTGGTGCACGAAGTGACCAGCCCGCAAGCCTTTGAGGGGCTGCGCATGGCGGGTCGCAAGGTGCGCGCGCCGGAAAAGACAATCGCGGTGCCGGATCACAACGTGCCCACGACGGCGGGTCGTGACGACCCCAAAAACATGACCGAGGATAGCGCCATTCAGGTGGCAGCCCTGGATAGCAACGCCAAGGAATTTGGCATTCACTATTACCCGGTGACGGACGTCCGGCAGGGCATCGTGCACATTGTGGGGCCAGAGCAGGGTTGGACTTTGCCGGGCATGACGGTGGTTTGTGGTGACAGCCACACCGCGACACACGGTGCCTTTGGGGCGCTGGCGCATGGGATTGGTACATCGGAGGTCGAGCATGTTCTGGCCACGCAGACGCTGATCCAGAAAAAGTCCAAGAACATGAAGGTTGAGATCACAGGCAAACTGCGCCCCGGTGTGACGGCCAAAGACATCACACTGTCCGTGATTGGGGCCACCGGCACCGCGGGTGGGACCGGTTATGTCATCGAATATTGCGGTGAGGCGATCCGCGATCTGTCGATGGAAGGTCGCATGACCGTCTGCAACATGGCGATTGAAGGCGGCGCGCGTGCGGGTCTGATTGCACCCGACGAGAAGACTTATGAATACTGCAAAGGCCGCCCGCATGCACCAAAAGGGGCGGCTTGGGAAGCGGCGGAGGCTTATTGGCGCACGCTTTACACCGACGAAGGTGCGCATTTTGACAAGGTGATCACGCTGAAAGGCGAAGATATCGCGCCTGTGGTAACCTGGGGCACCTCGCCCGAGGACGTGTTGCCGATTACGGCAGCTGTCCCTGCTGCAGATGATTTTGACGGTGGCAAGGTCGGCGCGGCGCAACGCTCGCTCGATTATATGGATCTCAAGCCCGGCACACCGCTGTCTGAGATCGAGATTGATACTGTCTTTATCGGCTCTTGCACGAATGGCCGGATCGAGGATTTACGCGCAGCAGCCGCAATCCTGAAAGGCAAAAAGAAGAAAGATGGTCTGCGGGCCATGGTCGTTCCCGGTTCCGGTCTGGTCCGTGCGCAGGCCGAGGAAGAAGGCTTGGCTGATATCTTCAAGGAAGCCGGATTTGAATGGCGCCTTGCGGGCTGTTCGATGTGTTTGGCGATGAACCCTGATCAGTTGAAGCCGGGCGAGCGCTGTGCAGCCACTTCCAACCGGAACTTCGAAGGACGGCAGGGTCGGGGTGGACGCACCCACTTGATGTCACCACAGATGGCGGCAGCAGCTGCGATCACCGGCAAGCTCACTGACGTACGGGAGATGATGTAATGCAGAAATTCACAAAACTCAGCGGCATCGCCGCACCCCTGCCATTGGTCAATATCGACACCGATATGATCATCCCCAAGCAGTTCCTGAAAACGATCAAGCGGTCGGGCCTTGGCGTGAACCTGTTTGACGAGATGCGCTATGATGATGACGGCAATGAAATCCCTGATTTCGTGCTGAACAAACCGCAGTATCGCGAAGCGCAGATCATCGTGGCGGGCGATAACTTTGGCTGCGGATCATCGCGTGAGCATGCGCCCTGGGCTATTGCTGATTTCGGGATCACCTGTGTGATCGCGCCGTCCTATGCCGATATTTTCTATAACAACTGCTTCAAGAACGGCATTCTGCCCATTGCCTTGCCACAAGAGCAGGTCGACGTCTTGATGAAGGATGCGGAGAAAGGATCAAACGCGCGGATCGAAGTTGATCTTGAAGCGCAAACCGTCACGTCCTCGGATGGTGAAACTTTTAGCTTCGAGGTTGATCCCTTCAAAAAGCACTGCCTGATGAATGGTCTGGATGACATTGGCCTGACAATGGAGAAAGCCGGATCAATCGACGCCTATGAAGCGGCCGCAAGTGCGGCCCGACCTTGGGTTTAAGCCCAAGATCACTTGACGTGAAGAGGGCCGCCTGTCTGCCAAGTGGCCCTTTTTTCTGGATGTGATGCGGCCAAAATGTCGCGCTTGGGTGGTTTTCGCGCATCACTTTATCGCGAATTGCGCGCGAAATCCCTATTTGCGCCCGCTTTGGTTGCCGCAACGGGCTGGATTTGTTCAGGATTATCTCAATAATAATCAAATCAGTCGTGTAGTGGGGGCTGTCGGACTTAACGTGTCATGCGCGCCGGCACCCGGTAGAGGAACAGTGCAGTGCTAGCTCGATTGCCATCAGCTTTGGTTAGAGCCGTGATGGTTGTGATGTTGATCATCATGCCCTACGCCCTGCTGCCCAATTCTGGCACGGACAATGCGCAGATTGTTGTCTTGGTGGCGATCTTTGGTGCGTTGTTTACAATCGTCGAATATAGCTCCAGCAGCCCCAGCCTGGTCGAGTTCCGCGATGCGCCGCCGTTTAATCGCGTTCGCTTTTCGGCGTTGTTTGCGACCGTGTTCTGCCTATCGATGATCTTTAAAGGGGTCGATGCACCTTCGGCTTTGTCGACCTACTTCCAGAACAGTGGCACTGTTATCGGCCAGACCATCGATTTTCCTTATTCACCTGTACGCCTGATGGTTATCATGATGCCGGATGGGACCGATCCTTTGGTTATCCAACATCTGCGCGATGCGGCGGGGCTGAGCTATCTCGTGTCGGTGTTTTCCGTCATTTGGTTCATCGTCCTCTTGCGTCTTTACCGCTGGCCACGCCGTGCAGGCGCGTTCAACGTCTGGATCAACCTGCCGACCTTTGATCCCACAGCGGGTGGTGATGTGGTCAAGCGCCTACAGCGGGATGGTCGCGTTAACATTATATTAGGGTTCTTGCTGCCCTTCTTGGTGCCAGCGGTAGTGAAACTGGCGGCGGCTTTGGGTACGCCAATTAACCTTGATAACCCGCAAACCTTGATTTGGACCGTTTCTGCATGGGCCTTCCTGCCAGCCAGTATCCTGATGCGCGGTGTCGCCCTCAGCCGGGTGGCGCAGATGATCGAGGTGCAGCGCCGCAAGGCCTACGACCGTACTGGTCCCACGCACAGCGCCACCTACTAGCCGCGCTTTTGCTGGCGGGGCCGGCGCAGGCCGACTGCTATCGTATCGCAACCTTTTCAGCGCCGCTCAGCCGTGATGGGCCGGGCCTGCTGTTGCGCGATATACAGCGCGGCGAAGACCCACAGATTGCTGCAATTGCAGACATCGTCGCGCATGTCGCACCGGATGTCCTTGTGCTGACCGATTTTGACTATGACCGTGGTAATATGGCGTTGCGCAGCTTTGCTGATTTGTTTGACCCGGCCTATCCGCATATCTTTGCCCTGCGCCCCAACGCCGGGCTGGCGACGGGACTAGACCTTGATGCCAATGGCCGGCTGGGGGATGCACGCGATGCGCAGGGCTATGGCCGCTTTGCCGGGGATGGGGGGCTGGCGATCCTGTCACGTGTTGCGATCGGCGCAGATCAGGTTATCGATTTTTCTGATATGCTGTGGAGGGACCTGCCGGGCGCCACATTGCCATTGATGAATGGCGCGCCCTTTCTTAGTGCTGATGCGCAAAACATCCTGCGCCTGTCATCAACCGGGCATTGGATTGTGCCGATCATGCCCTCAGATGCACCACCATTTTCGCTGATGGTCTATGCGGCCACGCCACCTGTTTTTGATGGTCCTGAGGATATGAACGGGCTGCGTAACCGGGATGAGTTGCGTCTGTGGGAAGGCGTGCTGGCGGGCACCTATGGGCCTGTGCCAGAGCGTTTTGTGATTGCGGGCAATGCCAATCTTGATCCGAACGGTGGCGCTGGATATCCCGGCGCGATGGCTGCTTTCCTGCAAAACCCGCAGCTTCAAGACCCGCTGCCCGATCAGCCCACCGCGGATTGGCCAGAGGATGGGCCTGGTGATTTGCGCGTGAGCTATGTGCTGCCGTCCGCGGATTGGACAGTGACCGACGCAGGCGTGTTTTGGCCCGCGCCGGAAGATCCTTATCGCGCATTATTGGGCGACGACGGTTTGGCCGCTGGCGCGCACCGTCTGGTCTGGGTCGATATCGCGCGGTAGCCCCGCCAACATCACATCCTCTAGATCGGTCGGTTCAAAATCAGGCAGCAGCCTGTCGAACTTTGCTGATCCAATCTGATGCGGCATCGCATAAAGGTAACGCATTTCGCGCATCTCACGCGCCAGTTCCCAGAAAGGCGCAAGCAGGGTCATCAGCCACCATGGAAAGCGGTTGATCTTGATCTGTTTGTTGGTGTGCTGGCTCACAAGGCGGTGCAGGTCAGCGGTCGTAAAGGCGTGACCGGGGAAGGGGATATCCTCAAACATCGAAAGCTCTGCGCGTTTCTCCGCCAGTTTGACAGCTGCGCGCGCCCAATCTGGGACATAGGCATAGGCCTGCAGCGTATCGGGGTCAGCCGCCGCCGTGATCTTGCCCTTCCTGTTGTCGCGCATGATCAGCATGCTCATGATGTCGCCATTGCCTGCCGGATCAATGAAATTGCCCGCGCGCAGCACGATGGTTTGCACACCAGAGGCGCGATAGCTTTCTTCCATCGCGATGCGGACACGGCCCTTTTTGGTCTGCGCGGTCTGCGGCGTATGTTCATCCAACACGCCCGGCTGATCGCCGTAGTTGTAGATATTGCCCGGAATGATGACTGTGGCACCGCTGGCCTTGGCCGCAGCGATCACCTGCCCAGTGATTTCCGGGATAATCCGTTCCCAATCATGATAGGCGGGTGGGTTCAAACCGTTGACGATGACATCAACACCAGCGGCGGCTTTTCCCATATCACCGGTTTTGCGATCATAGTGTCGCACTTCCCAACCGGCATTCCAGAACGCGTCTGCGGAGCGGCTGCCGATCTTGCCTGACCCACCAAGAATAAGAACTGTCTGTTTCATTTCCATGTCTCCTGTCGTCTGTTGGCACCAATTTGTGCTATTCAGAACGCGATTTGAATTGCTAGATTTTGCAGATCATGTATTCATAAATGAATGGAAAAATCTCTCGGATCATTGGACTGGTCGCTGGTGCAGGCCTTTTTGGCTGTGGCGGAAACAGGCAGTCTTTCGGCTGCTGCGCGCGAGTTGGGCACCAGCCAGCCAACGCTGGGTCGCCAGATCAAAGCGATTGAGGGGCAGTTGGGCGCGGAGCTTTTCCGCCGTCAGCCCCGCGGGTTCGCCCTGACGCAGACCGGTGCGGATTTGGTGGGGCCCGCCACTGCAATGCGCGACGCCGTACAGCAAATCGCCCTGACTGCAGCGGGTCAGCAGGCGCAGCTGGAAGGGACCGTCAGGATCACCGCCAGCGTGGCAACATCAGCCATGCATCTGCCGCCAATCATAGCCAATATCCGCAGGCTGGAACCAGAAATCGCGATTGAACTTGTCCCCAGTGATGACACCAGCAATCTGCTGTATCGCGAGGCTGATATCGCGGTGCGTATGTACCGCCCCACGCAGCTTGATCTGGTGACACAGCATATCGGCGATATTGCCTTGGGGGTTTTTGCGGCCAAATCCTATTTGGCCGAACGTGGCTTGCCGGAAACGTTGAACCAGATCGCGGGTCATGATTTTGTTGGCTATGATGCGCTGCCGCATATCATTGATGGGATGATTAAGGCCGGCATTCCCGTGGATCGGGATTTTTTCAAAGTACGCTGCGACGATCACATCGCCTATTGGGAATTGGTGCGTGCGGGATGCGGCATTGGTTTTGCCCAACGCAATGTGGGCATTATTGACCCGCTGGTAACCGAGTTGATGCAGGATGTGAAAATCCCGCCTTTGTCCATTTGGCTGACTGCGCATGAGGCCATGCGCCATACCCCCCGTATCCGGCGTGTATGGGAGCTTTTGGCAGAGGGTCTGAAACCACTGGTATCTTGAACCTTTCCGCCCATCGCGCTAGGGCCTTGGCAACATTTGCAAGCAAGGACCTGACCCATGGCAAACCCATCCCTTTTGATCCTCGCCGGTGACGGCATCGGCCCTGAAGTCATGGGTGAAGTGAAGCGGATTATCGGCTGGTTCGGTGACAAACGTGACCTTAGTTTTGACGTGTTCGAAGACCTTGTTGGCGGTGCGGCCTACGACGTCCATGGCGTGCCTTTGCATGATGACACGATGGCCAAGGCGCAAGAGGTGGACGCCGTGCTGCTGGGCGCTGTGGGTGGGCCCAAATACGATGATCTGGATTTCAGCGTAAAGCCAGAGCGTGGCTTGCTGCGCCTGCGCAAGGAAATGGACCTGTTTGCCAACCTGCGTCCGGCGCAGTGCTTTGATGCCCTCGCTGATTTCTCTTCATTGAAGAAAGAGCTGATTTCTGGCCTTGATATCATGATCGTGCGCGAGCTGACCTCTGGCGTTTACTTTGGTGAGCCACGCGGCATCCACATCGAAGACAACATGCGTGTCGGCGTGAACACCCAGCGCTACACCGAGGCCGAGATTGAGCGCGCCGCGCGCTCTGCTTTTGATCTGGCGATGAAGCGAGGCAAAAAGGTGTGTTCCATGGAAAAAGCTAATGTGATGGAAAGCGGTATCCTGTGGCGTGATGTCGTGACCGAGGTGCATGCGGATTATCCAGAGGTGGAACTGAGCCACATGTATGCCGACAATGGTGCGATGCAGCTGGTGCGCGCGCCCAAGCAGTTTGACGTGATCCTGACCGATAACCTGTTTGGGGATATCCTGTCTGACTGTGCGGCGATGCTGACCGGGTCATTGGGCATGTTGCCATCTGCCTCACTTGGCCTGCCAATGGCGAATGGACGTCCCAAGGCGATGTATGAACCCGTTCACGGTTCTGCCCCAGACATTTCCGGCCAAGGCAAGGCGAACCCAATCGCCTGTATCCTCAGCTTTGCGATGGCGCTGCGCTATTCCTTCGATGAAGGTGCGGAGGCAGACCGCCTTGAGGCAGCGATTGAGAAGGTACTGGCCGATGGCGCACGTACAGGCGATCTGATGGGGCCAGAGGGTGGTACGCCGCTGAGCACCACCGAAATGGGCGATGTGATCCTCGCCGCACTCGACGCGAGCCTGTAGATGTCTGGGAATGCCAAAGGTGCGCTGCTGGCGCTGCTGGCCTTTGGCATTTTCTCGACACATGACGTCGTCGTCAAAATCCTCGGTGGGCTCTATTCGCCGATCCAGATTGTCTTCTTCAGTGTTTTGCTCAGCTTCCCGCTTGCCATGGTGATGCTGATGCGGGACGCAACACCCGGCACTTTGGTACCTGTGCACCCGTGGTGGCTAGCCTTGCGAACAGTTGCGGCGGTGATCACCGGGGTGTCGGCCTTTTATGCGTTTACTGTGCTGCCATTGGCGCAAACCTACGCGATCCTTTTTGCGGCCCCTTTGCTGATCACGATTTTGGCGATCCCGGTTTTGGGGGAAAAGGTACGCCTGCGCCGTTGGATGGCTGTGTTGGTGGGGCTTGGCGGCGTTTTGGTCGTGCTGCGCCCGGGGCAGACCGATCTTTCACTGGGTCATCTTGCAGCGCTTATGGCTGCAATTGGAGGATCAGTTGCCTCCATCATCGTACGCAAAATCGGGTCCGAGGAACGCCCCGTCGTGATGCTGCTATATCCGATGATGGTAAACTTCATCGTGATGGCTTGCGCGCTCCCCTTTGTCTATCAACCGATGCCGATTGAGCATCTGGGGCTTTTGGCTATTATTGCCACCTTCGCCTGGGTCGCCAGCCGCCTGGTCATCGCGGCCTATCAAGCAGGCGAGGCAGCGATCATCGCGCCGATGCAATACAGTCAGATCATCTGGGCCAGCTTGTTTGGCTTTCTGTTCTTTGATGAAACGATTGATCAGCCCACAGCGATTGGCGCTGGCATCATCATCGCCAGC
The DNA here is from genome assembly GCA_038533095.1 of Pseudomonadota bacterium. Lineage (GTDB taxonomy): Bacteria > Pseudomonadota > Alphaproteobacteria > Rhodobacterales > Rhodobacteraceae > Yoonia. The sequence continues at coordinate 54,372 of JBCAZI010000009.1, forward strand.
GGCATGTACATTGTGCTGCGCGAAAGCAAGAGCGGCAATTCTGAGAATACGCCGGTGCTGCGTACCCGGTCGCGTTCAGAGACGGGGACAACCCCGCGCGTTTCATTGTTCATGCGCGCGGCGGGCAAGACACCACCGCGCCAAAACTAACGCGTGAGGATGACCAATCCCGCGCTCAGGCGAAGTTGATATCGTCGTAGAGGGACCCCACCTCAAAAGTATCGGTCAGGTTACCCTCAGCCTCCCAGATCGCGAAACCGGCCAGTTTGCCGTTTTGCACGTCACCGGCGACTTCAATGCTGAGTGACCCATCCGTGACGGTGACCTCGCCCACAAGGTCCAGCGCCTGGCGAAAGCCGACATCGCTGCTGAGATCAAGATCATTGAAGATCAACTGATCTTCGACAAAGATATCCAGCACCCTTACGCCCGCCTCTTTGGCGCCGCCCCAGATTTCGGCAAAGTTCATTTCAAGATCATAGGTGCCATTGGCAACGGCCATTTCATAGCGCAGCGACTTGGCCCAGGCCTCTGTCTGGTAAAGCCCGTCATCTGTGGTCCCACCAATATCAGCGGTTGTCGAAAAGGTCCTGCCAGTGTTGTAGGTGTCTGCCTCATACTGCACGCCGTTTGCAGCGACAAACGCATCACCGCCCACATTCACCGCTTGAACCAGCGTTGGCGTATCAGGCCGATTTGCACTTTCCCCGCTGATATCAAGGATCAAACGCCCGGTGCTGCGGTCGCCTTGTTCGTCTTCGACGATATAGGTGATCGTATCAATACGGTCGACGGCCGCATCAACCGGGTCCAGCCTGATCTGGTTATTTTCGACAGTCACATCGACTGAGACAACAGTTTCGGTGAAGGCATCAATCAAGGTCAATGCGCCGCCTTCAGGATCGCTATCATTTGCCAAGACATCGACAAGGATGGTCTCGTCAAAACTGATGCTGACCTCATCCTGAACCGTGACCGGTGGCTGGTTCGGGGCTGGTGCTGCCTCTGTCAGTGCGAATGTATACAAGACACCTGTGCCGTCTTCCCGGTCGGTCAATGCGAAATCCAAGGTGCCGTCATCGGGGTCATGACCTGCACCTACGTTGAGAGTAAAAATATTATCGACGGTGTCTCTGTCGAAGATGTAGCGCCCATTTTCGTCACGTGGCCCGTCATCTGCATGGATGATGATGGGATAGACCTCGTCCATGAATGTCACCGCATCAATATGGCGCCCATTGCGCCATTCGCCCTGCGTATCCAGCAGGCGGTCATAGTCGAATTCCAGATATAACTCGCCTGTCGTGGAGTCATATGTTGCCACAGATAGGGGTGAATAATGGTCGACGGTCAGTTCATAGAGCATCTCTGCGTCTCCTCTGGTTGCGCGCATCATACAGCTGATGCGCGACACCATCGGTTTGACCGCGGGGACGGGTCAAAAGCAGATCTGTCTTGGGCTGATTCTTGGCGGGTCGACGCTGACCCCGGGCGAAACCTTGCCGTGTAGGCGTTAACTTGCCACAGCTTCCGGCGGTGCAAAGCTATGGGCGTTGGCCCGTTTCCAGCGTTCGCGGTAAATCGGGTTATCCTCGCCATCATCCAGCAGAAACCCTTCGCGCAGATAGGTGTAAACATCTGCGGCTTCCGTCATCTGCCCGTCGCCTTTGCGCGTCATGAAGTGGTAGGGCAAGAACCCGCAAGGGTTGTCCAGCCCGGCTGCACCGGCCATTTCACCCACAGCTTTCAGCGTATTGGCGTGGAAGCGGGCCACACGTTTGCTTTTGTCGTTCACATCCAGTGCCGCTTGGCGGATCGGGTCCTGGGTGGTGACGCCAACAGGACAGTGGTTGGTGTGGCAGGCTTGCGCCTGAATACAGCCGATCGCAAACATATACCCACGGGCGGAATTGCACCAATCCGCCCCGATAGACAGGGCCTTGGCGATATCAAATGCGCTAACAATCTTGCCTGCAGCGCCAATTTTGACCTGATCGCGGATGCCCGCACCGCGCAGCGTATTATGCACGAATGTCAGCCCTTCGATCATGGGCATGCCAACGTGGTTGGCAAACTCCAGCGGGGCGGCACCTGTGCCGCCTTCGGTACCATCAACGACGACGAAATCCGGGATAATGCCTGTTTCCAGCATCGCCTTAACGATGCACATGAACTCGCGCCGGTGACCGATGCACAGCTTAAAGCCGATGGGTTTGCCTTCGGACAAATCACGCAGTCGGCCCACGAATTGCATCAGCTCCAACGGGCCATTAAAGGCGCTATGGGCTGGGGGTGACACACAATCAACACCCATCGGGATATCGCGCGCCTCGGCGATTTCGGGTGTGATCTTGGCGGCGGGTAGCATGCCACCATGACCCGGTTTCGCCCCTTGGCTGAGTTTAATTTCGATCATTTTGACCTGATCATTGGCCGCCTGCTTGGCGAATTTTTCGGGATTGAACGTGCCATCATCATTGCGGCAACCAAAATAGCCGGACCCAATTTCATAGATCAGGTCACCGCCACCTTCGCGGTGATAGCGGCTGATCCCGCCTTCGCCGGTGTCATGGGCAAACCCGCCCATCTTGGCCCCTTTGTTCAGGGCAGAAATGGCATTGGCAGAAAGCGAGCCAAAGCTCATCGCGGAAATATTGTAAAGCGAGGCGCGATAGGGTTGTTTGCATTGATCCCCGCCAATAGGCACGCGGAAATCCGTATCGTCAAAATGCGTTGGCTGAACCGAGTGGGTGAGCCAGGCGTAACCGGCCTCATACACCCGCTCATGGCTGCCAAACGGCCGCTTATCCTCGGCCCCTTTCGCGCGCTGATAGACAAGCGAGCGTTGTTCGCGGCTAAAGGGCTGTTCCTCCTG